>CAUEQD010000003.1 GCA_959019945.1 uncultured Collinsella sp. | reverse complement strand
TCAATTGGTGCGGCGTATAGGATTCGAACCTATGACGTTCTGATTCGTAGTCAGACCCTCTATCCAGCTGAGGTAACGCCGCAGCGCAAGACATATAAAACCACTTTAGTTCATTAGAGTCAAGCAAAATCTCAAACTTTTTCGCGCGGGCCGCAATTTGTCACGCTGCACCACGAGCATCAGCGCTTTTCGTACGATCGATTGGCTTTTCGATCACATCGAACCCGACGCCAAGCTCCCCCAGAAGCGACCGCACCCGTTGGGCACAGTCGTAGTCGGCAAACGAAATGCTCAGCATTCGGGCCACCTGATTAGAAGATCCAACGCCATAGAAGTGCTCAAGGACAACAAGCGCCTCATGCGCCACAAACGTCTCGACCACATGCGGCGACTCCTCATAGCACCATTGCGTCAATGGTCCCTCACTCGTCTGCCGAACCACCAAGCCACCCATACCCGACGGCTCGCACGTTACCAGCAGGTGCTCCCCGCCCTCATCACTCTGGAACAACACAACCCGCTCGTCGAACAGCTCCATCACATCCCCTTTCTCTTGCTCTTAGTTAGCAAAAGCATAGCAGGTAAATGCATGTATACAGAACTTTTGTTCGTGTGTTTTCTATCGAGCTGTCCGCACTGCATGGTATGGACCTGCGCACGAAATAGGGCGCCCCCGAAGGAGCGCCCTTGCATATCCCCTATGCAGCCAAGTTACGCGACCGGCTCGATCTTCTCGAGACCGCCCATGTAAGGACGCAGAACCTCGGGGATCGTGATGGTGCCGTCGGCGTTCTGGTAGTTCTCCAGAATGGCAGCCATGGTACGACCAGCCGGCAGGCCGGAACCGTTAAGGGTGTGCAGGTAACGCGAGCCCTTGAAGTTCTCGGGGTCGCGGTACTTGATGTTGGCGCGGCGGGCCTGGAAGTCGCCGCAGTTGGAGCAGGAGCTGATCTCCTTGTAGGCGTTGTAGCTCGGCAGCCAGACCTCGACGTCGTAGGTCTGACGGGCAGAGAAGCCCAAGTCGCCGGTGCACAGGCTAATCACGCGATACGGAAGGCCCAGCTGCTGCAGCAGATACTCGGCCTCGGCGGTCATGCTCTCGAGCTCCTCGTCGGACTCCTCCGGCTTAGCGAACTTGACCATCTCGACCTTGTCGAACTCGTGCTGACGGATGATGCCGCGGGTATCGCGACCGGCGGAACCGGCCTCCTCGCGGAAGCAGGGGGTGAAGGCGGTGTAGCGACGCGGCAGAGTGTCGGCATCGAGGACCTCGCCGGCGTGCAGGTTGGTAAGCACGACCTCGGCGGTGGGGATCAGGAAGTTGTCGCCCGAGACGTGATAGGCGTCGTCCTCGAACTTGGGCAGCTGACCCGTGCCAAACATGGTCTGACGCTTGACGACGATGGGCGGCCACCACTCCTTAAAGCCACGGCTGGTGTGCGTATCGAGGAAGAAGTTGATGAGGGCGCGCTCCAGGCGGGCGCCAGCGCCACCGAGAACGGTAAAACGGCTGCCGGAGAGTTTGTTGCCGCGCTCGAAGTCGAGGATGTCCAGATCGGTGCCCAGATCCCAATGCGGCTTAAAGTCGAAGTCGAACTCGCGCGGGGTGCCCCAACGACGGCGCTCAATATTCTCGTCCTCGTCCTTGCCGTACGGCGTGGCCTCGCAAGGAATGTTGGGCAGGTGAGCCATGAAGTCGTACTGCTCCTGCTCGAGAGCAGTACGGCGCTCGGCCAGACCGTCAATCTTCTCGTTGACGGCGCGCACGGCCTCCTTGGCGGCCTCGGCCTCGTCCTTCTTGCCCTCCTTCATCAGGGCGCCGATCTTCTTGGACTCGGCGTTACGCGTAGCCTGGAGCTCCTCGACCTCGGTGATGACGGCACGGCGCTCGTCGTCGAGCTCAAAGAACTTCTCGCGATCCCAAGACGTCTGGCGGTTAGCCATGGCGACATCGATGGCATCGGGGTTCTCGCGAACAAACTTGATATCAAGCATTAGATCCTCCGGCGATATACATTCCATTTAGGTTGCAACCTTGTACATGTATGGGCAAGTATATACTTATGAGCGTTTACGACCCAACTCAACTACGCAAGAAGGCACCCAATGGACGCAGTTTTTTCCTTTTTGTTTGGCACCCGCACCGGTTTTGCCATCCTTTTCGCCGGCGGCATCCTGTTATTTGCGATTCTTGCCTTTGTAATGGAGAAGCGTACCCATAAGATGTACGTCGACCGCGGACCCAAGTCCGAGGATGAGGAAGACAGCTTCTGGGACTAACCTGCCAAAAAGGGACAGGTTTATTTTGGTCTGTTTTATCTGGGCAAACGCAAGCGCCCCGCAACTGGAATTGAGCCAGTTGCGGGGCGCTTTTCGCTAAAAGGACAAAACCGCAGAAAATACCTGCCAAAAATAAACCCTTCCTTTTTTTGGTCGGTTTTACTGGAGAGTTGCGTCGATTGCCTTGACCAGGGCGCTGCGCATGCCGGCGTCCTCGAGCGCAACGACGCCCTTGATGGTGGCACCACCGGGCGAGCATACGGCATCCTTCATCGCCGCAGGATGCTGGCCAGTTGCAAGCTGCAGCTTTGCCGTACCCAACACCATCTGGCTCACAATGCGATAGGCATCGGCACGCGGGATACCGTGCTTGACCGCTGCATCGCCCAGGGCCTCGATTGCCATGGCGACAAATGCCGGAGCGCAACCACCCACCGTGCCGCCCACAAACAGCAGGCTCGTATCGAGTTCGACCACCGCACCGAGCTTGCCAAGCAGATCAAGCACCACTGCGCTCTGCTCATCACTAAGCGTGGAAGCCTTCTCGCAAGCGATGACGCCCTCGCCCACCGAAACCGGTGTGTTGGGCACCGTCGAGATATGCGCGACGCCCGGCAGGACCTGCTCCCACTTGGCACTGTCCCAGGTCCAGGCAACCGACAGAACGACCTTTTTGGCAAGAGCATCCTTGAGCGGGGCGAATACCTTCTCGATCATGTACGGTTTGACCGCAGCGACCACGATATCGGATGCGGCGACAACCTCGGCGGCATCGTGGCAGGCGACCATGCCGCGCGCCTCGCAGCGCTCAACCAGTGCGTCGTAGCGACCCGCGCAGGCGCACATGTCGCTCGCAGCTACACCGGCAGCGATCCAGCCATCGGCCATAGCGCTCGCCATATTGCCAAAACCGACAAATCCAATCTTCATATCTCATAGTCCTTTCAGACACATTCCTCAAAACGAAAGGTATTGTCCCACGCCATTGTTTCGTATTGCCGACCTATTTGTGATACGGCTCGCCACGGCTGATCTTGCAGGCGCGGTAGATTTGCTCCAGCAGCACCACGCGCGCCAAGTTATGCGGCAAGGTAATGCGTCCAAAGCTGAGCATCTCGTCGGCGCGGGCGCGCACCTCATCGCTCACGCCGTCCGAACCGCCAATCACAAAGGCGATGTCGCTGCTGCCTCGTAGCATAAGATCGTCGAGCCTCGCCGAGAGCTCCTCACTCGAACGCTCCTTGCCCTCGATAGCCAGCAGGATCACATGCGCTCGAGACGGCAATGCAGCAAGAATTGCCGCCCCCTCCTTGTCGCGCGCGGCATCCACGCCGCCCGCCTTAGCCGGGTCGATATCGGCCACCTCGCGGATATCCACCTTGGCATAGGCGCCTAGGCGCTTGGTGTACTCAGCGCACGCGTCCTTCCAAAAGCGCTCTTTGAGCTTGCCAGCACAAACGACGGTGTATTTCACGCGTGCCTACTCCTTTGACTCGTTCTGAACCTTACCGGCAGCCAGCATCTGCTCGAACATAGAGGCCGACTGCGAAAAGTCGCTCGGCAGCACGACCGTCGAGGTTTTACCCGTGCGAGCGAACTCCGTCATCATCTCGGACCACTGCGTAAACATGAACAGTTGGTTGGCCTCGTCATTGCCGACACCCGTCTCTTGGATGATCTCGAGCGAATCTTTGATACCCAGCGCGATGGCCTTGCGCTGGTTGGCGATGCCCTCGCCCGCCTTTTCCATAGCCTCAGCCTCGGCGGTCGCCTCGGTGACGCGCTTGATGCGGTCGGCCTCAGCGAGCTCCTGTGCCGCAGCGCGCTTGCGCTGGGCAGCGTTGATGTCGTTCATGGAGTTCTCAACCTCGGTCGGCAGTGCGATTTTGGTGATGAGCGTCGACACGAGGGTGAAGCCGTAGGCGGCCATCTGCTCGGAAACGGTAGCGTTGACATCCTTGGCGATGTCATCCTTCTTGGCAAAGACCTCATCGAGTGTGTAGACGGGGATCGAAGAGCGCAGGGCGTCGGTGATGAAGTCACGCATCTGGTCGACGGGCTCCTGCAGCATGTAGTAGCTCTTGTAGATACCCGAATCTGCCGGGCCGGCGCCCATGTCATAGCTCACGTGGTACTGAGCAGAGACCTCAAGGCCGATGGTCACGTTGTCCTGGGTCTTAACGTCGATGCCAAAACCGTTTTTCATGGTGCGCAGGCTCACCGTGGCGGCCTTGCGGTCGATCACGGGCACCTTCATGTGGAAGCCCGCGTTGACGATGCGGTTAAACTTGCCCAGGCGCTCGATGATCACGGCATGCTGTTGTTCAACGACATAGCAGGCGTTGGGAAGCAGCAGCAACAGGATGATGATGGGAATCAAAAGGCTGGTAAGGGCGGCGATGATACCGGACAACAGCATGGTCTCTCCTCTGATAGGCACACGTTGGCATTAGGATACCCGCACGAAGCAGCAACGTGACATCAACAAGAGGCCCATAACAAAAAGCTCCCATTGCTGGGAGCTCTTTCAATCAATGGTGCGGGCGAAAGGACGTCCGCGTATCCGCTTCGCGGATCCGCACCGGCTTCGGCCGCCTGCCGGCGTCCTCGCCAGCTCGCTAAAAACGCTCCGCGTTTTCTTTACGCTCGCTCCTTCACAGGTTCAAGTCCCTGTGATGGGCCCATAACAAAAAAGCTCCCATTGCTGGGAGCTCTTTAATTTAATGGTGCGGGCGAAAGGACTTGAACCTTCATGGGGTTGCCCCCATACGGACCTGAACCGTACGCGTCTGCCAATTCCGCCACGCCCGCGTGCAGGAATTAGAATAACGGAGTGCCACCACGAACGCAAGAACTATTTTTGAAAAAGTTTGCAGGCATTCTCCCAAGCGGCTTGCACGATTGTTTCGGCGTCCTCACCCGTGCGATCGACACGGTCGTTAACCAGCGCGTTTGCCGTAATGGAGATCATTGCGGGCTCGCATTCAAGACCGCGGATGGGCTCTGGAGCCATATACGGGCAATCCGTCTCGAACAAAATTCGATCGAGTGGGGTTGCCGCAAATGCCTCGCGCACGTCGTCGTTGCGCTTAAAGGTGGCCGCACCACCATAGGCGATATAGCAGCCCAGCTCCACAAAGCGCTCCATCGTGGCGCGGTCCTCGCCAAAACAGTGCAGCACACAACCGGCCTGGGGCACGCCCACCTCACGAAGCACGTTGTACGCATCCATATGCGAGGTGCGCTCCCCATCCGAGTCCTCGTGACGCAGATGCAGCTCCACCGGCACGTTACGGCACACGGCAAGCTCGAGCTGGCGCGTCATGCAGTCAATCTGCACGTTATGGGGTGCCGGCGCGATATCGTCGTCATAGTCCATGTGGTAGTCCAGGCCGATTTCGCCAATACCGGCGCATAAGGGGTCATCGAGTGCGGCAACGACCTGCGCGTGAACGTCGTCGGTATAGTCCGGCGCACCATACGGATGCACGCCGGCAAGATACTTGATCTGCGGGATATCCTGCATCGGCAGAATTTCGCGCACGAGCCAGTCGCTATAGTCCGTCACGCTGCGTTTGTCAGCGATGGGGTCGAACATCGTCACCAACAGGTCGACGCCCGCGGCTTTGGCGCGCACGAGCGTCTCGGGCACTTCTTTGCCCCAAAACGAAAGCAGATGCGCATGCGTGTCGGCAAGCGGCGCCAAGGGCACGGGACAAGCAACCGTCTTCTTTTTCTTGGTAAACGTCACGCGTTCGGCATTAAGCGTCATGGATTAGCTCCTGGGCCAGACGGACAAAGTCAGCAACATCAAGCGTCTCGGCGCGCGTGGTGGGTGCAATACCGCAAGCCTCAAAGGCAGCATCGAGCACGTCCTTGGCAAAGCCGTTGGCGCTCATGGAATTGCGGATGGTCTTGCGACGCTGAGCAAATGCAGCATCAATCACGCGGGCCACAAATTCGCGATCGAGCCCCTCGGGCACCACGCCGTCAACACGGTCGATACGCACGACGGCCGAATCCACGTGCGGCGCCGGCATAAAGCAACGCGGCGGTACCTCAAAACGACCCGTCACCTGCGCATACAGGCCGAGCTTTGCCGTATAGCCGCCATAGGTCTTGTTGCCCGGCACTGCGGCAATGCGATCGGCAACCTCCTTTTGCACCATGACGACGGCACGCTTGAGCGCCGGCATCGTCTGGAAAAATTGCAAAATGATCGTCGCCGCCACGTTATAGGGCAAGTTCGCGACAAATACCGTGGGCTCGCCGCCGGCAGCCTGCTCAATCTGCTCCGGGCTCACCTTAAGCGCGTCGCCCATGATAAAGCGGAAGTTGGCATAGTCGGCGGCGTGGGCGTCGAGCACCGGTTCGAGCTCAGGATCGGCCTCAATGGACGTAACGCACGCCGCCTCCTGCAGCAACGCAAGTGTCAACGTGCCGCAACCCGGACCCACCTCGAGTACGCGCTCGTCACCTGCAAGCTCGGCAAGCTCGCAGATACGCTCGATCACATGATTGTCGATTAGAAAGTTCTGGCCCAGGCGATGCTTAGTCGCAAGGCCAAACTCCTCTAGCAGCTCCCTGGTGGCCGTGGGGTTTGCCAAAGGCGAAGTTGTCATGGTTGCCTCCTTAGCATGATGGCGGCGTCTTGAAACAAAAGGGCATGGACCGTGGCGGCCATGCCCTTACAGCTAAACAGCAAATTGCCGATATGGCGCTCGCGCGGTCTCTACGCCAGACGCGGGAACAGCGGATCGCCCTTCTCGACGGGCTGACCACCAGCAAGCAGGCCCCAAGCGCAAATGCCCTTGAGGTCGTCGCTCGCGGCCTCGTCCTCGCAGGACAGGCGGCGCAGAGCCTCGGCAGAAGTCTGGGGCATGAGCGGCATCAGCAGGTGAGCGGCAATGCGGATGGCCTCGAGCAGGTTGTAGATCACAAACGCCAGCTCGTCAGCCTTGGCCTCGTCCTTGGCAAGTGCCCAAGGCTCGGAGTCCTCGATGTAGTGGTTGGCGGCGTGGATGAGCTCCATGACCTCGTCCTTGGCTCCACCGTAATCGAGCACGTCCATCTTGGCCATGTAGCGCTCGACCAAACCGTCGGCAATCTTTGCCAGCGGGTTGTCGAACGCATCGAACGATGCGGGCTTGGCGGGCGCGCAACCGTCAAAATACTTGCCGCTCATGTTGAGCGAACGCGAGATGAGGTTGCCCCAGCTGTTGGCCAGGTCGGCGTTGTAGACCTGCTCCATGCGGTCGAAGCTGATGGCACCGTCGGTGCCGGGGACGACGTCGGTCATAAAGTAGTAGCGATAGCCCTCGACGCCCAGCATGTCGATAACGTCCTGCGGAGCGATGGCGTTGCCGCGGCTCTTGGACATCTTCTCGGCCTTGCCGGTCTCGGCATTGCGCACGGTCAGGAAGCCGTGGGCAAAGACGTGCTCGGGCAGGGCCTCGCCGATGGCCATGAGCATGGCGGGCCAAATGACGCAGTGGAAGCGGATGATGTCCTTACCCACGATGTGGAACTGCGCGGGCCAGCGATAGGCCAGCTCGGCACGCGCCTCGTCGGTGTCGACACCGTAGCCGACGGCCGTCATATAGTTGAGCAGCGCATCGAACCACACGTAGGTCACGTGACCCTCGTCAAACGGGACCTGAATGCCCCAGTCAAAGCTCGTACGGCTCACGGAAAGGTCGTTAAGGCCGCCCTCGACAAAGCTGCGAACCTCGTTCATGCGAAACGCAGGCTCGACAAAGTCGGGATGCTCGTCATAGAGCTTAAGCAGCTTGTCCTGGAAGGCGGAAAGCTTAAAGAAGTAGGACTCCTCCTGCACGCGCTCAAGCGGACGGTGGCAGTCGGGGCACAGGTGCTGGCCGACGCTGCCGTACTCCTCGTCGCCCTTCTGGACCTGCGTATCGGTAAAGTAGGTCTCGTCAGGCACGCAATACCAGCCGTCGTAGCTGCCCTTATACAGGTAGCCGGACTCCTTCATGCGCTCCCACAGGTACTGCACGGCATGGTGCTGGCGCGGCTCGGTGGTGCGAATGAAGTCATCATTGGAAATCTCGAGCTTGCTCCAAAGCTCCTTGAAGTGCGGAGCCTGGCTATCGGTCCACTCCTGCGGCGTCATGTTGTGCTTGGCTGCGGCCTCGGCGACCTTCTCGCCGTGCTCGTCCATGCCGGTCAGGAACTTGACGTTATAGCCGACGGAACGGCGATAGCGAGCCTGAACGTCGGCGATGATGGTGGAATAAGCCGTGCCCAGGTGCGGATCGGCGTTGACGTAGTAGATGGGCGTCGTGATAAAGAACGAAGGCTTGCTTTGATCCATGGGGTTTGTCCTCCAGAAAAACGTTGCATACAGAGGATGATTCTAGCGCAAGGGCTGGATATCCTCCATCTATTGCATATCGAGCACCATGGCATAGACATCGCGCTTGCGGCGCGAATACTTCTGAGACAGGCGCTTGGCCACCGCAGACGCGGGCTCCCCCTCCTCGAGCGCGGCGCGGATATCCGCGCGCAGGGCCTCGTCGGGATCCGCTGCCGCGGCGCCAACCGGCGCGATACCGGCCTCTTCGTCCTCGCTCGGCGGCGCGATGACCAGCGCAATCTCGCCCTTTACCTCGCCGCGAGCACGCAGCTCCTCGGCAAGCTGGTCAGCGGGCCCGCGCAAGACCTCCTCGTGCAGCTTGGTAAGTTCGCGACAGACGGCAACCTCACGCTGGGGAAAGACCTCCGCCACGGCCTCGAGCGTCGCCACGATGCGATGTGGAGACTCGTAGAAGATGAGTGCGCCGGGCACCACGGCAAGGCGCTGCAAACGGCGCACGCGGTCGCCGTGCTTTCGGCCCAAAAAGCCCTCGAAGAAAAAATGCTCGCAGGGAATGCCGGACGAAACAAGCGCCGTGACGCAAGCAGAGGGCCCGGGAATAACTTCGACGGGCACATCGGCCTCACGCGCCGCCTCGACCAACGCCTGGCCGGGATCGGACACGCTCGGCATGCCGGCGTCCGAGGCAAAGGCAAGGGTCTCCCCCGCCAGCAGACGGTCGACCAGGCCGGCAGCGCGGCTAGCGATCACATTCTCGTCGCAACGGACAAGCGGCTTGGAAATGCCCAGGTGCATCAGCAGCTTTGACGTCACACGCGTGTCTTCGCAGCAGATGGCATCGGCGGCGGCAAACGCCTCGCCAACGCGCGGGGACAGGTCGCCCAGGTTGCCGATGGGCGTGCCGACCACATAGAGTTTGCCCGTATGGGCGCTGTTTTGCGTCATATCAACCTATTCAATCATGCCGCGCTCGAGCGTGCCGAGCGCCGCGCGGGCGTCCCATGCTGCGATGCGCTTCTCGGTCTTCCACGTTTGGAAGAACCAACCGGCAGCCGGCGCAAACGAAGCTAGCTGGTTGGCGATAAACACGCGCTCGTAGGCATTGCGGCCCTCGGGCGTAACCGACGAGTTGGCAAAGATCGCCGCGCCCGACCATTCGCCCACCAGCACGGGGAACCCAGTCGAAATCGCTTCTTTAAGCTCGCGCTTGTTACGCGAAATCGCCGTCGTCAGCCCGCGGGGGCTCGTGATGTCGAGCGCATACTCGTCGCGGTAATGGTACAGGTGAAGGTCCATGTAGACGTTCTTATACTTGGCGCCGCGCATAAAATGCTTCCACTCGCTGGGATGCCCCGAAGACGAGAAGACGACGATCTTATCCTCGGGCATATACGAACGGACGAGCTCGTAGGCATCGCGATAGAAATTGCGCAGGTAGTGAGCAGGAATGCCATCCGTCATGGTGAAGAGGCTCTTGCGAACGCTCATCTGCGGCGTGTCCAGCAGCTCAATGCCCAGCAGGCTCTCGGCCTCGCCATAGCGATCGGCCAAGCGCTCGAGCACGTCGAGTGCGACATGACGGCCGTTGGTGGACGAATGCCACTCGGCGACAGCCTCCGGCGTGGTGGGTGAATCGTTGGAATCGCCCTGGCCACCGGGCACAGTTGCCAGATCGAGCAGCACGCGGATGTCGTACTTGGCAGCCCACTCAATCGCGCGGTCGATGTAATCGACAACCGATATGTAGGAGGCATCGGACTCCTGTGAGCCAAAGGCATACCAGGGCACCGGCAGACGCACGGCATTGAGACCGATCTGCGCCATGCGGCGAAAATCGTCCTCGCTCACAAACGTCTCGTAATGGCGGCGCATGCGCTCGTTATAGGCGGCGGTGCCCATGGCCTCCTGCAGCTCGGCCGCGTTGGATGCACCGGTCGCCGCGTATAGCGACGGGGTCACCCAAGGCTCGGGAATAAACCAGCCAGAGAGATTAACGCCGAGTATCCTCTCCATCACTGCCCCCTTCGGATCGTGCAGGCCGAGCCTGCATCGTATTGCATAGGAAAAGTATCGTTTTGAGTATACCCGCGTGTGCGGACAGGCGACCGAACGGTCTGTAAAGTGACGCGAAAGTGGGGAGGAATCTCTGGGCGGGCCCGAGATGGCGCGCCGAGATGAACATATGCGCCGGAAGTAGGCGGCCGGAAAGCGCATCCCGTTTTTCGCAAAAGACTGGGATGCATTTTCCGTTCGAGGCCTCAACCGGAAAATGCATCCCGTTCTGAGCGCGGGATCTGGGACGCAGTTTCCGCCAAAGACCGCAAAAGGAAAGCACATCCCATTCTGACGCCGGATTCCGGGTCGCGCTTTCCCAAGCGGCCTCAAAGCGGAAAACGCATCCCACTCTGAAGCCAAATTCCGGGACGCAATTTCCGCAGAGCCCTCGATAAAAGAAAAGGACCCCTTTGCAGAGGTCCTAGTCAATTCAAGGTGGCGGGGAAGGGAATCGAACCCCTGACACGAGGATTTTCAGTCCTCTGCTCTACCAACTGAGCTACCCAGCCATTTGAGGTGTGCCTTGTTTCAAGGCTTGATTAGTATAACCAAGGACGCGTTCCGGTCAACCGAGAATTTCAAAAAAGTTTTTGAGCACAGCCTCGGTTCTTTAAATCGGCACGTCAGAGGCATCAGCCGGCAGCAAGAAGTTTTTCGCTCAGAGCCGCACGGGCAAACTCACTTGGCGTCATCCCCTCGGCAGCCGCCCGTCGACGAATGGCCTCCTTCATTCCCAGAGGAATCTTGACCGACAGCGTTGCCGTCCCCTCACCTGAGAGTGGGGGCCGTCCATGCACGATCCCACCAACGGTGTGTTCGCCATCCGGAAACTCTCCGCGCTCGTACGACTCGCACCACGCGTCAATCATTTCATCCGTTACAACCTGACCATTAGCGGCCGTATACGTCTTGCCCATCATCGACCCCTTTGCCGAGCCCGTTCAATCTCCTGCCAAAATTTCTTCTGGACTGGAGACAAGGCATGAATGATAAGCCACCCACGGACAAGCTCGACCGCGACAAGCTCCACGCTTCGTCCGTCTGGGAGCCATCCAATCGCAAGCCATCTCGGCGGCTCGTCCTTCGACTCGCGACGAATGCACTCAGTAACCGCAAGCCAAGCGCTAAGCACCTGCTTTTCCGTCAGGTGCTTTTTAGCGTTGGGATGGATCTCAACATCCATGCATCTTCTCCTCCATCTTACCCAATTTCGTATGACGAAAGTCCACTGTCGCCAATTCTTAAGCCGGCACGCGTTGGAGAGCAGGGGTCGAAACAATGATTGAGGGACGCTCTAGTACGGCCCAGGCGCCGGGGCAGGAGCACATGCGCCAAGGACGAACGTTTTCGTAGCGCGCGAGGATATTGCCGTCGCGATCGATGAAGGCGATGTCGATGGGATAGGCCATAAAACACGTATGGACCGAAGAGCAGCGTGGAAACGCCATGACGAGCGGCAGGCCGTTGGCGGCAACCGGACGCCGTCCCAGCATGCCGCGCAGGCGCACGACAAACGACTCCGCCACCGCAAACTCGGCCGGCGTCCAACCCAGCCTGTTGAGTGCCCGCGCGTAGGCGATGTAGGACGAGACCGCGGTCACATGACCACCCCCGGACGCCATGGATCGACCGTCACCGCGCGCTCGTGCGACAACGTTGTCGGCGCCCCCAGCGAAACGCCAGCGATGCTGAGAGAAGTCGGCCACGGCTCGTAGTGCATGGTGCAGGTGTAGGTCCTAAACGTACCGGATAGGGAGAGCAGGCCACCATCCGATGCCTCCGCGCCTTGTTCGCTCGACACTTCGATCCGCAAGTCATAGCCTTCCATGGCATTCAGAATTTGAGTCTGAACCGTCGCCGAGGCATCGGCAGAGCTTTCGTCGCCCTCCCCCTCCGACGCCACGGCGTGCGCCAACACGATGTCGGGTACCACGCGGTCGAAGCGCGCGACAGCGCTGGCAAAGATCATGACGTTGTACACGATGAGTGCCAGCACCAGCAAAACGGGCGTAACCACCGCCATCTCCACCGTCGCTTGGGCGCGCTCCTCACGCAGACGCATGCGGATACTCATTACGACCCACCGCCCAGAGCGCCAACCAGCGTGGCGACATCGACGGTGAGTGGGATGGAGCCGCCGCCGGGCAGAGGAATCTCCGCAAGCGTGAACACCGTACCGCTAATGGTGCGTTCGACTTGATATTCCAACGCCTCGCAAAGCGCCTTGGGATCGGTCACGCCCAACGGAATACTTCGCAGCTTGTCTTGCGCTTGAGAGAGACCCGCAATGTCAGACCCCGGACTCTTAATGACGTTGGCGGAATCGGTCAGCACTGGCTTTCGCAGGCGCAAGTCGCACGGTTCCAGACCCAACGCCGCCACGGACGCCGAAACGGTATCGCCAAGCCACGATGCGATGGAGCCCAACGCGCCGCTGCCCCCTCCTAGGTCTTTAATCATCTCGTCCATAAGTTCGTCGGCCGAACCTTGGATGTCTCCGTATCCCACAAGCAGCCGTCCCCAAACATCCATGACGCCATCGAGTGCGCCGGCAACGCCGCCCGAGCGTTCCTTCAATGTCGAGAAAAATCGCGAAAGCACGTTGTTTTGCGCCGTCGCTTCATCGGGCGCCAGCACCGCGGCAGAGATAGCACCGCGATCGCCAAGCCTGACTGCCGTGTTAAACGAAGAGTTGAGCTCATCGGGACTCGAGATGGCACCCGAAGCCGCAAAGGCAACCACGCCGTTGCGGCCAGGTGGGGCGATACGCGGGCGCTCGCCGGAAAGCTCCTTGATGGCCTGGTCAAACGCATTGCCCGCACGATCGGCCTCATCCTCGGTCTGACGCTCAAGTTCGAGTTCTTTGTTGCGGCATTCGACGTAGTCTTCCAGGGCGTCTTTGAACTTGTCAAAGTGGTATTCGAAGCCGTTTTCGATAGAAGTCGAAGGCGCTGCAACGGCACCGAGCGACGAAACGCCAAAATGGCATCTGTTGCATCTGTCCTGCCCGTCATAATCAGCAACCGAGGCTAACCCGCCTGGCGACCCCTTCTTATAGTTGGGGCAACTCGTTCCGTAATGCAGATACGTCTTGCCATCGATGGCACTGGTTGGCCACGCCGCATCGGTATAGAGTTCCGTCGCTCGCACCTCGTCAGCGTTGCGCGGCAACAGCGGGATATGGGAAGTGACTGCATCTCCGTCCTCGGTTACATATGCACGATTGACCTCTGTACTCGCATAGGTGTAAAACGCCTTGCGCGCCGCCGACTCCGCCTTCATCTCGACGCTTGAGCCCTGAGGTGCCTCGTTTGCAAGGCGCAAGCGGTAATAGGCCTTCGCGCGATCGAGCGCCACTTGCGGCTCCCATGTGACACTCGAGGCATAGTGCGGATTCTCAATATCCGAAAGCTTCGCCAAGCTCCTCGCGCGTTCCCACATGCACGAACAGTTTCCGACTGCGCCTCTGTCCGACCAACCGCAGTCGGCAAGCCAGGCGCGTTCCTTGGCCTTTGACGTTTTTTCGGACGCTTTCTTCAGTTCCTTGGCAGCATAGTCAAGGTCTTTTGAGGTGCTCTCGATGGCATCGGTCGAGATCTCTGATCCTTTGAGCGCAGCGAAGTCAGACTCGGATGTCCTGGGCACGGCAAGCGCCGTACCGGTATAGGTCACACTATCGGTATCCTGCGCCGACACCGCCTGCGTGGCACGCGCGGCGATCAGATACGGCAGAGCCGTCTCGATTTTCTGTAAGCCTTCCGATGCGCTTTTGGCAAACTTGTTGCGCGTTTTAATGATCTCAATCCCAGTGTCGACCATATTGCCGGCAACCGGCTCGGCACCCGGGATGAGGATGGCGACCAGGCCCGTCCCGATCGTGGCAAACCCCGCCAGCCCCAGACTCAAGATGCTCGCATCAACCACCGTGGCAGCCGTGTGATAGGACGACACTACGTTGGCACCCGCCAGCGCGCCGCTATCAGCCGCCACCTGGGTATCCCCGGCACGCGACATGCTCCATATCGCCGCGGTCGACGAAAACAACAATGTGAGCACCACTAGGATGACCACGGCAGAAGAAAGCGTGGTATAGGCGCCGTCTTCGATAAACAGATCGACACCGGCTCGACCCATAAAGCCGCCTCGCTTGCGATGGCAGCTCGGACGGTGCGTCAAAACGCGTCTAGACCAGAAACACTTAATCCCATGCAGCAATCCACGAATCATAATCTCCCTCCAGCCATTCGGGACGCGATTGATACGAGACATCGACCTTGAGCTCAACGTAGCCGCCCTCGGCGGTACCACCCATAGCCTGCGCAAACGCACCGATCACAGGCAACGGCTTGACCTCGCCGGAAACGGACACGGACGAGACGCCACCCGCACCGGCCCGGCCAAGCTCGATATCCCACGACAACGGCCCGCCGGCATGAAAGATCGAAACGTTGGGCACTGCGGCAAGTCGGCGGCGGGTGAACTCCTTAAGATCGTCGTCCTCCGCCGTCGTCGTGGTCATGAGCCGCGCGGTCTCGGCGGCGGCAGACTCCATGACCGCGCGCGTATAGAGCAGGCACACCGGTTGCAGCGCGAGAAGGATGAGTGTCAGAAACGTCGGCAGCAAAAAAGCGGCCTCGACCGTAGACTGCGCCCGGTCCTCGCGCGCGGCATCAATACAACGCGATGTCCTTAGCGGCCGCAGCGGCGTCGATAACCGACGTCGAGGCAACGCTATGGGATGCCGCCCGCTCAACCAGCGCCGCCAAGCGCCCATCGGTGCCGGCACGCCAAAGTCCCGCGATCGCCAGCACGATCGATAACAGCGCCACCGTGACAATGGCGTATTCGACCGTCGCCTGGGCAGATTCCTCACGCAGGACATCATGCATTTCACGATCCCTCCTTTGAGTCCGTTGCCTGCGGGCTCAGGCGCACGGCGCGCAGACGACACGAAGCATCGCCAGCATCCGCGGCAATTGTCACCATATCGACCCAGCCGCGTCCGTCGCGCACGATGGCGCCCCACACGTTTCCCTTGATGTCGAGATAGCCGCTCAGAGCAAGTTGCGCCGTGGGTACCTCGCGATAGGCACGCAGCATATCCGCCGCCGCTTCGGTCATCGGTCGGTCCTCGGACCATGCAAGCCGGACCGCAATCGCGTTGCCCTCAGGCGAATCCGTCGCAGTGCCAGACCGCTTGTCGAGCGTCCGCAGAAAGGTTTGCGCCGTGACAGCGACATCCGAATCGTCCGCATCTCGCATCTCATCTTTTTGAGACGCCACCGCCGAATCTGAGCCCAAATCGGAGGCGGTCCCAGGACGCTGCTGCCGCGCGGCGTTAAGCCCCCAAAGCACCGCCGCTATCGCCACGGTCAGGCAAGCAAACACCAGCAGCACCCCGATGGGGCGCTCGCCCTCTACAGGCTGTTGATGCCCTCGCTGATAGCGTTCCATAGATCTTGGACCTTGCCCTTAAATGCGACGATGGCGATAATCGCGATCACCACGAGCACGCCGACCAAGATGGCATACTCGGTGGTACCCTGTGCACTCTCCTCCTGCAATAGTTCCTTGGCGCGCTGACGAACATGTGCCGCCCGGCAAAACGCCCAGCCCTGGACCTTGCCAGCAGCGTCAGTCATCGTGTTCATGTATTCCTCCCTACATCATCCCGCCTGCTCCCAGCAGCGGGCCCAATATGGACAGAAGCAACGCCGGCAAGATGAGCGTGCCGGTGGGAATCAGCAGCTTGACGGGCGCACGCTCGATCTCGCGCTCGACCGCGGCGCGATGAGCCGCACGGATCTCGCGACTTTGAGCGGCCAGCGTCTCGGCAAGTGGGGCACCCAGGGCGAGCGCCTGCCCCACCGTGATGGCAAAGGTCTCGAGCGCTCGCACGTCCAGGTCGCGCGCGGCGGCCAACAACTCGTCCTCACGCGTGCCCACGCCCACCTGCCACGCCATGCAGGCGCGCTCAAGGCGAAGAGCCAGCACTGACCGGCGGTTGGCGCAGAAAATCTCAAGCGCCGCATCAAACGAAAGACCGGCCGAAAGACCCAAGCGCACAACATCAATCATCTCGGACACTTCGCCGAGCGACACTCGCGCCGGGCCGCCCGCTCCAACCGCGCCCTTCACTCGCGCGGTCAGAGCATCGACCACCGAGCGACCCGCGGCAGCGACCAGCACCGCCTCGCGCTTGCAGGCCTCTGCGATCTTGCGTGCATCCGCCCGATCCAAACCCGTCGCGACAAATACACTCAGGGCGCACAGGCAAGCCGCAACTGCAACCGGGGCGCTCATAGCTCCACCCGCATAATGCGCCGGATAACCACCAGGGCAACGGCGTTGAGGGCAAGACCCAGCACCACAGCGCCCGCGCCGGCAGGCGTCGCAAGACCGCGACGAAAATCTGCCGAAAGCAGCGCCAACACCGCGCACATGCCCGCCGGCATCGCCGCGACCATATGCGCAGACATGCGAGCCTGCGACGTCTTAACATCCAGGCGGCGCTTGAGCTCAATGCGCTCCCCCACCATGCTCGACGCCTCGGACAGTAAGTCGGCAAGCGGAGCGCCGGTGCGCTGAGACACCTTAAGCGCCAAGGTCACAAGCGAAAGACCGGGGGCGTCGATACGCACGAGCAAGTCATCGAGCGCGTCGGTCGCCGAGATGCCGCAATCGATCGCCGCCGCCACCCGCAAAAACTCGGTATGTACTGGCTCTTGCGCATGAGCGCCCACAAAGCGCATGCCCTGGGCCAGCGAATGTCCCGAGGCAAGCGACATGGAAAGTGCGGTAAACGCCTCGGGCATGGCCTCTTCTGCATCGTGTTGCTCGCGCCGGCTCTCAAAGCCATCCCGAGCGGCGCCAACGGCAATCGGAGCAACAAGTCCCAAGGCAAATCCGAGGGGCGATAACGACACCATCGTTAGTAAAACGCAGCAGACACCGCTCGATAGCAGCAGAAACGCCAAACGCCCCGAAGCATCTTCGATCACGAGGCCAAGGCGATGCGCCGGAGCCAGCGATGTCCACGAACGGGCGATCTTTTTCAGCAGATCGTTTTCCACCAGCTCACGCGGCAGCCTCTCTGCCACCGTCTCGAGCGCCTGACGCGCCAGCTCCGCCGGCGGCACCTGCGGCACACGAGGTTCCGCCCCACACGCCGTCGCAACAGAAAACCCTGCCAAACCCCCTACGACGAGGGGCACAGCGACCTCCATTCGTCCACCTCCTCTTGTGTGAGCGTCCCCGACCGCAGGCCTTCTGCGATAAACGGCGGCTCGCGGTCAAGCGTCCAGATGCGCTCGGCGGCATCGAAAGTCACATAGCGCTCGAGCTCTACGCCGCCCGACGCGGCGCGACGCACCCCCGAATAAGAGGAGACGAAGCGCCTGCCATCGGCGTGGCGCTCGGACATCACGATGCCGTCGAGCGCCATGGCAATCTGCTCCTCGATGAGCTCGCTCGGCAGATCGATGCCATAACGTGCAAGCAACGTCAGACGCACCACGGCCTCCTGTTCTGAACCCGCATGAAGTGTGGTGAGCGACCCGTCGTGGCCCGTGTTCATGGCCTGCAACATGTCGCAGCACTCGGCACCGCGCACCTCGCCCACCACGATGCGGTCGGGGCGCATGCGCAGGGCATTGGTCACCAGGTCGCGGATCGTCACCGCGCCCTCGCCCTCAATTGAAGCCTCGCGCGCCTCCAGGCGCACCACGTGCGGATGATGCGCAAACTTGAGCTCGGCAGAGTCCTCGATCGTCACGATGCGCTCGCCAGTGGAAATCTCGCATGACAACGCGTTGAGCAGGGTGGTCTTGCCAGATCCCGTGCCTCCCGCAACCGCCAGGTCCTGTCGCAGCGACACCGCGCACGACAGCAGCTGCGCATACCAAAGCGGCAGCGACCCCAGCCCCACAAGCTCGTCCAGCGAGCAGATGCGGTCCGAGAACTTTCGGATGGTGAGAATCGGTCCGTCAATCGCCACAGGCGGAATCACCGCGTTGACGCGATAGCCCGTTTTGAGGCGGGCGTTGACGATGGGGCTGCGCTCGTCGATACGGCGGCCAAGTGGCGAGATGATGCGGTCGATAAGCACACGGATCTGCTCATCATCCTCAAACGCATGCTCGATGGGGTGCAAGACGCCGCCGCGTTCAAAGAAAGCCGAGCGGCAGCCGTTAATCATGATCTCGGTAACGGTGTCGTCCTCGATGAGCGGCTGCAACGGCCCCAAGCCCACCACGTCATCCAAAATCTCGTCGATGATGGTCTCGCGCTCGGGCGTCGCGAGATCGGTCGGCTCCTCAACATTGAGCGCCGCCTCCACCGCAGGACGCAATTCCGAGCGGGCAAGTGCCGGGTCGATATAGGCGCTGATACGCGCCACTTCGTCGTAACCCATGCGGTCCATCACGGCGCGCTTGGTGCGTCGTTTCACGGCGCGGCGACGCCCCGCATCTACAGGCGCTGCCGCCGCCGCAGCGCCGGCAGCCTTAATCCTCGTTTGCAGGCTCATCGCTGATCGCCCTCGCGCGACCAGGGAAGGCGGATACGCGGGCGTTCGGTGCGCGTTGCACGGTCGGCGACCATATCGCTCCAAGGGCCGACGGCGCACCCCAGTTCCACGAGCATCTCGCGCGTGGCCTCGCGCACGCTAGTCGCAAAAGCGCTCGTCTGCCCCACTGCCTCGTCAGCGCGCCCAAACGCCATGAGCGCGGCGAGATCCTGCCCGCCATCGGCGATACGAATCTTGGAGCTCAACGCACAGGCAATCTCAAAGCGCATGGCGACGTCCTCGTCTGCCCCGCGCGCACCGAACCGGTTGAACACGGCGCTCATGCGCGTGCGCGGCACACCTACTCGACCTGCCAGTTCAATGACGCGCGATGCCGATGCCGCGGACGACACCGCCGCATCGCCAACGACCAGGCAACGGTCGCTCGCCGCCACCGCAGCCGCCACGGCGTCGCCCCAAAAGACCGAGGTATCGATAAAGACCACGTCGGATTCGCGACGCAGAACATCAAGCAGTAGCTCCACCGGACGTGCCATGAGCTCGGCTTGCTCGGGCGCCGCGACGGGACCCCAGAGCGTAACGCCCGGTGCCACGCGCATCGAAACGGCTACGATATCCGGCTCGGTGAGCGTGCCCGCCGCCGACGGCTCGATAAGTGCCGCCATATCGCGCGGAGCATCGACGCCTAACAAGTCGTAAAGGTTTCCAAACATCAGGTCCAGGTCGAGCACGGCGGCACGCAAGCCCAACAGCGACGATGTGTGTGCCATGGTGGCAACGATCGTCGACTTGCCGCAACCGCCCGAACCCGAAATGGCACAGATGACCGGAGCTCGATGCTGCGGAGCGGCAGCGTCTGCCGGCGGCATCGGAGGAGGCGGAGCGGGCGTCGGTGGCAGCGTCCCCGTCTCCCCCGCCGCAACCACACGCTGCGTCCAAGCCGGCATGGCAGCTTGTTCGGTCTGCGAGGCAGGCTCGTTCTGCGCAATCTGCTCATGCTGCATCAGCGACAACTCGCCGCACCCGGCAAAGCCCTCAACTTCGTCGAGTTCATCCGCCAGATTCACGCCGTGCACGTATCCCATATCTACAGCCGGGGAGTCGCCAGCATGCTGCGCCGGCCCTCCAGCGTCATCGTATGCAAGGGGATCCCGGGAACACCGATCATGCTCGGCTTCCGCTTTTCCATAATCATCAACACGCGGGCCTCTTGTAGCGCGAGGCGCCCCGGGTTCCCTATCAACAAAAGCATCGGGCTCAATCGTCATACACCGGCCGTAATCAACCGTTCCCTCGCCCGCGCGCCCGTTGCCGCATATGCTGCGCGCAGCGATAACCTCGGTCGCCCCTGCTCGAAACAGCCCCTCGATATCCGAAGGATCGAGCGTCTCTATCAGTACGACCACGCGGCTCACGCGGCCCTCGGCCGTCAGGCGCGCAACGGTCTTTCGCACGTCTTCGGCATCGAACAGGGCTGCCGCGATAATCGCCGCCCCGCGGCGCGACGGAAACGCCCGTGCCATGGACACCAGCCCATCCAGGTCGCCCACGCGAAGCACTTGCGCGCCCGCATCGCGGCCCTCGACTTCCCGCTGCAGCAATCCGTAATCACCGCACGCGCAGCATGCAAGCCAGATCGCTTTCATCACTCGTCGCCTCCGCTCTTTTTGTCGCGCACCGTGGCGGGAATCGTCAAACTGACCGTCCCCTTACCCGAGGCCCCCAGCAATTCCTTAACGTCTTCGGGGTCGGCCGCCAGCGTCACCCATTCGATCTTGCCTTCACGCGTGGCGCCGGCATCTTCGCTGGTATCGATTACGCGCGCGCCGCACAGCCGATCGGTCACGCCGTCCTTTTGCACGTACACGTCCACGTAGCTGCCCACGCCCGTGGCGCCCCCGACCGAATGCTCGGCATCGACCGCCACCGAAACGGCGACCTTGCCTTTGGGCACCTCGAACGTGTGGCTTTCGGCCTTGGTGTAGACATCGCAAATCACGGCATTTTTAGGGATGCGTGAGGTCGTCACGTCGCCGCGCACCTGGCGCAACTCGGTCGCCGCATCGCGCGGCAGTAGGCTCGCCAGCCATTCCTGGGTTATGACATTGGTCTCGTCAAGCGTCTCGCCCGCATCGATATCGCGTGCCGCGACGCACACCTCGACGCGATCGCCGCCATACTTGGCCAGCGTCTCGGCCTGGGCCTGCTCAGCCCGCGAGCGGATCGACGATGCGTAGACCATGCAGAGCAACGCGGCGAGCACGCCCGCGATCAGACTGATGGCGATGCGCTTGCTCTTGTTCACGGCCGCTCCTCTCAAGGTAGCACCGGGCGGATGCCCGTACCACCATTGTCCGAGCGGGCAAGCAGCAAAACGACGCGATCGCGATCTTGGTTTTGAGTGTCAAACCAATTGCCGACCAAAAGCTGACCGGCCCGTCAAGCTCGTGGCAAGGTTTTGGTCAGCACGTCGGCAAAACGCACGTTTAGGGGCGCATCGGCAATAAAAAAGCCGCCTCCCGTGCCATTGGGAGACGGCTGTCATAGGTAGATTCGATTACAGATGGACATCGGGATCGAGCATCTGCGCACTCACACGCATGGATGACGCCAGATTTTGGAACGTCTCCAGGCGCAGGCTGTCGATCTGCCCGGCATCCTCGGCCTCGCGAACGGCGCAGCCCGGTTCGTGGGTATGCGTGCAGTCGCCAAACCGGCACGCACGCGACGCCTCGACGATCTCGGGAAACGCGCGTGCCAAGCCCCGCTCATGCCCCACGAGCGGCAGGCTGCGAAGGCCCGGCGCGTCAGCAATAACGCCGGCTTCGCCCGGCAGCGCCACCATCACGCGCGCGACCGTGGTGTGACGACCCTGGTCATCGCGCTCACGCACGCCGCCGGTCGCCAACGTATCGTGACCCAGCAGCGCGTTGAGCAGCGTCGATTTGCCGGCACCCGACTCGCCCAGGATCATGGCGCAGCTCCCGGCGGGCACGCAGACGCGCACCTCGTCCAGGCCACGGCCCTCGGCAGAAGATGTCACGATTACGCGCACGTCCGGACCCACCAGGCGGTGTACGCGGTCCAAATCGCGCTCGAGCTCATCGGTGTCGCAGCGGTCGGCCTTGGTGAGTACCACCACCGGCTCGGCATCGCAGTCGAGTGCCAGCACCAGCGAGCGCGCCACGCGGTCGAGCAGCACCTCGCCGGCGCCGAGCGCCTGCACGATCAGCACGCTATCCACGTTGGAGCAAAGCACCTGACGCTCACCGCGAGCGCGTCCGCGCCAGCGCTCAAAACTCGTGCGGCGCGGCAGCACGCACTCGATCACGCCCATGTCATGCCCGGGCGCACGGCGCACCGCCACGCGGTCGCCCACGGCGGGCAGCAGAACCTCATCCTCGCCACGCGACTTGGCAAACCCCACGGCATGCTCGGCACGAAAGGTGTCGTCGGCAGTCGCCACCAGCGGAAACCCGCGGTCCAGGCGCACCACAGCACCGAGCTGCATCTGCTCGGGCTCCTCGGCCTGCGCGCAAAAGTCATCAAATGCAGCCTGCTGAGCCGCATCGACCGGCAGGTCATCGAACGCCGGAACATCCTGCAGCGCATCAAGCCCCGGCACGCTTGCCAGCAACTCCTCAGCAGATGCAGGGGCTTCGGTCGCGAGCTTCCGACGACGATCGCGCTTAGCCCGCGCCCCCGTCGTCTTTTTCTTCGCCTTAGCCTTAGCCTTGCCCACAAACGCCTCCCAGCACCCAAAATCACAACTGAGCAGGTATTTTAAATCAAAAAGAGCTGGCCGGGCAAAGCCCGACCAGCTCACAAACTTTCCCTCAGCCCTTTTCATCCGCACGGGAGAAAAGCCAGCAAGGATACCGCAGGGCCCGCCCGCCGGGAGGGGTTTCCTAAGGGCACATCCTTTATTCAAAACGAGCGGCCGAGCAATTGCTCGGCCGCTCACCTTCTTTCCCTCAGCCCTTTTTCATCCGCGCGGGAGTAAAGCCAGCAAGGATACCGTAGGGCCCACCCCGGGAGTGTTTTCTTCTGAGCGATCCCGCAGCGCGAAGCGCGAGGACCAGCGAAGAAGAAAACACGCAGGGGCGGGCCCGGACAGGTTAACTTACTCCTTCTCGACCGCGCGCATGATCGCCTTGTAGATCTCCATCAGCGGAATGATCAGGAAGGCCAGGCCCAGCGCGGCGATAACGCCCTTAAGCTCAAGCGTCACAGGGCCAAAGAACATCTCGGCAAGCGTCGGCTGCACGGTCACGATAACCGTCAGCACCAGCGCCAGCGCGGCGGAAGCCCACAGCCACTTGTTCTGCTTCTTCATGCTAAACAGCGACGCACGACGGCTGCGCATATTGAAGCAGTGGAAAATCTCGACCATGTTGAGCGTGATGAACGCCATCATCACGCCTTCCTCGTCGGCATTGCCGGCGATCATATCGGCGATGTGGATGTAGCCCATGTCAAAGTACACGCCCACAAAGAAGCTCGCCAGCACCAGCACGGTGATGATCAGGCCCTGGACCACGCAGTCCAGGCCCATGTGACCGGCAAAGACGCCGTCCTTGGCGTTGCGCGGCTTGCGTTTCATGATGTCGCCCTCGGCGTCCTCCATGCCCAGCGCGAGCGCGGGGAAGCAGTCGGTAACCAGGTTCACCCACAGCAGCTGCACCGGCTGGAAGATGGTAAAACCGATAAGCGTGGCGATAAACACCGAGAAGACCTCGGCAAGGTTGGCCGAAAGCAGGAACTGGATGACCTTGCGGATGTTGTCGTAGATGCGACGACCTTCTTCGCAGGCACCGATGATGGTGGCGAAGTTGTCGTCGGCAAGCACCATGTCGGCGACGTTCTTGGTGACATCGGTACCGGTGATGCCCATACCGACGCCGATGTCGGCGCGCTTGATGGACGGGGCGTCGTTGACGCCGTCGCCCGTCATGGCCACGATCTGGTCGCGCGACTTCCAAGCCTCGACGATGCGGGTCTTGTGCTCGGGCTGGACGCGGGCGTACACGCCGTAGTCCTCGATGTGCGCGTCAAGCTCCTCGTCGCTCATGCGGTCGAGGTCGGCACCGGTAATGGCCTGGCTGCGATCGGCGACGATGCCCAGCTGCTTGGCAATGGCCACGGCGGTGTCGATGTGGTCGCCCGTAATCATGACAGTGCGGATACCGGCGTCGTGCGCCTCGCGGATAGCGTCGGCCACCTCGGGACGGACCGGGTCGATCATGCCGGACAGGCCGCAGAAGACCAGGTCATGCTCGAGCGCAGCGGGGCTGCAGTCGGCGGGAACCTCGGTGTAGGTACGGCTCGCCAGCGCCAGCACGCGCAGGGCCTCGTCGGCCATGGCCTTGTTGGCGGCCACGAGCTCGGCACGGCGCTCCTCAGTCAGGGGGACGACCCTATCGCCCTCGTAGATGTGGGTGCACAGGCCGATTACCACGTCGGGCGCGCCCTTGGTGTACTGCTCGTACTCGCCGTCCAGGGTCTCGACGACCACGGACATCATCTTGCGGCCCGAGTCGAACGGGGCCTCGCCCACGCGCGGGTGCTCGGCAGTCAGGCCAGTGAGACCAGCCTTGCCGGCATCGTTGACGAGCGCGCACTCAGTCGGCTCGCCCACGGCCTCGCCCAGCTCCTCGTCCCACTGGGCATCGGAGCACAGTGCCATACCGGCCAGGAACTTCTCCTTGGGCGCAGCGAGCTCGTGCTTGACGACGGTCATCTTGTTCTGGGTAAGGGTGCCGGTCTTGTCGGAGCAGATGGTCTGCGTGCAGCCAAGGGTCTCGACGGCAGAAAGCTTGCGGATGATCGCCTGGCGCTTGGCCATCTTGGTCACGCCGAGCGAAAGCACGATGGTCACGACGGCGACCAGGCCCTCGGGGATGGCGGCGACGGCAAGCGAGACGGCGACCATAAAGGTGTCGAGCAGGGCAGT
Organism: uncultured Collinsella sp.; assembly: GCA_959019945.1. Classification (GTDB taxonomy): domain Bacteria; phylum Actinomycetota; class Coriobacteriia; order Coriobacteriales; family Coriobacteriaceae; genus Collinsella. The sequence continues at coordinate 133,392 of CAUEQD010000003.1, read as the reverse complement.
CGGGTCGGTAAGGACGTTGCCCACGCCGTGACGGATGATGTCGACGCCAAAGATGACGACGCAGATGACGATAACCATAATGGTAAGGATGCGGCTGAGCTCGGCGAGCTTCACCTGCAGCGGCGTGAGCTCTTCCTTGGCCTCGGCCAGGGCGCCAGCAATCTTGCCCATCTCGGTGTCCATGCCGGTGCCGACCACGACGGCGCGACCACGGCCGTACACAACGGTGGAACCCATATAGCACATGTTCTTGCGGTCGCCGAGCGGCACGTCATCGGTGCCCGCGGCGAGCTCGATCACGTTGGTATGCTTCTCGACGGGCACGGACTCGCCGGTAAGGGCGGCCTCTTCGATCTTCATCGTGGCGCTCTCGAGGACGCGGCAGTCGGCCGGAACGGAGTCGCCCGCCTCGAGCATGATCACGTCACCGGGCACGAGCTCGGCGCTCGGCAGGTGCACGAGCTTGCCGTCGCGCAGTACCTTGGACTGCGCCGCGCTCATCTCCTGCAGGGCCTCGAGGGCTTCTTCGCTCTTGGCTTCCTGGACCACGCCCAGCACCGAGTTGACGATAACGACGAACATGATAATGACGACATCGGCAAAGTCGGGCTCGCCCTTGACCATGCCCGTGAGCGCACTGATGACGGCGGCAACGATCAGCATGATGACCATGGGATCGGCCATCTGCTCAAAGAAACGCTTCCACAGCGGCGTCTTCTCGGCTTCCTCGAGCTTGTTAGGGCCTGTCTTAGCGAGGCGCGACGACGCCTCGTCGTCGCTCAGGCCGAGGTTCTCATCGACACCCTGGTCGCTGAGCACCTCCGCCGCGGCGGACAGGTATTCCTTTTGCATATAGAGTCCCCTCCTGGGATTCGGGCCACTCAGCAGATTGATGCCCGATCATAATTCCCAGGAGAAGGGCAAGGGCTCATCAAGGCTGCCGTGCTGAGCGGCAGTTGATAGTGGAGCTATGGTACCCCAAAGCAACGCGTCTAGCCAAAACAATCCATTTGGAAATATGGTCCATAAGCAACGGTGCAGGCCGTGTGATGCTCAACATTGATAAAACGTTTTTTCTTCGGCGCATCATCAAACTGAAATATCGCCCAGATAGCAGCGGTTAGAACGGTTGGTAAAGTTTTTGCATATACCGTTTTTCCGCAAAAAATGAACTTCTAATTCGGCATACGGTCGATTTTTTGGGGTATTCGGTCGCCATTTCGTTATAATCAACTCAGTTTTATTTCTTATGGTTTATCTATCAGCGCAAGACGATGTCAGATGGAGGTCTGAATGTACAAGCGCACTAAGATTGTATGCACCATGGGTCCCGCCTGCGATAGCGACGAGACCATCCGCGAGATGATCAAGGCGGGCATGAACGTCGCCCGTTTTAACTTCTCGCACGGCTCCTACGACGAGCACCACGGTCGCATCGAGCGCGTCCGTCGTATTTCCAAGGAGCTCGGTATGCCCGTCGGCATCCTGCTCGACACCAAGGGCCCCGAGGTCCGCACCGGCCTTCTGGTCGATGGCAAGAAGGTTGCCGTCAAGACCGGCGACAAGATCGTCGTCACCGCTCAGCCCACGACCGAGGATTTCCACGGCACCGCTGAGCACATCTCCCTCGACTACCTGGCTCTGCCCTCCGAGGTCGAGAAGGGCTCCCTCATCCTGATCGATGACGGCCTGGTTGCCCTCGAGGTCGAGTCCGTCGACGGCCAGGACATGACCTGCGTCGTCAAGAACGACGGCCTGATCGGCGAGCGCAAGGGCGTCAACATGCCCAACGTCAACATCTCGCTGCCCGCTATCACCGAGCGCGATCGTCAGGACATCCTCTTTGGCCTGACCGAGAACATCGACTACATCGCCGCTTCCTTCATCCGTGACGGCGAGTCCGTCCGCGGCATCCGCGAGCTTTGCCGCGAGAACGGTGGCGAGCACGTGACGATCTTCCCGAAGATCGAGTGCGCCCTGGGCGTCGAGAACTTCGACGAGATCCTCGAGGCTTCCGACGGCATCATGGTTGCCCGTGGCGACCTGGGCATCGAGATCAAGCCCGAGCTCGTTCCCCACATCCAGAAGGAGATCATCGCCAAGTGCAACGCGGCCTACAAGCCCGTTATCACCGCTACGCAGATGCTCGACTCCATGCAGCAGAACCCGCGCCCGACGCGCGCCGAGGTTGCCGACGTTGCTAACGCCATCTACGACGGCACCGACGCCGTTATGCTCTCTGGCGAGTCCGCTGCCGGTAAGTACCCGGTCGAGGCCGTTAAGATGCAGGCCAGCATTGCTCTCGAGACCGAAAAGTACCTCCCGGCTCACGCTCCGCTCGAGGTTCCGGCCGATGCCCACGGCACCCGTGTTGTCAACAACGTTGTGGGTATGTCCGCTGTGAACATGGCTACCACCGTTGGCGCCAAGTGCATCACCGTGCCGACGACCACCGGCCGCACCGCTCGCCTGATCTCGCACTTCCGTCCCAACATGCCGATCTGCGCGTTCTCCCGCCACGAGTGGGCCGTCCAGCAGATGATCATGTACTGGGGCGTTATCCCGCATCAGGCCGAGATTACCCAGGGCACCGTCAACGGCACGATCGTCAAGGCGATCGAGACCGCTAAGGAGCTCGGCTACGTCGAGGCCGGCGACCTGACCGTCGCTACCGCCGGCGATCCCCGCATGAGCGTCCAGCTCGAGGACAAGGTCTCCTCGACCAACGTCGCTTACGTCGCTCAGGTGCGCTAAAACGCACTTGCAAGCATACTTGCATTGCAAAGGGCCCGGAAGGCTTCGCCTTCCGGGCCCTTTTTCTGTGCCAATGCCGCCGCACGGCAAAACACGCACTCATTTCTTTACCAAAAGCGCGAAATCCACCCTTCGAGGCCCAAAAAATAAAGCCCCAAGCGCTAAAAGTGTTCGCCCGGTGGCAAACCCACACCTCACACAGGGCTGATAAATCGTTTTAGCAAGAACCAAATCGACCTGGTTTTCGGAAGTATGCGGCAAATTCTGGAACCTCCGAGCACACCCTGTTTTTTCGCAACAAAATGCCTGATAAACTAGCCTCAAAAGCCAGGTCCGCTCATAGGGTTCAGATTTTGCCGCATACTTCCGGATTGACGCTGGCATCACTCGCTTCAAAGAGATGATTTCGGCCAGGAGGGCATTATGGACCTGACACTTTGTGGGCAATCCGCCTTTAACTACTACCGCATCCCGCCGCGGGTATTAGGCCTTTACCCCGCCATTAGCCTTGGCAATATGGATCGCAGATGTTGTGGCCTCGGAAGTCATGCAGTTGTAAAAGACCTGCTTCACGCACCACTTCACAGGCTTGTATTCACTCGGGCACAATCCGGGTCGCGAAGCCTGTTTAAATCGCACCTCCTGACCCAAGAACCACCTCCGGGGTCGTTTAGGCAGACTGAACATGGGTTTGATGTCACGTCACCGGAGTTCACGCTGCTCAGCCTTGCCACGCAGGTCTCACGCAACCAGTTACTCATGGCGTGCTACGAGATGTGCGGCTCCTTTGCAGTGTTTAAGCCCTGCGAGCGAACGCAACAACAACTCGATGAAGCTATTTCGCTTAAGTTCATTCCACCCAACTGCGGCTGGGAGCGAGTTAACGACACCAAGGGCAATGACACCAACTTGTGGAAGCGCACGCCGCTTCTTACCGCAACGGATATCGCCGCGTTCGCCAAGCAAGCCGCAGGCCTGCGCGGCGTCAAACAACTGCGCTGGGCGGCCGAGCACATGACGGGGCAGGCCGCCTCGCCCTTCGAAGTACAGACCTCCATGCTTATCTCGCTCCCCCGCGACGAGGGCGGCCAGGGCATCGAGATCGCCAACAACGCGCGCATCCCGCTCAGTGAAGCCGCACGTTCGCTGTATGACAAAACCTGCTGCTACGCCGATATCCTCATCGAAAGCGCCACCGACAGCATGGGCGTCATTCTGGAATGCCAAGGCCGCTCTGCCCACGACAGCGAAGCCGCGAGCCTCTCCGATGCCGAGCGCGCCACCGCACTCACAAGCATGGGCTACGACGTCATCCAAATTACCTATGACCAGATCAAGGAGAAGAAGAGCTTCGACCACATAGCCGAGCTCATCCATAAAAAGACCGGGCTTCCCCACATCCCAAAGACCAAACAGGAGCGCATTGCCGAAGATACCTTACGGCAAGAGCTACTTGTCGATTGGGTTGAGCTATTCACTGCCGGGCCGGCCAGCTAGCAGCTAGCAATCAGGGGCAGCGCAGGCACATCGGGCGATTCGACACGGGCGGCAAAACCCGCCTCGGTTAGCTCGATGACCTCGGTAAACGTTGCATCGAAAAACTCCTCGGTTAGCAAGCGATACGGCGGATGATCGGGCTCGCCGGGGTTTTCGCGTACAATCTCGTGCATGACGCCAATGGTCTTGAGCACATAATCTTGCGGAATCGAATACTGACCAAACTGGGCCGCCGCGGTATACAGGCGATCGGTCGCACGCGGGATAGAAACAATGCCGAGCGTCTTGCCAAACCAGTCAAAGTCGCCTTGCTTTTTAATGCGGAATTCCTCGCACGGCTTGCCGCCGTGCGCCTCCAGATACTGATTCACGCGCGTATTCCACACGGTATCGGCCACGAGGTGAGACCAAACGCCCAGCGTCAGATCGAACAGCGACTGTGCCACGTCATCGGGCGCGAGCGAAAGCTCGCTAGCACCGGGACCGGCAACCGGCTCGGCATCCTTGTAGCGTTGGGGATAATGTACCCGATTGAGTCGCTCGCGTTCCTCGGCAATCGAGGTCGCGGCAGCCGGCGTACCAACAGGCGCCCCTTTGAGCAGCGGCGCCACATAGGTGTCCCAAAACTCATGCTCGCGCGGCTTAGGGATAGGCTCAGGCTTGGCAAAATGCGTGATACGGTACGGGACGGGATCGGCGATGCCAGGGACCATATAGCCCACGAAGATATCCGGAACCACGCAGCCAAACAAAAAGGCATTGCGGTCGCGCACGCTATTGGCAAGCGCACCGGTGCGCTCCAGCAAACGCTCCGTCTGAGCGATATGAATGTTCCAGCTTGGCATAGCCACCCCCATAAAAACCTGGATAACTATACCATCACGGCAAAGCCGCGCGGGCGGCTACGCACGCTCCACGCAGCAACTATTCCGCAACGCCGCTCTCGGTTCCATACGACGATACCGGCGCCTCGACCACATGATGATATCGATCGATATAGATGGCGCGGGCACCCAGGCGCCGCACCAAATCCTGATGATGCGTGCTCATCAAGACCGTCTTGCCGGCAGCAACATAGGCCAGTAGAAAGTTGACCACGATGTCGCACGAGTCCTCGTCAAGTCCGTTGGTAGGCTCGTCGAGCACCAGGATATCGGGGTTCATCGACACGACGGCAGCCAGCGCCACACGCTTCTTTTGCCCGCCCGAGAGCTGATAGGGAGAGGCGTCGGCAAGGTCGGCAACCTGGAACAGCCCCATGGCATCGCGCACGCGGCGCTCGAGCTCGTCTGCCGGCAGCCCCATCTGCGCGGGACCAAAAGCAACTTCCTCGCCCACCGTGGCGCAGAACAGCTGGGCATCGGCGTTTTGGAATACGAAGCCCACGCGCTGGTGGAACTTCTGAGCAGCAGCAGAATCCTTCAGATACGCCGCATCGACCACGTGCCCGTCAAACAGGTATGCCCCTGCGTCCGCGAGTTCAAGGCCGTTAATAAGACGCATAATCGTCGTCTTGCCGCAGCCGTTGGGACCGAGCAGGGCAACGAGTTCACCACGATCGACCTGCAGCGACACGCCATCGACAACCGTATGCCCCGCATAGGAGAACACCACGTCGCGCAGCTCGATGAGCGGAACGACCTCGGCGCCGCCCACACCGTTCGTGCCCGCCGCACTATTCATATCGATCGTCAAAACGTCGCCCTTCCCCATTTGCATCCCCAGTCGGAACCAGCAGCGCCTACAGCACGGCGCACAACACTGTCAGCAGCGCCACGCCGGCCGCATAGGCCGCATCGCGCCAGCCAAACCTGGCGCGCGCGGGAGCCGGATACGCACCGGCAAAGCCGCGGCAAAGCATAGCCTCGTCCATCGCGCGGCTGCATTTCATCGCCTTGATAAAGGTCATGCCCATGATACCCGCGATCGAATCGGTACGCGAAAATCCCTCGGGCGCACGGCCAACGCTGCGCAGCATGACCGATTCGCACAGATCGTGCGCCGTACGACCCAGCACCTCGATGTGCTTGAGCGCCATATCAAACGTAAAGATAACTTCGTCGGGTAGATGCAGCATCTTGAGCGCCGCCGACATGCGGCTCCACGTGAGGGTCCACGAAACGCCCAGCACCAGCGACACATTAATGAAGGTCTTGAGCGCAATCTTGAGCATGGCGCCCGTAGCGGAAGCACCCAGCAGCAGGGCAGGCAGCGCCAAAACCACTGCGAGCCCCGCGGCGCCAAGCGCCGGCACAAAGGTCGCGCGCAGCCCGCGTATGGGACGCACGGCAACGAGCACCAGCGCAATGGCCGCCATCAACATGAGGTACAGCGGGCTTTGTGTCAGGCACACGCACAGGACGCAAACGAATATCCCCACCAGGCGCACCGGAGCCGAAACGCAAGAAAGGGCGCGGTCGACCATCGACCCGCCCTCGTGCGCGCCTCCACCCAGGCGAACCCGCTCAAGCAGGCTCGCCAGGTGCAGGACGTTCTTTTGCATCACGCGATGACGAGCGCCCGTGGGCTCGTATCGCTCCTCGGCCGCAAGCCAGCTAGGCAGCTCGACCATCGCCATGGGCTCCGCTTTCCTTGACCGTCAGCGAGATCAGACGGAATGCGATGGTGAGCACCGCCACGCCAATCACGCCGGACAGGATATACATGGCAGCCTGACCGGCAAAGCCGAGACCCTGCTCCTCGGAATAGGCCTGCAGGTAATCACCCGTAGGCAGAGCGTCGGCAAAGGTCGGGGTGTCGAGACCGACCGAAGCCTGCAGGCTGTCGTCGCCAGCCTCCTGAACGGCGGTCGCGGCGCCCTCGGCGTCCCACTCACCCCAGGCGTCACCCGTGGCCAGCAGGCCCAGCGGCGTGGCCACGACAAGCACGGCAACCAAGATGAGCGTGGGGACCAGCGAGGTCTTCTTTGCAGCAGCGCCCTCGGCAGCAAGCTGTCCATCGGCGGCTTCGGGGCCGACGATAACGCTCGGCGCCGTCTTCTTGATAAAGCCGTAGATCGCGGCAGTCGCCACGCCCTCGACCACGCCGGCTACCAACATATGCGGGATCATCATGGCCGGAATGGCAATGGACAGCGGGAAGGGGCAGTACAGCGGAGCGCCCGAAGCATTCGTGAAAAGCATCGGCTGAATACCAAACTCGATTGCTGCGCACAGGGCCGCCAGGCACAGGCCGACCCAGCCGCTTACGATGGCCGAAACCGAGGTGCCCCAGCTCTTGTCGTGCAAACGGCTGTTAAGCGCGCGGAACACGATGGCTGCGGCAAACGGCAACACGAAGGCCATGTTAAAGCAGTTAGCGCCAAAGGACAGGATGCCGCCGTCGCCAAACAGCAGTGCTTGCAGCGCCAGCGCGACCGAAACCGCGATAGCCGCGGCCTCGGGGCCCAGCAGCAGCGCGATGAGTGCGCCACCAACGGCGTGGCCAGTGGTGCCGCCGGGCAGCGGCACGTTGAACATCATAAGCAAGAAGGAAAATGCGGCGCAGATGCCCAGGAAAGCCATGTGCTCGCGATCGAGCGTGGCGCGCACCTTCTTGATACAGTGAGCCCAGACGGGCACCATCGCCACCGCCATGACGGCATCGGTCTGCGGGGACAGATAATTATCTGGAATGTGCATGTACGCCTCCCGGTTATCGGCGCACGGAATTGCAACGCCGCTTGAATCACCTTTCCAGTGTTACGTAATGTCAGATTCGTAACACGCCGCGAGCTATCATAGCAAAACGGCGCACTGCCGACAAAGCAGCACGCCGTTATGTAATGCGCGTGTCATATATGCAGGCTCAACGGTGCCTTATACCGAAAACAGCAGTCACGTAGGACTCGGCAGCAGCCACCGCTGACCCATACCCCAGCGCAGGACCTAGCCGCGGACCTCGCCGTTTACGCCCTTGCACACCTTGGTGACGATCTTCTGGTGCGCTTTTTCGACCTCTTCGCTGGTGAGCGTATGGTCGTCGGAGCGATACGTAAGCGCAAAGGCCATGGACTTCTTGCCCGCACCGATACGGATGGGATCGCGGTAGACATCGAACAGGCGCACGCCCTCGAGCAGCTTGCCGCCGGCACTCGTAATACGACGCTCAAGATCCTCGCAGGTCACAGTGTTGTCGACTACGATAGCAAGGTCGTGCTCAACGGCCGGGTACTGCGAGAACTCACGGTAGTTCTCCTGGTTGCGGGCGCCCTTGATCAGCTTGTCCAGGTCGAGCTCAAAGGCAACGACGACCTCGTCAATGCCCATAGTCTCGCGCGCCTCGGGGTGGATCTCGCCAACCCAGCCCAGCACGGTACCGCCCGAGAGTACCTCGGCAGCACGACCCGGTTGCAGGAAGGCATAGCTCTCGCCCTCGACGGGACGGAAGCGAACCTTCTCGATGCGCAGCTGGGCAAGCAGCTCCTCAACGATGCCCTTGCCAAAGAAGAAACGCAGCTTGCGGTACTTCATGCTCCAAGACTGCTCGCTCCACTGACCCGAGAGCACGCCCGCCACGGACTTGGTCTCCTTGGGCAGGCTGGCGTTCTCGCGGCCGTGGAACAGGCTACCGACCTCGTACAGGTGCACGTTGGGCGTGCCGTGGGCCTCGTTATAGGCCACAGACTGCAGCAGGCCCGGCAGCAGCGAGCGGCGCATCTCGGTCTGCTCGGCCACCAGCGGGTTCATGAGCACCACGGGGCAGCCGCGGCCCTCGGTGGACATGCCGATCTTCTCCAGGTCGCCCGGAGCGGCAAAGCCAAAGGTCGTGGTCTCGTTGAGGCCGCAGGCGCGCAGGATCTCGCCGACCTTGCGGGTAAGCTTCTGCTCGCGCGTCAGACCGCCGATGTGGTTCTTGGCAGCCGGGATGGTCGCCGTGACGCGACCCATGCCCCACAGGCGCAGGACCTCCTCGATCAGGTCAATCTCGCGCGGCAGGTCGGGACGGAAGCTCGGCGGGGTGACCATAAAGTCCTCGCCGTCGCGCTCGACGGTGCAGCCCAGGCGGGTGAGCGAACGCTCGATAAAATCAGGCTCGATGTCGGCACCGCAGATGGCATGCACGCGGACCAGGCGCAGCTTAATGCTGTCGATGGTCTTGGGCGCGGGGAACACATCCACGTAGCCGGGAGCAACCTCGCCGCCGGCGATCTCCTCGATGAGCGCGCAGGTGACGTTGGCGACGTCCACGCAGCCGGTCTCATCGACCTGGCGCTCAAAGCGAATGGAGGCATCGGAGATCAGCGACAGATCGCGGCTGGTGTGCGAGGTGCGACCGGCGTTGAAGCAGGCGCTCTCGACCATCACGTCGACGGTGTCGTCCTCGATCTCGGAATCCATGCCGCCCATAACGCCGGCCAGCGCCACGGGACGCTCGCCGTCGGTGATGAGGCCCATGCCGGCGTCGAGCGTGCGCTCCTCGCCGTCGAGGGTCGTAAACTTCTCGTCCTGTTGGGCGGCGCGAACCACCACGCGGCGATGGCCATCGCGCTCGGCAAAGGTGTCCAGGTCAAAGGCGTGCAGCGGCTGACCAGTGAGCATCATCACATAGTTGGTGATGTCGACGATGTTGTTGTGCGGACGCACGCCCAGGGCGTTGAGGCGCTTGACCATCCAGTCGGGCGACGGGCCGACCTTCACGTTGCGCACGATGCGGGCGACATAGCGGTCGCACAGGCCCTCGTCGGCAATCTCGACCGAAAGCTCGTCGTCGGTCGCGCGGCCAGTCTCCGCCTTGATGGCGGGCAGCTCAACATGGAAATCGCGGTCGAAAATGGCGCCGGTCTCGCGGGCCATGCCGATCATGGACAGGCAGTCGGGACGGTTGGGCGTGATCTCGCAGTCGAGCACGGTGTCGCTCGAGCCCACGTACTCGGCAAACGGCATGCCGCAGGGCGTGTCCTCGTGCAGGATCATGATGCCGGAGTGGTCGCCGCCCAGGCCGAGCTCGCGCGCGGAGCAGTTCATGCCCATAGACACGACGCCGCGAAGCTTGCTCTTCTTGATCTTGACGTCGCCGGGCAGGACAGCGCCGATCATGGCCGTGACAATGTGGTCGCCGGCCTCGAAGTTCTGCGCGCCGCAGACGATCTGCAGCGGAGCGGGGTTGCCGTCGGCGTCGAGGTTCTTGTCGCCCACGTCGACCGAGCACACATACATGTGGTCGCTATCGGGGTGAGGGGTCTTGGTGAGCACCTTGGCGGTCACCACGTGGTCGAAGGACTCGCCCACGGTGTCGATCGCCTCGACCTCGGTGCCGGTACGGATATATTCGTCCGAAAGGGTCTTGGGATCCTCCGGAATATCGATCATGGTCTTGAGCCAGTCGTAAGAAACGCGCATGTAGCTCTCCTAGTTCTTAATCTCCGCAAAGGGAGGAATATCAAATGAAGACGTTCGCCTTAGGGTTGTCCAGGTGCCCCAGGTTGGCGTGAAAGAGGAGCGACGCGTACTAAAGGTACGCGAGCGACGGTTTGAACGCCAAGATGAGGTGCCTGGGCAAGCCTAAAATTGGTTGAGGAAGCGCATGTCGCCCGTCATCAACGTGCGCAGGTCGGGCAGGTCGTAGCGCAGGGCCGCGACGCGTTCGGCGCCAATGCCAAAGGCGAAGCCGGTATACTTCTCGGGGTCGATGCCACAGTTGATAAGAACGTTGGGGTCGACCATGCCGCAGCCCAAGATCTCGATCCAGCCGCTATGCTTGCAGAAGTTGCAGCCCTTGCCACCGCACACGTGGCAGCTCACGTCCACCTCGCAGCTGGGCTCGGTGAAGGGGAAGAAGTGCGGGCGGTAACGCGTCTTGCGATCCTCGCCAAACATGCACTTAACAAAGTAGTCGAGCGTGCCCTTCAGGTCGCCAAAGGTGATGCCCTCGTCGACGACCAGGCCCTCGATCTGGTTGAACTGCGGCAGGTGGCAGGCATCGGCCGTGTCGGGACGGTAGACGGTGCCCGGGCAGATCATGTAGATGGGCGGCTTCTGCGACTCCATAGTGTGGATCTGCACGCCCGAAGTCTGGGTGCGCAGCAGCACATCGGACTCGCCGTGGGCGTGGGCCTCGGGGTGCGCGACGCTGCCGGGGTTATTGTCGACCACGTAGAAGGTATCGCGGGCCGAGCGGCTCGGGTGATCCATGGGGGCGTTGAGCGCGGTGAAGTTGTAGTAGGAGGTGTCGACCATGGGGCCGGACTCGACGGTGTAGCCGATGCCGCAGAAGATGTCCTCGGCCTCCTCGATGATCTGCTTGATCAGGTGCTGGTGACCGATCTGCGGACGGATGCCCGGCAGCGTGATGTCGACGGCCTCGTGCTCCAGTGCGTGCTTGAGGGCGGCGGCCTTCATCTCGGTGGTGCGCTCGTCGAGCATGCCCTCGATCAGCTGGCGCATCTCGTTGGCGCGCTTGCCCATGACGGGGCGATCCTCGGGGGCGAGCTTGCCCATCATGCGCATCAGGCCGGTGATGCGGCCCTTGCGACCGAGCAGCTCAACGCGCGCAGCCTCGAGCTTTGCGGCGTCGTCGGCGCCTGCGACGAGCTCCTTGGCCTCTTCCTCGAGTTTGACCAGATCATCAATCAGACTCATGTCTTCCCTTTCGTCTCTCGCGCTCCCCGCTTGCCGAGGCGGCTGCCGCCGTCTGACGTTGCGAAAACGCCGCCCGGTTCGGTAACAAAAAACCGCCCTCGGGCATGTGCATTGCCCAAGGACGGTTGAATTCCGCGGTACCACCTTGTTTGACCCGGCGGATGTCTGGCCCGCCGCGCCCACTCTGTGCCCCTTGTCGCGAGGCTCACGGCTTCCCTACTTGGGCTTCGCCGCCGCTGGCCGCGCGCCCGTTGAGGTCGCTGCTCGGGAGTGAACGCTTGGCCCTTGCCACCGCAGGAAGGCTTGCAGCCCATGACCTTCCCTCTCTTGCCGGCGACGCGGCGGGCAAAACCCTCTCCGTCAACGCATTGGGCTACAGGATACCACATTGTGTGGGCATATCGCCGCGTTCCGTTTTGTTCGTGCTGGGTACAAGGCAGGTAGCTGTGCAAACTGGCCGTGCGCCCATCCGTGGCGCTCGGCTCGCGAGATCAAGGATATGGTATGGGAAAGAAGCACAATAAGAAGGCCGAGCCCGCAGCGGGCAAGACGCCCAAAGGCATGAAGGTCGATAAGGCCGTCAAAAAATTCCGCAAGCTCGAGGGCAAGCTGTGGACCCGCGAGTACCTGCTCAAGATTGCCGAGTTTGACGGCGCGACCATTGCCCCCGCCAACGGCGCCGCAGCGCGCGCCGACGCCATGGGCACCCTTGCCGGCGAGCATCATAAGCTCCTGACCAGCGAAAAGTCTGTCGAACTTGTGCGCTCGCTGGCACGCGAAACCGTCGCCGGCGGCAAGATCGACGACCCGCAGCTGCTCGACGAGATCCGCGTGCTCGACCGCGACCAGCGCGAAGCCAGCGCCATCCCCACCGAGGAAGCCGAGGCCTGGACCAGACTCACCTGCGAGGCCGATGCCGTGTGGCACAAGGCCAAGGCGGCCAACGACTGGGCGAGCTTTGAGCCCTATGTCGACAAGATCGTCGGTCAGCTTAAGCATCAAGCTGAGCTCATGGACCCCAAGCGTGACCCGTACGATGTATGGCTCGACCAGTACGAGCGTGGCCTTTCCACCGAGAGCTTCGACGCGTTTTGCGATGAGGTCAAGGCCACCGTCGTGCCGCTCGTGCATGCCATCGGTGAGCGCGGCCAGCAACCCGCTGCCGACTTTTTGCACGCCCATGTGCCCGAGGCTGCCCAGCGCGCCATGAGCTTTGACCTGATGAAGCTTGTGGGCCTGGACCTGGACAACACCACGCTCGCCTTTACCGAGCATCCGTTTAGCGAGGGCTTCTCGGTGGGCGACGCGCGCATCGCCACGCATATCCACGAGGACGATTGCATCTCCAACGTCTACAGCATCATCCACGAGGCCGGCCACGCCATGTACGAGCTGGGCGTGAACCCCGCTTACGCGCGCACCTGTCTTGAGGGCGGAACCTCCATGGGCATCCACGAGAGCCAGAGCCGCTTCTTCGAAAACACCGTTGCTCGCAGCCGCGCCTTTATGGGCCCGCTGCTCGAGGTCTTGCGCCGTCACGCGCCCGAGGTCTACGGCAACGTGGACGAGGACGCGCTCTACCGCGCCGTGAACATTGCGCAGCCGTCGCTGATCCGCACCGAAGCCGACGAGCTCACCTATCCGCTGCACGTTATGGTGCGCTACGAGATCGAGCGCATGCTGTTTGCCGGCGAGGCCACGGCCAAGGATATCCCCGCGCTTTGGAACCGCTTTATGGACGAGTACCTGGGCATTCCGGTTCCCGACGACACGCGCGGCTGCCTGCAGGATACGCACTGGAGCGGCGGCTCGTTTGGTTACTTCCCCACCTATGCGCTGGGCAGTGCCTACGACGCCATGTTTGTGCCAGCCATGTGCCGCGACGGCGTCGACCTTACCGGCGCCTGCGCGAGCGGCGACCTGGCACCCGTCCGCGCGTGGCTGGGCGAGCACATTTGGCAGTGGGGCCGCGCCAAGGACGCTCCGGAGCTCATCAAGGGCGCCTGCGGCATGACGTTCGACGCCCGCTACTACTGCAGCTACCTGCAGGACAAGTTCACCACGCTCTACGAGCTGTAGGACATAACCGACACGCCAACGCAAGGGGGGGGGGCGCCGCAGAACCAATCCGCGGCGCCCCCTTTCTCCACCTAGTCCGTTAACGTCAATGTTTTGGCACCGTCGAGCCGTTACGCGGTTTGGTAAAACCGCGTAACTACAAAGCTTCCAGGGCGCCTGCGATGCGCTTCATGGCGGCGTCAGCGGCTGCTTGGTCGGGTGCCTCTGCCAGCACGCGGATCACCGACTCGGTTCCGCTCTTGCGCACGAGCACGCGGCCCTCGCCCGCCAGCGATGCCTCGGCCTCGGCGATGGCGTTCTGCACGCCCATGCTATCCAGCGCGGCATCCTTATCGGCCACGCGCACGGCCACCTGCGCCTGCGGCAGCAGCTTGCACGGCGCCGTGAGCTGCGAAAGCGTCTCGCGCTCGGCACGAATCACTTCCATCACGCGCAGCGAGGTCATAATGCCGTCGCCCGTGCGCTCGATATCGCCAAAGATCGTATGGCCCGTCTGCTCGCCGCCCAGGCTGTAGCCGCCCTCGCGCATCTTGGCGTACACGTGGCGATCGCCCACGCCGCTGGTCACGGCACTCAGGCCGGCAAGCTCAAGCGACTTGATCAGACCAAAGTTGCTGGCGATGGTCGGCACCACGGTACCGCCCGAAAGGCGGCCGTGCTTGTTCAGGTACACGCCGCACACGTACAGGATCTGGTCGCCGTCAACCACGCGGCCGCGCTCGTCCACGGCCAGGCATCGGTCGGCATCGCCGTCGTAGGCAAAGCCCACGTCTAGGCCCTGCTCCACCACGTGGCGCTGCAGACGCTCCATGTGCGTCGATCCACAGTCGACGTTGATGTTGAAACCATCGGGCGCGGCGCTAATTACACGCACATCGGCGCCGAGCGCGTCGAACACCGGCTTGGCGACCGAGGACGCCGAGCCGTTGGCGCAGTCCAGGCCGATCTTGACACCCTGCAACGAAAAGTTGGCGCTTGCAATGAGCGAGGCGATGTAGCGGTTGCGGCCCTGCATGTAGTCCACCGTGGCGCCGATGTGGTTGCCCGTGGCCAGCGGCACCTCGCTCTTACCATCGATGTAGTCCTCGATGAGCTCCAGCACGTCCTCGTCCATCTTAAAGCCGTCGCTGTTGACGAGCTTGATGCCGTTATCGCAAAACGGGTTGTGGCTCGCGCTGATCATGATGCCGCAGTCGAAGCAGCCCTCGACCGTCTGATGCGCCACGCCCGGCGTCGGGATTACGTGCAGCATGTAGGCGTCCGCGCCGCTCGCGACCAAGCCGCTCACCAGCGCCGCCTCGAACATATAGCTCGAACGACGCGTGTCCTTGCCCACGATCACGCGCGCCTTAGCACTGCGATTGGCGCCGTAATACCAACCCACAAAACGGCCGATCTTATAGGCGTGCTCCACCGTCAGCCCAACGTTGGCCTCACCGCGAAAGCCGTCGGTGCCAAAGTACTTCATGCGCTCTCCTTACAAAATAGGGGCGGACAGATTGCCTGTCCGCCCCAAAATGGTACTCGATTATCTGCGCTACCAGAAAAACCCTACGCCGACGCGCTGTCGCGAGCCGCCTGGCATGTAGGAGTCTGACGCAGCGTAAGCGGCTTGTCCCCCGCCTCGGCCGACGTGGTCAGCGTATACGTGATCGTCGTCGTCTCGCCAGCATGCAGGTCAACGGTGCCCGAATAGCAGGGAACTCCGTGCCAAGTGGCAGCGAACAGTCCAAACTGAGTCCCCTCGACGTTTAGATCGGTAATGCTGCCGCCTGTCGGCGCAAACAGTGATACATACAAGCGCTCATCGTCACGCGAGGTCCCAGGCGCACTGGCCGCTACGTAGTCGGGCAGCTTACCTGCCTCCTTCTGCGTCATGATGTTCGTCAGGGTAACGGTGATGCGATACGAGCAAGCGCCGTCGCCGTTCTTCACGCCCTGACCAATCTGCGTATCGGCGTTCAGATACCAGTCGAGCTTGGAGAAGCTCAGGTTGTTAAAGTAGACACCAGCGACGGGATCTTCACTCGGGTCATCCGGATCGGGCAGTGAGGCGTCGATGTTCATCTCCTTGATAGCGTTCTGCTCGTCATCGTTTTTCATCCACGCGATCAGGCGGCCCTCTTCGGCACCGCGCTCAACGGCGCTGACAAGGTTCGCAACATCGACGTCGCCGATACCGCCAAGGATCTTGTCGAAGGCAGCGCTGGCGACGGATGCAAAGATGCCGTCCGACTCCTCGACCGGATAGTTCCAGTACACGTCGTGCATGAGGACTTTGGCCGCATTGGTGCCGTCGACAACCGTGCCGTCGGGCAGCGAGACATTGCCGACAAGGCCCAGCAGATACTGCAGGAACACCGGGTCGATACCGATGACGCCATCAACGTCTTGGCCATACTCGGACTTCCACAGAGCGGCGACACGCTGCGAGTTGCGCGGCCAGTCGGGCGAATAGGTGTTACCCGAGTTGTACAGGTTGCTGTGATTGCCAAACAGCGCCTCATCCTCTTCGTCGACGCTCTCGACCGCTTCATCCTCGCTCAGTCCAATACGGGGAACAAAGTCGCCGATCGACATCTGGCCGTCGGTAACCGAAATCAGACCCTGCGAGCCGCCAAAGCCGCCGCAAGCACGAATCTCAACGTTGTTCATGGCGTACATGAGATAGTTGCGCGTCTGGCCGTTGGCGCCGAGCATCTGGGGAAGGACAGGGGCGACCTTCTCCGCTGCATCGACCGCGCCGCTTAGGGTGGCAAAGCCATCCTTTGCCTTATCGACCAGCTCGGTCACCTGGGAAATATGCGTGTCGCCAATGCCCTGGATCTTCTCGTTGGCACTCTTGAACACCTTCGAGCTGCTGGAAAGCGAATCGGCAACGGCCTGCAGCGCAGAAACGTTGATCATCCCGTCCTGGAACAGCTTGCCGGGTGTTGCCTGCGAAAGATTGTCGGCCATGGGGACCAGCGCGTTGCTCGAGACATCGGACAGGGCGTCGATCATGGTACGGGCCGCATTGATGTCGCTGCCGTACACCGGAATAAACGAAGCCGCCGTCCACAGCGGGCTCGAGGTCTCCGCCTTCATGCTATCGCAGAGCTCGTCGATCTTCTTCGCGTCGTCGGGCAGCGTCGAAAAATCGCCCGACGTGACCTTGTCCTTAAGGCCACCGACAACCTCGACAGCTTCCTTCGCTTCGCCCTTTACGGTCTTAGCCGAGTTAAGCAGCATAAAGCCACTTGCGCCAAGCGCAACGAGCAGCACCACGACTACGGCGGCAACAACCGCGCCAACATGGCGCTTCTTGCCCTCACCCTTGCGATGGCGATGACGGACCAGGCCATCCGAGGTCGAGCTCGTCGAAGCGTCGCTGCCATAGTTCAAGCCAAAATCGTAATAATCTTCCTTGGAACCGGAGCCCTTAAACTCGGCACCGTTGTCTTCCAAACGGGCGAACGTGCCGGTTTCGGAGGCACCCGTATAGATCGTGCCAAGGTTGCCCGTAAGCCCCGCGCCACCGGCAGAGGGAGTATTGTTGGCGGCATTGCCGGCATTAATGTTGCCGGCGGCATTCGCGGCGTTGGCAGCGCCTACGTTGTTCGCAGGTGTCGAAGGAGCCCCGCTCGGCTGCGACGTGGGGGTCGCACCGCCCGCAAAGACATTCCCTCTTGCGCGACCGGTCTTTTTAGCCTTCTGAGACTGCTCGTACAGAGCGGTAAACATCGCCGTCTCGCCCGGAGACGTGCGCTTACCGGCGCTGTTCTGACCAGCTCCGCTCGGCATGCCAGCTTTTCCGGCCCCGTTCGAACGCGGCGGAACTGCAGGACGGCCGCTGTCGCTGCCCTTAAAGTGATTACCAGCCATAAAGAAATCCTCGCAATTGAGTCGCAATAGAAAAGTCCATAACGCTATTAGTTTATGGCATTTTGAGCATCGACAGCTAAACTCCAGACACGGACATCAATTGGCGAAAATGCGGCACAACACCTTTTCTATCTTGGCGGCGGCGCCAGCTACACCGTGAGGAACATCATCACGATGATCATGGCAAAGCCGATAAGGTCGGTCGGCAAAAACACCGTGCCCAGCATAACGGCGCTCGTGATGGTCGCCGAAACCGGCTCCGCAGTTCCGATGAGGCTCGCACGCACCGAGCCGATGTCCTTAACGCCCTGCATATAGAGCATGTAAGCAAAAAACGAGCCGATAACCACGAACACCGCGAGCGCCTCGACGCCGGCAGCGTCGAGCGCCGGCATATGCGCCCAGGGCTGCACGAAGACACACGAGACCACGCCCGCCGTGAGCATTGCCGAGCCCGTGACGATGGGGCTGCCGTATTCGGGCAGGATCTTGGCGGGAATCACCGCCATACACGTGGCGCTGACCGCACACATAAGACCTGCTGCCAGGCCAAGTGGCGAGATATTCAGGCTGGTGGGGTCGCCGCCGGTGGCGATTAAAAAGGTTCCACCCAGAGCCAGGCCAATGCCGATGACTTCGCGAGTACGCGGCATGCGGCGATCGGTCACGCAGGTGTAGCCCATGATGATAACGAGCTGCAGGCACTGGAGCACCGTCGCGGTTCCGGCGTTCGTCAGGCGCACGGCCGAAAGATAGCAAAACTGGTTGAACAACAGACCAAAGGCGGTAAAGAGCAGCAGCTGCTTGCGATCGGCGGGTGTGGTCCAGAGCTTAATCAGGCGCTCGCGGTCGCGCGTAACAACCACGGCCATAAAGAGTAGACCGGCGAGAATCTGACGCACGCTCATAAGCCACAAGGTGTCGACGTGGTAGGTATCGAACAGAAAGCTCGCGCTGGTGCCCGAGAAGCCCCAAAACGAACCGCCCACCAGCGTAGCCAAGACGCCCGTGATCATCTTGCGCGTCGAAGCGCTGTTCAGGCGGTCGCGCCACGCGCGACGGGTGTTGCGGCTGAGCTCGTCGGTGCCCTCGGGCACATCAATGTTCGATATATCGGTCATCGGCACCGAAGCCCCTGCGCCTTCGACCTGCTCGACACACTCTTTGCTCATTCCACTCCCCCGAAACAGTCTGGAAGCAATTCGGCTTACCTTACCACGGCGAAGGCACCAGCCGAAGGCTTGTCCGCTTATCGGTAGGACAATTCCGCAGGCGTCTTTCCATAGCTCGACACCGCAACGGCCTTGCATTATGCGACAGCCAAATCGCGGCAGCAGGCTCTTTTGAAATGGATATGACAAGACCCCCGAATTCCACAATGTAAGCGATTTTTAAAAATGTTCTTGCCACCGAGTTCAGGCTCCGTTATATTATCCCTTGCGCGCTTGCGCACCCTTGATCGGGCGTTTAGCTCAGGGGGAGAGCGCTTCCCTGACACGGAAGAGGTCAGAAGTTCAAATCTTCTAACGCCCACCAATTGTTCGCAGCTCAGAGGCTATGCTCTCTGGGCTGTTTTGTTTTATGTCGCCAAATCAGCTGGCAGCTCCAACCGCCCAAGCAACCACCCTGCCCATGCACAAAACCGCGTCAATAGCCACCGAGGCCGAGACCAACGCGTCTCGAACCCATCCGAGCCGCAACTCCTCAGCAAAACGCCGCGATGTCTGCGCCCTGCGGTATCCTTGAACCACTTGCACCTGCAGCACCAAGGAGCCGCCATGCGCACCGAGCTCGATGTCCCCTTTTCGCACAAAGAAGAAGCCAAGGCGCTGGGCGCCAAATGGGACCGGACCAAGAAGATCTGGTATGTACCCAGCGGCGTCAACCCCGAGCCCTTTGCCGAGTGGCTGCCCGGTGTTGACCGATCCGACCCCTCAGCGCCGTATATATATCTAGTACTGGGCAAGCGCAAGTGCTGGAAGTGTCACAAAGAAACCTCGGTCGCGGCCTTCGGCATTCCCTATCGAACCGATAACGACGAGAGCATCGTCATCGCGCACGCGCCCAACGAAGCCGGACACATTGCCATCGACACGGTCAACGCCAACGCACTCGCCATCGTGCCCGCTCTTGGCTGCGTGCCGGGCGAGATCCGTGACTACCTTCATAAGCGCTGCGGCTACAAGCCCGTAGGCGCGCGAGCCTCCAAAGCCCCGTCGCTCGGCAACACGTGCACCAGTTGCGACGCGCTGCAAGGCAGCCGCTATCTGTTCGAGGAGCCCTCGTCCCCGTTTGTCCTCACTGCCATCAACAAGCTGCCGGCACTGGAGTTTGTGCGCGTCGAAGTTTCCGGCGTCTTTGGCGTCCCGGCCACGCGCACCGACTTTGACCAGGCGCTCTTTACCTGGGCACGCGACCATCACGCCGAGTTCCACAGGCAACTCGGTGAGGGGGTTTATTTGTAGATACAGAGAAGCCTTCACAGCCAGCTCCTCCGCATCACCTATCCCTCGTCGCCGGCGTCGTACACGATATCGAGGCCACAAACAGGGCATTTCTCCGGATACACCGGCATATGAACGCCTGTCCGTTTTCTCACTTCGTCGCTGAGTCTGTCGCGCGCATCGATAAACCGAATATCGAGACACGGTATTTGCGAGCCGCAGCAAGGGCAGGTGACGACAAACGACCCGCAATCAACCTCTACGCTCGAAAACATATTGTTCTCTATAAGGGCACACGGCAGTTTTCCGTACTTCCCCATCGCAATATCGCCTCGCCAGCTCATACACGCTCCCCTCTCGCTATACAAATCAGGAAGAGCATGCACCGGCGGGCGGGCGCGAGATTGCATCGCCACGCGATCCGATCAAACAACACGATCGTCAAAGAATGCCAAAGCCAAATACGCTAATACGGCAGAAGCCCCG
This sequence comes from uncultured Collinsella sp., assembly GCA_959019945.1. GTDB lineage: Bacteria > Actinomycetota > Coriobacteriia > Coriobacteriales > Coriobacteriaceae > Collinsella. The sequence continues at coordinate 112,688 of CAUEQD010000003.1, read as the reverse complement.
CCTTTTCACGCTTCTTTTCCGAGCGATCGAACTCAATGCGATGGGCCTCAAGAAACACCGTATCGGGTCGCCACTGACGCTCATTCGGCTGCCTTAGCGTCGCACCCGCAAAGAAAGCGTAGTCGGTCTTATCCAGCAGGTACGATCCGCACAGCCGATATTCGCCGCAAACAGGCTCAAACGAAATCAGGTGAGCATCAAATAGGGAATGAAGATCGCGCCGAAGCAGAATACCGTTGCTGGCAACCTGCGATTTGGGTCCCGAGTAATTCTCGATATGTGCAGCCTCCAGAGCTTCGCTGACGCCGCAGTCCGACACCGCGCAACGGCCATCATAGGCGGCAACGAGCTGCTTGCGGAACCATTGCTGCCCCAATCGCTCGCGCCTTAACGCATAGCGGACCTTTTCGTCGTCGGTCACACCCTGTCCGGCAAACTCAATATCGACGGGTATGTGCTTCAGATAACTCATGTCGGGCGCAAAACGAGGGTCCGGTCCGCCTTTATGAACAGGACCGTGCAGAACAAACCATCCGTTTTCGGGCTCGAACCGCTCAACAAACGCAAGGCCGAGCACCTTATAGCCCATCTCGGTTGCAAATATGACTCCGACTGGGACGCCACATTCCATGCAGTTGAGCATTTTACGGTTGTAATTCTGGTCTCGAGAACCAACGGCGCCTGGCGCTTGGACCGAATACTTAATGACCCACGTACCGTCATCCAAATAGAGCGGAGGCACATCGGTGTAGAGCTCTTTTTAGAGTTATGGACCGAAAGCGCAAAGATCTTATTGGGATCTTGCTTCACCCGATCCTGGCCCGGCCAGAAGATCCCTGAATCCCGCGTTACGGGAAAGAAGTCCGAGCCAATTCTCAAACGGTACTGATACTGAGGGCTATCTTCCTTGGTGTGGTGCGGAAGGCTGGTCCAAACGCCGCCGCGCTGTTCCTCACCCAGAAACCACTCCCATGCCTCAACGTATTCGGAAGGCACGAGACTGCAGGCGCGGTCATAGCTTGGTCCATCCATCAACGGAACAGCAAGGTCAATGTCGTTCATCGCCAGCACCTACAACCATACGAACGCGAGTCATGCCCCTCAATAATATGGCCGAGAGTCAATTATTACGAGATCTCATTCCGCGATCGGCACATCGTTGATGCTCTCGGTTTGCCGCTGGCGTGCTTGTACCCCGCTACCCCACTCCCCTGTATACTGATGTAGCACGTGTTTCATCCGGGCTTGTTGGGCCGGATTGTTCATGGGAGGGTCTTATGGCTGCTTCGAATCCGCCTAAGGGAAGCGTTTCTTCTTCGTCCATCAAGCCGGTTACGCGCAAGGCCGTGCGTTGCCAGCGCGAGGTCGCTTGGCTTGTCACGCAAGCGGCGGGCAGGCTTGTGGCGACCACTCAGGACGTCAATGCGCCTACGCCGAGCTTTGTGTTAGCGGCGGCGCTGGATTTTGTGCGCCAATTGGAGCTTGCCGCGCAGGATGCCAACGGCCACCTCGACTACCAGAACGTTATGGCGCCCGACCTGCAAACGTTCTGTCACATGGCCAAGTTGCCTGCCGCGCCCAATGCGCTTTCGGACGCAGGCTACATGTTTACGCTCTCGGGCGCGGACCTTATCCGCGACATCTATGCATACTGCAGCGAGCTCGCCGAGCGCCACGTCTTTGACGCGGCAGAAGTCAAACCGGGAAATGTCATCAAGCTGGTTCTTAGGCTGTTCCTGATAGACGGGTTCGGGGCCATGCCGGCGTAAGCCGAGTCTTTAGCATCACCGTCGACTGGGCAACAACCGCTTTACCTTAATGGACGCCAATCGAGGGTCGATTATTGGGTCGCCTCGTCCACTAACGCATCTATCCCACGCGCTCCGACAGTCGATACTTGCGGTTGCGGCTCGTCGCCGGCGCCGTGGGCTCGAGCTCGCCTTGAGCAATGAGCGCGTTGACGCGCGACCTAACCTGGGAAATTGTAAGCCCCGTACGTTCTGCCAGCTCACGCGTCCCCAGCTCGCCGTAGCGTTTGAGTGCCGCCACAATTAAGTCCCCGCCATGATCGATTTGCTCAACCTTCGCTCGGTAGAGGACAACCTTAAACCGGTCGAAACCGGGGCAAAACAGGGGCTCGGCCAGACCTTGCGCACGCATGGCATCGAGCATCATTGGAATGCCCGACCCGTTACCCTCGGCAGGCGAGCCCGCGCCGTCGAGCAATGGGACAAGCGACATGAGCTTCACAAGCGTCGCATTGCGACATCGGGAGCTGCCGTCAAACAGGTTCTCGCGAGTCTTTCCTCCGTATAGGCCGCCGGGGTTCGTCACCTCGATACGGTCATCAAAGACGTCAACAGCGATCGACTGCCCACAGAACCGATCTCCGTATTCTCGGTGGATTACGGCGTTGGCGATTGCCTCGCGCAGGACTTCCTCGGGAATCTCCAGCGAGTCGACACGCGAGACGCCTTGGATCGTCGAGGTTCGCCGCAAATTCTTGGCGATTGCCGCGACGGCATCCGAGATCATTTCGCCCAACGTTCCCTCGCAGATCGTACGGTCCATGAACCTCAACGACCCCGCCGCGCCCTTCTGCGTTCCGGCATAGACCGCCACATCGATAAAGAGCTTGGGATAGAACTGCTGAGGATAGGCACCCGCAGCCAGGAGTCCGGCCTTAGTGACATTGCCCTGGGAGTCGAGGAAATTCAGGCGTTCCAGCTTCGTTTTCTTGTCCGGCGCGCCGCGCATCGCACGAGGTGTCAGTGAGAAAGCACGCTCTATCGTGCGGTCGACCAGGGCCTCGTCAAGATCGCCTGCGACCGCGCCGGGCACTGCATCGCGATCACTGGGGCTCGCCCGTTCATACGATGACAAGGACAGGACCTCGGTCGACGAGAGCGGAACATCTTTATCATCGATGCGTTTGTAGCTGCCGCCTTGAGCGCCCCGCTCTATGACATAACAAGGCTTGCTCGACGGGTCGAGCTCCTCAATCGTGATGACCAGAACCACGGTGCCCTGGAGCTCCACGCGTTCAATGGTGTATTTGGGCGGATTGGCCAGTTTTCCGCGCCCGCCGGCATCACCCATGCCCGCTACGAATTGGTTGAGCACCTTCTCGGTCTCAAAGTTCTCAACCGGGACAAAGCCCGCGCGCTCGCTCACGCCGAGCACGATAATTCCGCCAGCGGTATTCGCGAATGCGCTAACCGTTTCCCATACGTCGCGGGAAAGCGTCGTGGCGCTCTCCTTGACCTCGACGTTAAGATCGTCCGAGCCCATGCGCCTTAAAGACTCGAGCAGACCGGTCAGCTCGTTTTCGTTCATCTGCATGTCCTTTCGCTCGGCCCGGCGGAGAATGCCGCGAATAGATTTCCTTCGTCTCTCAGTTATCTCTCGTAATTATCTCTCACCTTTCTGCTATCTCTCATATTAGAGATAAGTGAGAGATGAAAGATAAGATATCTGCCATTTGTTTCATTTAAACATGTTTTTGCTGGTAGAACAATCAGTATTGAGACAATACCGTGATTTCTTGTCTCTTTGCTGCTCAGTTATCTCTCATATTTATCTCTCGTCTTTCAGTTATCTCTCATATTAGTGATGAATGAGAGATGAGAAATGCATGAGTGATGGGCGGGCGTGGATTTTTGGACGGTCGGAAAATCCCTCAAACAAAAAACGGGGCCGGCCTTACGCCGAACCCCGTTTTCAAACGGTCGGTTAGTTATCCAACGCGCGAGCATAGCAGTCAACATTACGCCGCCGCGAACACTCCCAAGCCCGTTCCGATGATGCAGATCGCGAAGATGCCAATAATAATCCAAATGGTCTTGACACCCTTTTTGTACAGGGCAACGCAAGCGAACGTTGCCAGCAAAGGCAGCAGACCGGGGAAGATCGAATCGAACAGATCCTGCAGGACAATCTCCGAACCACCCACGTCAAAGGTCAAAGCAGTGGACAGCGAGACCTGTGCCGCAATCATGGCGCCGATGACGGTCATTCCGAGGACACCGGCAGCATGCGTCATGCGAGACATAAGGTTGTTCTCTTCGGACTGCTGCAGGAACTTGGTTCCCAGGTCGTAACCCAGATGGGCTGCGACGATACGCGTTGCAAAGTTAATCACGGAGTAGATGAGCGCGTACACGATGGGGCCGAGCGGGTTGCCCGTCGAAGCGATACCAATACCAATGCCGGCGGCGACCACGCGGAACGTACCCCAGTAGAACGAATCGCCAATGCCGGAAAGCGGTCCCATGAGGCCGACCTTCATGGCGTTAATCGAGGACGTGTCGAAGTTCTTATCGGCAGCCGCCTGCTCTTCCATCGAAACCGTTAGGCCGGCTACAAACGGAAGCACATGAGGCGTGATGTTAAAGAACTCGGTATGGCGATCAAGCGCCGCATAGTAATCGTCGTCGTTGGGATAGATCTTTCGCAGGGGCTTCTGAATGGTGTACATGAAGCCCATTGCCATCATCTTGTCGTACGACTGCGAGCACTGGCTCGTAAACTGGCGAAGGAACATGCTCCGATACATATCGGGAGTCATAATCGCGTCCTTCTTGGCCTCTTTGAGATCGGTGTTCTGGGTAGCCATTAGAAGTCCTCCTCTTCATCCTCGGCAACCGCCTGCGGACCGGCCGAGCCCTCGCGGAAGGCCAGGAGCAGCGCGACGCAGATAGCGGCAGCGGCAACACCGACAACGTCCATCTTGAGGTAGATGACCATAATGAATCCCAGGAACAGCCAGGGAAGAAGCTTGCTGTCGCCCATGGTCCTAATAAGAAGAGCGAAGCCGATGCAGACCATGACGCCGGACGCAACGTTGAGGCCGTCCATCACAAACTGCGGAATAGCGTTAAGCGCATTGTTGATGAGGTCGGCACCAAAGAACAGCGAGCAAAACACCAGCAGTGCAGACGGAATGCCAATCGACAGCGGCACGATGGTCAGATGGTACAGATTCGCCTTGGCAAGATCACGATTTGCCAGAGCGGTCTCGATCTTCTTGCAGGCAAAGGCACCCGGAACGGCGTAGCAGAAGTTGCGCCACACCTGAAGGAAGACGGAGACGGGAAGGGCGAGTGCGACGGCAGTTGCCGTGCCCGTACCCGTAATGACGGCAAACGCGCAGCCAAGCACGCCGGAAGCATAGACCTCGGGAGGAACCGCCGCACCGACCATGATAGCGCCCATGAACATGGACTCCAAAGCAGCGCCGACGATAACGCCCTGCTGGACATCGCCAAGGATCAAGCCAACGAACAGGCTCGTAAACAGCGGACGACCAAGCATCGTAATGCCAAATAATTGCTCGTCCATGGACGCAATAAATGCGACCAGTGCAACTAGAAGATACTGGACAACCATTTCGATCAACCCCAGAAACAGGTCTGCAGGCGAGGCATTCTGCGCAGCTCGCCTGCAGACAACCGCAGCAATTTGAGAGGATTAGTAGTTCATCTGGTGATAGTAACGACGCGTGGTGAGCGGGTGGTTACGGACGTGCTCGAGATGGCAGCTCAGACGCTCGGTGATGGTGTAGGTGACCATCGGGGAGACGATCTTGCGGAACTCGGGGTCGCTGAACGGCAGCTCGACCTCGGCGGTGTCGAACTTGTTCACGCGGACATGGACGCCCTTCTCGTCGGCGAGCATGTGAGTGAAGTTGTCCACGCGGTCCATGAGCTTGCGGGTGTCGTCCTCGCCGTAGAGCATGATGAGGCTCGTGCCCTCCTCGCACAGCTCGATGGTGCCGTGGAAGAACTCGGCGGCGTGGATAGACTTGGTCTTGATCCACTGCATCTCCTCGAGAATGCACATGGCGTAGTCGTAGGCCTCACCCCAGAGCATGCCGGAACCAATCACCATGTGGTAGTCGGTGTCCTTGAAGTCCTCGGCCATGGCGGCGCAGCGCTCGTCCTGAGCGTCCTTGGCCTTGATGAGGTACGGAGCGATGTTGCCGAACTCCTCCATGAAGGTGTCGTACTTGGGGAAGGCGCCGGCGTTCTTGAGGAAGCGGGCGACCAGCGTGATCTGGTAGGTGTAGATGGCCTCGCACAGGACGTCGTCCTCAGCGAAGCTGAAGAACTTGTAATCGGCGTACTCAGTGGCCGGGGTGTTGTCGTTGGAAACATACATCAGCGTGCGGGCGCCCTGCTCCTGGCAGAACTTGGCAGCCTCGATGATCTCGGGGGTGGTGCCGGTACGGGTGGAGAAGACGCAGACCGAGTCCTTGTTGAAGGTCTTGGGCGGGCATGCGAGGAACTCAGCGGCAATCTCGCAGTGGACGTCGACGTCGGCCGTGGTGGTCTCGACCCAATACTTCATCGGGAGCGTGTGGGCCCAGGTGCCGCCGCAGCCGATGAAGAAGATGTTGGAATAACCCTGCTCGCAGACCTTGTCCACGGCAGCCTCAATCTGAGGACGGAGAGCGAGGGCATCGCTCACAACCTTCTCGTAACGAGGCTCATCGAAATTGAACATCCCTTACTCCTAACTCACTTGGATGAACCCTTCATTCATCCCATGACGTTATAATACTTTATATAACTAACTATGCAAGAACTATTTCAGATTTTTTTGATTTTTCTTTAATAAAAAGCCCGCCGATCAAATGATCGACGGGCTTAAGAAAGGAGGACCTAGTTAATAAATGCTAGACAATGGCATGTTTCCAGCTAGAAAACGTCCTTGGCAAATACCTTTGAGTCATTGGGGACCTGACGGATTTCGATAACCACGCCATCGTTGACAAGCTCTTGGATATGCTCGGCATCGGTTTCGGTCGCAAAGATCGCGGGGGTCGGATGAAGCGTGGTCTCGGGTGACTTTCGGGTTCCGCCCAAATTGATCTCCTTGATGTCTTTGCAACCCTTAGCGAGACGATAGGCATCTTCAATCGTCTCAACAATGATAAACAGCGAGTACTTATCGGTAACGCCGCTGTTGAGCGCCTCGATAGCAGCGTTTACGTCTTTTATGACGAGCTTCACGCCGTTGGGACGAGCTAGCCTCAAAGCGGCTTTTCTCATGTCGTCTTTTGCCACGGCATCGCTGGCACACAGGATGCAATCGACATCCAGCGCATGCGTCCAAGACATGGCGACCTGGCCGTGAATCAATCGGTAATCGACCCTCGTAAGCTTAATCATCAAAATCATCTCCACACGTAATAAAGGTAATGACAGGGTTGAATTATTCGTTGAAGCTTGAGCTAGAACTCTTCTTCTTCGACATCGGCAAGCATGTCCGCCGCCTCACAAAGCATGATAAACGAACGTGATCCCTCGACCGCGGCTTTGGCCTTGTCCGCATCCAGGGAGTCCAGCTGTGTAGCCATTTCCACCAGCAGCGGCAAGTTCATTCCGGTGATCAACGTAAACGATCCGGCGGTCTGCCTCTGGATGAATTCGTTGTTTACAGAGCCGCCAAAGATGTCAGTCACGACAAACCAAGAGTCGGCAGGGTCCTTCGACTCCATCCAAGCATCGATAAGCGCTGCGACATCCCTCGTGTCGTCATCGACATAGGCGCACAGACACTCGATTCGGTCGTTGGCGCCCATCAGGATCTCGAGAGAGCTCTTCATACCTTGGGCGAGATAACCATGACTCGCTAGCAATATCTTATTCATAGTTCTCCAATATCAATAAGACGTACTATATTGTCATAACAAAGTATATTAGCAATCTACCCTACGCGGTGTGTCTATTTTCCAAATCCGCGAACGGTAGCAATTGGTCGGTAAATCGACCAATCTATCTCTAATTTACAAATAGAACTTCAGTCGCTCGGTGCAGTACACCTGACGGGAGATGAAAAGCGGCTCGCCGCTTGGAGCATAACGTCTATCAACAAACAGAAGCAGCGGAGAGTCTAGCTCCACGTTAAGGTATGCCGCCTCGAGCTCGCTCGCATAGCAGACCTCGAGCGTACGCGTGTTGGGGCCCATCTTGATCCCCTGGCGATCGAGTACCGCCATCAGCGAATCCTCGAGGGACTCATGCTCCAAAAAAGAAAGCGCAGCGGAATAGCTATTGGTTTCCAGCATCGTGGGCTTGTCATCCACAAGACGCAGACGACGACTACGCAATACCTTTTGGGTATCGTCTACGCCCAGAAACTTCGCGTCTCGCAGGCTTGGGAAGTCCCAGCCCATTGCGAGAACCCTGGTAGACGCCTGCTTGCCCGCAAGCTGGCACGAATGGGTAAAGCTCTCACGGTCGTCCGCGGCATACATCTGTGTGTCCGACGAAACGAACGTGCCCTTGCCTCGGGCCCTCTCAACAAGCCCAGCATCTTCCATTTCTTTAATTGCGGAGCGAACCGTTATTCGACTCACGCCAAATTGCTCGATGAGCTCCGCCTCGGTCGGAAGCTTATCTCCCGGGCGGTACGTGCCGTTGGCGATCGAATCAGAGAGCGCACGAACAATCTGTTTGTACAGGGGGATAACGCTATTTGCTTCAACCATATCAACCATACCTTTGCAAGGAATCAGCAGTTTATAGATAGATGACTTATATTGTATTAGAACTTTTTAGGAGTCCATATATTTCCTAAATGATTCGGTAAACGGGGTGTTATTTCACTTTAGCGGGGTGCAGCGGCTACCAGCGGCAATCGTTATCAACCTAGTTAGGCTAGTCCACCCACATCGTCTTCAGTTCGCCGCAGAGCCGCGGCCCCATATGGGTATACTCTCGAGGATTCGACTCGATTCGCCCCCGCTGGGGCGTCAAAGGAGACTGTATATGCCCACTACCTCAACCGACCCGCGCGCTGCTGCTGCCGCGCTGCTGGTGCCCGGCGCTACCTGTCACGGCTTTGCCGTCGAGCGCTGCGAGACCGTGCCCGAGCTCGACTCGGACGCCTACGTGCTGCGCCACACCGCATCGGGCGCTCGCCTGCTGTACCTGGCGTGCGACGACGAAAACAAGGCTTTTGCCATTGGCTTTAAGACGCCGCCGGCCGATTCCACCGGCGTGTTCCATATTCTTGAGCACTCGGTGCTGTGCGGATCGGCCAAGTTCCCCGTCAAGGAGCCGTTTGTCGACCTGATCAAGAGCTCCATGCAGACGTTCCTCAACGCCATGACCTACCCCGACAAGACCATCTACCCCGTTGCCACCACCAACGAGCAGGATCTGTACAACCTGATGGACGTGTACCTGGACGCGGTGTTCAACCCGGCAATCTATACCAAGCCCACCATTTTTGAGCAGGAGGGCTGGCACTACGAGTTGGACCTGCCGGAGGGCGCCGAGGGCGAGGGCGACGGCAGCTCCGCGAGCCTGCGCGAGGGCGCGCTGCGCTATAACGGCGTGGTGTTCAACGAGATGAAGGGCGCGCTGTCCGACCCTATGAGCGTGCTGGACGACGCCGTCAACGCCGCGCTCTATCCCGACACCGCCTATGCGCACGAGAGCGGCGGCGACCCGCGCGCGATCCCCGCGCTCACCTACGAGCAGCTCCTGGACACGCACGCGCGCCACTACAATCCTTCCAACTCTTATATAACGCTCTACGGCGACCTGGACGTGGACCGCGCGCTGGCATTTTTGGACAAGCGCTATCTGTCGCAGCCGAGCGCCGCGAGCCGCCGCATGGACGCCGCCGTTGCCGCCGGCGAGGACCCGTCCGCGTTGGCGCCCAATCCGCTGGACGTGCAGGCGCCTGTAACCTGCGAGTATAAGCGCGTCGAGATGGCCACCACGCCCGAGAACGCCCTGGTGGGCCTGGGCCTTGTGCTGGGCAGCGCGCTCGATCGCAAGCGCACGATCGCGGCGGACATCCTGTTCGAGGCGTTGCTGGGCTCCAACGAAGCACCGGTTAAGAAGGCCATTCTGGCCGCCGGCCTGGGCGGCAACGTGATGAGCTACACCGCGGCCGAGAGCCTGCAGCCCTACGAACTCATCATGCTGCAAAACGCGCAGCCCGGCGTGGCGCGCGAGCTGCGCCGCGTGTTCCAGGACGCCTGCCGCGACCTGTGCGAGCATGGCGTTCCGCGCGAGCGCCTGGAAGCTATCATCAGCAGCAACGAATACGACCTGCGCCAGCGCGACTACGGCATCGCCGACGGCGTGGCCATTGTGTGCGACGCGTTGAGCACGTGGCTCTACGATGACGACGCCGCGACGCTGGCGCTCAAGTACGGCCCAGTGTACGAGGAGCTGCGCGGCGAGCTGGACGGCAGCTACTTTGAGGACCTACTGCGCGAGATCGTGCTGGAGAACGACCACATGGCTCTGGTCGAGCTGGTGCCGGTGGACGCCGCCGAGGGTTCGGAGAGCGCCGAGGCCGCCGAGCTGGCAGCCAAGCGCGACGCCATGACCGATGCCGAGCTGGCCGACGTGGTCGAGCGCACGGCCGCGCTGCGTGCCGCGCAGGAGGCGGAGGACACGCCCGAGGACAAGGCAACGCTGCCGCGCCTGCGTGTATCCGACATTGGCGAGGCGCGCCCCGAGCCGCCGCTGGTCGTGGACACGACCGCGCCCATCCCCTGCCTGCGCCACGGCATCCCCACCAACCGTCTGGCCTACGCCATGCAGTATTTCGACCTGAGCTGCGTCGCGTTTGAGGACCTGCCCTATGTGACACTGCTCTGCCGCCTGCTTAAGCAGCTACCCACGCGCGAGCACTCGGCCGAGGAACTCGACAACTTGCTCGCTGGCAAGCTGGGCTTTTTGAGCTTTACGACCGAGGTCATGACCCAGCCCGAAGTGGACGGCGTGCGCCCCTACCTGCTGGTGAGCGCCGGTGCCCTGTCCGAGAAGATCGACGCGCTGGCGAGTCTACCGCGCGAGGTATGGTCGAGCACGCTTTTGGCAGACGCCGACGCCGACCGCATGCGCGACGTGCTCACGCAAATTCGCATTGGGCTTGAGCAGGGCTTTATCAACAACGGCCACTCGGCGGCGCTCGGTCGCGCGATGAGCTACAGCTCGCCTTCGGCCGTGGTGCGCGAGCAGCTCTCGGGCGTAGACTTCTACCTGTTCCTGCGCGATTTGCTCGACCACTTTGACGAGCGCCTGGACGGCCTGCGTGCCAAGCTTGCCGAGCTGGCAGGCCGCATCTTTGTGGCCGACGGCTGCCTAGCGAGCTTTACCGGCAGCGATGAGGACTTTAACGCGTACTGGGCCGCCGCGGGCGACTTGGGGCTGGGAGCTGGCGACGGCGCCGATGCCGGCCGCGACGCGCTCGTGGTGCCGACGCCGTGCGACCGCCACGAGGCTTTTGTCATCCCTAGCGACATCTGCTTTGCGGCAAGCGCGTGCGACCCGCGTCGCTTGGGCATTGACGTGACGGGCGCCTGGGCGGTTGCCGCCAACGCACTCTCCTACGACTACCTGTGGAACGAGATCCGCGTGAAGGGCGGCGCGTACGGCTGCGGATTCCGCGCGGCCGGCGAGCGTCAGGCGGCGTTCTACACCTACCGCGACCCGGCAATCGATCCTTCGATTGAGCGCGTGAAGCGCGCGGGTGCATGGCTTGGCAGCTTTGAGCCCGACGAGGCCGCCTTTGAGGGCTTTATCGTGAGCTGCGTGAGCGGCATGGACGCGCCGGTGAAGCCGTATGCGCTCACCAAGCGCCGCAACACGACCTACATGGCCGGGCTCGATTCGCATGCGCGCGAGGAGCGTCGCGCCCAGATGCTCGCCGCCACGCCCGGTGAGCTGCGCTCGCTCGGCGCCGACGTGACGCGCATCGCAGCCGAGTCGCCCACCTGCGTCTTTGGCGGCCGAGACGTCATCGCCAAGAGCAACGCCGGCTTTACCGTCATCGACCTGCTCGCCTAACGCACAAAGGTAGATTTTTGGGACATGCCTAAAAATCTACCTTTTCTTTTTGCCGCGGACGGGGCAGGCGATCCGACTTCGGCCTGCCCCGTCCCGGCAGTTCATCTCGATCTGTAACGCCTAGACGGGAATATCGGCTCCAGATGTTACAGATCGAGATAATTCCGAATAGCGCCAGCCCTTTGTCGCAACCTGTAACATCTAAGCCCATTTTTGCCGAGTAACTGTTACAGATCGAGACAAACCACCACGGACGCCCACCCCTCAGCAAAAACCACCACAAAGGGGACAGGCACCTTTGTGGTGGTTTGCGGGTGAGCTGTTACTTGAGGAACGGGTTTGGCGTGGCTGCCAGCGGATTGAGCTTGTACATCTTTGCAAAGCACTCGCGACCATAATCGGAATCGTTGCTCCAGCTACCCTGGTCGACGTCGTACTCCGCATCCAGGCGAATCCACTCCTCCGGTTTGTTCTTCTCGTGCTTGTTGCAGAAGTAGCGCTGGTACTCGACCTCGTGCTCAAACTCAAACTCGGCATCCGAGCCCCTGCCGGCATACTCGTCGACCGACGTCAGATTACCGTGCTCGTCGTAGTAAAACTCCGCATAGCCGCCGCGCTCAGAATCGATCCTGTCGATCTTTCCGTCGCTGTACGAATAATCCACCGCTGCGTACGAGTTCAGCGAACCGTAGTCGTTGCCGTGCGAGTCGTAGGCCACAGGCGAAATGCGCGAAATGTTGCCGTCCTTGTCATACTCATAACCCGCAGTGATCGTCCATCTGGTGCCCGCAGTGTCACCCTGGCTGTCCGTGGTGAAGGACGTCACGCGATCCTTGTCGTATCCGTACGAATACACAACCGTCCGAGGGTTGGCCGGGCTGGTATCGGTGTTGGTCACCATGTTGCCGTCCTCGTAAACGTACGTGCTCGAGCTCTCGCCGTAGCCCGCATGGGTTGTCTTGTTGATCAGGTTTCCGTCCGCGTCATACGTGAACGTCGTGGAACTCGACGAATCGCTAATGTCGGCATCGCAGTCGATGCGTGTGACGTTGCCGTCGGCGTCGTACGTAAACGTATTGATATTAACGTAGCCGCCTGCCAGATCTTCTTCAATCTCCGAGACGCGGTGAGACTCATCGTGCTCAACGCTGTAGCTCATGCCGCCACCCTGCTTGACGGCGGACATGAAGCCCGTGACGTATCCGTTCTCATTGCGCTCGATCTCGTAGATATCGCCGTACTGGTCCGATTTATCGGTGCCTTCGTAGGACACCGGCAGCCACAGCTCCTCGAGCTGCGTGTCCTTAATGCCGCCGACCTTCGTGTCCTGCGGCAGCGCCAGCGTTGCGAGCTTCTTTTTACCCGAGAGGTCGATGCTTTTAAGGCCTTCGGCGCTTTTGAGGTCAAGCTTCTCGATGTTGTCGCAGCCGTCCAGGTTAACGACAGTGACGTTGCTCGCCGAGTTGAGGTCGACCGTCTTAAGGTCGCCGCAGCCTGAGAGGTCTAGGTTGACAAGCTTGTCCCCGCCGGATTCCACGTTGACGACATGCGGAAACGCCTTTCCCAGGCCCTGCGTCGACGCGACGCCGTCCAGCTCGACCGACGTCACCGCCTTGGCCTCGTCGCGCGAGATGCGGCCGTCGCCGTTGGTGTCGTATTTGGTCGAAACGAGTGCGCGCATGCCGCTGTCCGGAAAGGTTTTCTCGTCGATGGGCGTAGTCGCGATCTGGGTGAAGTAGAACAGCGCGCCGCCGCCGATGCCCGCCGCCATGACAAGCACCGCGGCAAGCGCGATGAGGGGCTTCTTGGAACGCTTGCGCCGCGCGGGCTGCTGCACGGGCACATATTGTTGAGGGACGGGCGCGGCAGGCTGGGGTTGCCGCGCGGACGCGACCTGATCGGGCGCTACGGGCGCGCCGCATACGGGGCAAAAGAGGGCGTCATCGACAAGCGGCGTGCCACACGAGCGACAAAACATGACGGGCTCCTTTCGGTTCATTCCTTCCACCATGAAGGTAAACCGGAAACCGCGGCCCTTGTTGCGCAACAAAGCCAAACGGGACCCAAACCACCACAAAGGGGACAGGCACCTTTGTGGTGGTTTGGAACACTTGTTCTGTACGTACACATGTTCTATATTTTACTCAATTGCATCGCCACCGGATTGCAACTAAAATATAGTTGCAGAATGTGAGAGCGAAATGACTCGAGTTGATAAGCTTATCACCCAGCTGCTTAGTTGTCCTTCGACGTATAGATTTGCCGACTTTCTTAAAGTTATGACGTCATACGGCTTTGAGATGGACAGCAAAGGCAGGACATCCGGATCGCGCATTCGCTTTTACAGGCCATCGGACGGCAGGATGTTCGTAATGCATGCGCCCCACCCATCCGATGAGTTAACGGCGGGCACCATTCGAAACATTGTTCGTTTTCTACAAGATGTCGGAGGTTGTCATGAGTAACGTTTTGGCTTACAAGGGCTACTTTGCCCCGGTCGAGTTCGATGCCGAGCAGCATGTATTAACAGGCATGGTCGCCGGCATTAAGGACGCAATTGTGTTCGAAGGCTCTACAGTCGAAGAAGTAGAGCAGTGCTTCCATGACGCCGTTGACGACTATCTTGAGTTTTGCGCGGAAAAGGGCAAGGAACCCGAGCGGGCTTTCAAGGGTTCATTCAACGTTAGAACGGGGTCCGAGCTCCATAAAAGGGCAGCACTAGCAGCCGCAAAGAAGGGCGAAACACTCAATAAGTTTGTTGCCGAAGCAATTGCGGCGGCGCTGTAACGACGCAGGCAGGAGCCACCACAAAGGGGACAGGCACCTTTGTGGTGGCTTACGCCGAATCTATCGCGTTTGCCCAGATAAAACCTGCCAAAATAAACCTGTCCCTTTTTGGCAGGTTTGGGAGATGATGGCTGGATGGATAAGGCTGAGCTGCGGCGGGCGGTGATTGCCCGGCGCGATGCGATCGAGCTGGATGTGCGGGCGGCGAAGTCCGCCGCCGTTTGTGCGCGGCTTGTTGAGCTGCTGGAGCACGTGGGCCCCGAAGCCCCGCGCACCGTTGCCATCTATGCCGCCATGGGCTCCGAAGTCAACCCTGCCGCGTTTGCCGCCGAGGCCGCCGAGCGCGGCTGGCAGGTGGCCTATCCGTGCATGCTCTCGGCAGCTGACGCCGCGGCATGCGGCCAGCGTATGTACATGCGAGTGGTAGCCACGGGCGACGTCGACACGGCTCCGTTTATCGCCCACCCAACGCGGGCCTTCGCGGCTACGGACATCGACAGCGGCCGCTTCCCCATCGTGCCTGCCGAGACCCTCGGCATGGTTGTCGTGCCGCTTGTAGCCTTCGACCGCACCGGTGCACGCCTGGGTTATGGCGGCGGCTGCTACGACCGCTACCTGCCCACGCTCTCGGCATCGTGCCAAATCGTCGGCATCGCCTTTGACGAGCAGCGCGCCAGCCACGTCCCCACCGACGCCCACGACCTGCCGCTGCCCAACATCATCAGCGCCTAAATGCCAGCGCACTGTGCCCCACAAAATGAGAGTGGATAATCTCCCGTTTTGAGCCCTCTATCGGGCCAAAAGTGGGAGATTATCCACTCTCATTTAGCAGGCGTCCGAAAATCCACTCTCGTCCGTCCGGATTTCCACGCTCATACGCGCGCGAGCAACCGCCCTGCCACCGCCTCAACCCGCACGCGGAACGCCGGCAACCCTAAGCTTACGATCGAGCTTTGTCGGTTCCTTCAGGTCATCCCAGCACAGGCGCACAACCTTGCAGTTATCGAGCATCGAAAGTCTCGACTCGCGCTGCCGCTCATCAAATTGTGCCTTTGCGAGCTTGCCCTCCGCTGCCGCTTTCTCGCTTTTAATGAACCCGTCAAACTCTCCGATAATCAGCCGATCGCCCACGCGCCACAAGTAGTCAACGCGATATGGCTTTCCCGGCTCTACCGGGTCGAACAGCTCAACCTGCAGCTCCGGAACCCGCCAGCCGCGCTCGATCATCGAAGCACGCGCCTTGGACTCGCCGCCGCTTTCCGACAGGCCATCGGCTTGCTGCGCCACCCAACGCGCTATCGCAACGCCACGACGACCCCGACCAAGCTCGTCAACGGTCGCAATTAGATGCTTCTTCGACATAAGCTGCTCGTGAAGAACCGAATCAGCGATGATCAGTCCTTCGACAAACGACGCATCGACCAGGCAATCCGTTATCGTCTGGTCGATATCGGTCACGGCAATATCCAACTGGCTGGCGCTCGTTCGCCGGATATAACGGCGCCGGACAATCTCCGACCCCGGCGTCGTCGTTTGGGTCGGCGGCACGGCGATATGGATGTGCCTTAGGTTGACATTTGAAACTGAGAGTCCGTAAATCACGGCAGCCGTATACGAGCAGAACGTCCAGCCGGGATGCTGCCGCGCGAGCGCCCGCACCCGATGCAGATAGCGCTGTCGTAGCTTGAGCTCGGACCAATATTCCGGACGCGCATACAGCCCCGGCATGACCACCTCAAGACTCCCCGCCGCCACCCGACGCTCAATCTGCTTTGCCTCCGCCGCCGTGCGCGCGTACACGCAACTCATCTTCTGTTCGCATGCTTCGATATGACTCGCAAGTCTTTGATGCGCCGTCGCGTTTCCCATGTCGCCTCCCAGCTCTCAGACGGCGCAAACGTATCAGACGGTTTCATGCGGAGTCTAACCAAATGCCGACCAAAAGCTGACCAAATGCTTGACGGGTTTATGCATTTACTATTGAGGACTTCATTTCTGCAGGTAAAGAAGTTGCCGAGAGGTCCCTATCTCCACATTTAGAGGCCTCGGCCCATCGAATCATCAGAAAGAAAATACCGTCGAGATTCAAGACTACGTCAAACGCGACTTTGCCCCCGTGTGCGTCATCTTGTTGTTGAGCCATCGGCATCTATATGCTGAAAAATCGAGAGAGGATAATCTCCCGTTTTGGGCCCGTTTCCAAGCTAAAAATGGGAGATTATCCTCTCTCGATCAGCAAGCGTCCGAAAATCCTCGCTCGTGTGTCCGGATATCCACTCTCGATCAACGGGTGTCCGAAAGTCCACTCTCGTGCGTCCGGATTTCCTCGCTCGTCGCGCCACGGCCGCAGCCACAACACCGTCGCAGCCTAGTGCTCCTCGCCGGCTCGGGCCAGGTCGTAGGGCGTGGTCTGGTAGACGTAGTAGTTGAGCCAGTTGGTGTAGAACAGCTGAGCCTGGCTGCGCCAGACATTGCGCGGCTCGGCCGTGGGGTCGTCGTTCGGGAAGTAGTGCGCCGGCACCTCCGGGTTGAGCCCGCGCTTCACGTCGCGCTCGTACTCCAGGCGCAGCGTGTCGGTGTCGTACTCGGGATGGCCAAAGACAAAGAAGCGGCGGCTGTCGGTCGACTTGACGATGTACAGGCCCACCTCGTCGGACACGGCCACGACCTCGAGCTGCGGCTCGGCCTCCACGTCCTCGCGGCGCACGTCGGTGTTGCGCGAGTGCACGGCATAGAAGCGGTCATCGAAGCCGCGCACCAGCGGGCTTTGCGGCTTCACCAGATAATGCTCGAACACGCCGCTCGCCTTAGCCGGCAGATCGTGCTTCTGAATACCGTAGTGATGGTACAGGCCAGCCTGTGCGCCCCAGCAAATGTGCAGCGTGGAGTGCACGTGCGTGGTGGACCAATCCATGATCTGGCAGAGCTCGGACCAGTAGTCGACCTCCTCGAACGGCATCTGCTCGACCGGCGCGCCCGTGATGATCAGGCCGTCATAGTGGATGTCGCGGATGTCGTCGAACGTGCGGTAGAACGTCTCCAGGTGGCCGGCGCTCACGTGCGTGGCCTCGTGCGTCTTGGTGCGCAGCAGGTCCACCTCCACCTGCAGCGGCGTGTTGGAGAGCTTGCGCATAATCTGCGTCTCGGTGGCGATTTTGGTGGGCATGAGGTTGAGAATGAGCACGCGCAGCGGGCGGATGTCCTGGTGCAGCGCGCGGTACTCGGTCATGACAAAGATGTTCTCGCTCTCGAGCTGCGCGGCGGCAGGGAGGGCGTCGGGGATGCGAATGGGCATGGATGCTCCTTACGAGTCAGTTGCAGCTATGGTACAACGACCAGCCCCATCCGCGCGAGCACATCGCCCAGCGATGGCGTCAACGGCCCAAAACGCCCCAAAAGTAGAAATTACGGCATGTCTCTAGATTCTGCTGCACTTTAGCCTAGCAAAGTGACGGCAGGACGCTACAATGTTTCAACGCGAAAAACTCGGCCGGAAGGATACTCATATGTACCAGACGCGTAAGATCGGTGTGGTCGGCCAGGGCCACGTAGGAGCACATGTCGCCAACGGCCTGCTTATGCAGGGCATTGCCGACGAGCTGTACCTGTGCGATATCAACGAGGCCAAGGTGACGTCCGAGGTTCAGGACCTGCGCGACTCCCTTTCGTTTGTCCCGTACAACACCAAAATCGTCAACTGCTACGACCACTACGAGGAGCTGGCCTGCTGCGACGTCATCGTCAACGCCGCCGGCAAGGTCGCGCTGGCCGCCGGCAACCGCGACGGCGAGCTGTTCTTTACCACCGACGCCGCCCGCACCTTTGCCAAGCGTATCGTCAACGCCGGCTTCGACGGCATCTTCGTGAGCATCTCCAACCCCTGCGACGTCGTGTGCACCGAGCTGTGGCACCTGACCGGCTACGACCCCAAGAAGATCATCGGCTCGGGCTGCGGCCTGGATTCTGCCCGCCTTCGCACCGAGATCTCCAAGAAGGTCGGCGTGAGTCCCAAGTCCATCGACGCCTACATGATCGGCGAGCACGGCTTTAGCCAGCTGGCTGCCTTTAAGGCCGCGACCATCGCCGGCAAGAGCCTCAACGAGCTTCAGGCCGAGAACCCCGACAAGTACGCCTTTGACCACATGGAGGTCGAGGAGCTCGCGCGCAAGGGCGGCTATGTGACCTACCAGGGCAAGCAGTGCACCGAGTACGCCGTCGCCAACTCCGCCGCGCGCGTCTGCGCCGCCGTGCTGCACAACGAGCACGCCGTGCTTTCCGCCTCCACGCTCATGACCGGCCAGTATGGCGAGGAGGGCATCTTTACCTCCCTGCCGTGCGTGATTGGCGCCGAGGGCGTCGAGGAGGTCTACACGCTCGACCTGTCCGAGTACGAGCTCGAGGGCTTCCACAAGAGCTGCCAGCACATCCGCGACAACATCGCCCAGCTCGACTGGTGGGACGCCGAGGCCTACGACGCAAAGTAGGCCGTTGGCTGCCGCAACCTTGCGAATCTAAGCGCGATACCAAGCGGGCCGCGCCGGAAATCCCCGGCACGGCCCGCTTTTTTGACTCACGCAGTGCCCTTGCGAATCGAAGGTGAATACTTTTCCGCGAAGTGAACGAGCAAAAACGAGCCCCCGAAGCATCGACACTTTTCAGACGCCGTTTCCTGCGGTTTCGCCAAGTTTTTCCTGCAGTTTTGGCGTCAAAAAGTGTGGATGCTTCGGGGGTCCAAAATAGGTCGTTCACTTCGCGGAAAAGTATTCACCTTCGTTTTTCGCGCAGACACGGATCCGGCCGCCGCAACGCAAAACGGGACCCGCGCGCAGCGCAGACCCCGTCATGAGAGGTTATTCCCGGTATATTAGTACTGCTCGATGCCCATGTAGCGACGAACCTCGGGGCTGTGGTCGAAGACCTTGCCGCGGGCGGCGCGCAGCTCGCAGCTCATGTTGTAGAAGAAGATCGGCTCCAAGTACGAACGCACACTGGCGGGCACGTCGCCCACACCGTACTCAAGCGCGTCGAGCACCATAATCGTATCGGTGTGCGTGTTGAGGAATGCAAGCGCGCGCTCCTCCATGGGGCGGCACTCGCCCGATCCGAGCTGCACAAAGTAGAACACGCCGGGCTCGGTGGCCTCGAACGGGCCGTGGAAGTACTCGCCGGAGTGGATGTAGCAGCAGTGCTGCCACTGCATCTCCATGAGCGAGCAGATGGCCATGGCGTAGGTCTGGCTAAAGTTGGGGCCGGAGCCCAGGATATAGAAGAACTTGTGCTGCTGGCAGAGCTCGGCAAAGCGGGCGCCCAGCTCGGCGTTGACCTTCTCACGGGCGGCGGGCAGCAGCGCATCCATCTGCTTGAGGCCCTCGTACATGTCGGCGAGTGCCTCGTAGCCTTCCTGCTGGTCGAGCAGCTCGGCGGCGATCAGAGCGCCGATGCCCTGAGGCACCTCGGCCTGCGGCACGCCCTCGCCCCACGGATAGACCCAGGTAGTCCACTTGCCGTTGTCGATCTTTGAGCCCTCGCAGTCGGTGAGGGCAACGACTTCGGCACCGGCGGTCAGCGCCATCTCGCAGCCGTCAACGACCTCTTGCGTGTTGCCGCTGTGGCTGCAGGCGATGACGAGCGACTTCTCGCCAAGACTCTTGGGAGCCATCAGGCAAAACTCGCGTGCCGTGTAGACCGTCGAGGTAAACGTGGTGGCCTCGCGCTTGAGCAGTTCGTTAGCCGGCATCAGGTCGATCATCGAACCGCCGCAGGCGATCCAAAAGACGTTCTCGATCTTGCCCTTGCGCTCGATGACTTCCTGAACCAGATCGTGTGCGTTCACGGTGATGCTCCTCCTTGTGTGGCGGCTTTGAACGACGGCAGCTCGTACCTGCGGTCATTCTATGTTGTCCTATTTATAGCACGCACGACGACGCCCGTGAAGCCATTTCACCAAATTTGTTCTATGTTGTTCTATCTGTGGACGTTAGATGTCGAAGACGTAGCGCGAGCCCACAATCTTTTGGCGACCGAGCAACAGAGGGTGCCCACCGGCGTCGGTAAAGTAGGCCTCCATATAGAAGAGCGGCTCACCGACCGGCACCTCCAGCAGCGGGGCCGTTTGGGCATCGGCAAGCGCAATCTCCACGGTGCAGGGGTCGGACTTGAGCGGCGCGCGACCCGAATGCTCGGCAACGAGCGCAAAGATGGAATTGTCCGTGAGGTTCTTGTCGGCAAGCGTCTGCAGATAGGGATGGTCGGCGAGCACAAAGGCGTTGTTCTCAAGCATGACAGGGATGCCGTCGGCCGTGCGCACGCGTTCGACCACGATAAGCTCGCAGCCGGGCTCCACGCCAAAGAACGCCGCATCCTCGTGCGTCGCCGCGACCACCGTGCGCGACACCAGACGCGCACCCGGCACCATGTCGTTGGCAGCACAACCCTCAGTAAAGCTCTGGACGTCACCCTTCTGGCGAATCTTGCGCTTGAGCTTGGGAGCGCACACAAAGGTGCCCCTCCCCTGCTGGCGGTTGAGATACCCCACGCGCGACAGCTCCTCGATGGCACGGCGCACGGTGATACGCCCCACGCCGTAGGACTTCGCGAGCTCCATCTCGGCAGGGATGCGCGAGCCGGCAGGGTACACGCCGCGCGCGATCTCGCCCTTTAGGTCGTCCATGACCTGCTGGTACAGCGGCACGGCGGGCACCTCGGCGCGCTCGGAACGTTCGGTCTTGCTATCGGCTGCCATCATTACGCTCCATCCCACGCATGCTCGGACTCAAACTCTTCAATCGCCGCCATAAACTGTTCGCCAAAGGCGTCGGCTTTTTTCTCGCCAATGCCGTTGACCTGGACCAGCTCCTCGCGCGTCTGTGGACGCAGGCGGCACAGGCCGCGCAGGGCTTTGTCGGAAAAGACCATATACGGCGCCATCTCCAGCTCCGTCGAGATCTCCTTGCGGAAGGCACGCAGGCGCTCGAACAGCTCGGCATCGTCGCCAACGCGCGGGCGCTGATCCAGCTCGGCCTCCTCGCGCAGCAGATCCACCGCACGGCGGGCGCGGGCCGAGGCCTTGCGCCTGGACGCGCGACGCTTAACGGTAAAGGCGAACGCCTCGTCCTCGACCTCGCCGGCGCGCGGGCCCAGGCCCACCACCGGATACTGACCCTGCGAGGTGGCCAGGTAGCCACGGCCGCACAGCTGGCCGATGATGTCCTTAATGCGGCCGACCGATTCGCTCGACAGCTCACCATAGCCGCAGTCCTCGTCCAAGTGCATCTGGCGAATGCGCTCGGTATTGCCGCCGTGGAGCACGTCGGCGATCAGCGACTTGCCAAAACGCATGGGGCGTGTGGCAACGTAGCGCACGGCGGCGCGAGCCATGTCGGTGACGTCCTCGACCTCGAACTGCGTGAGGCAGTTGCTGCAGTTGCCGCAGCCCTCGGCCTCGTCTGCCGCGCCGTACGCGCCCGCCGCCGCATGCTCGGCCGCGGCCTCGTCGCCAAAGTAGCGCAGCATGTATTCGCGCAGGCAGCCGGTGGTGTTGCAGTAACCCTCCATCTGGCTGAGCAGACGGTAGCGGTTCTGGAGCGCCCACGCGCGTTGCTCGTCGTCGAGCGCCTCGTCGGCCGCATCGCCGCGATCAATCAAAAAGCGGCGCATGCGGAAATCGTTGCCATTCCACAGCAGGTGGCAGCTCGCCGGATCGCCATCGCGGCCGGCGCGGCCCGCCTCCTGATAGTAGGCCTCGATGCTCTCGGGCACGTTGTTGTGGATTACGTAGCGCACGTTGGGCTTGTCGATGCCCATGCCAAAGGCGTTGGTTGCGACCATCACCTGGATGTCGTCGTCGATAAAGGCGCGCTGGCTCTGGCGACGGGCGTCGTTGCCCATGCCGGCGTGATAACGACCCACGCGAATGCCGCTGGGACCCAGTGCCTCGGCAAGCTCGCCTGCCAGCGCGTCGACGGTCTTGCGGGTCGAGCAGTACACGATGCCGCTCTCGCTCGAATTCGCGATCACGTAGTCGCGCACCCAGGCGGTCTTGGCCTTGTCGCCCATCTCCTCGCAGCCAAAGTAGAGATTCTTGCGATCGAAGCCCGTCACCACGGTCGCCGGATTTTGCAAGCCGAGCATCTGCTGAATATCCGCACGCACGCGTTCGGTCGCCGTGGCGGTAAACGCCGCCACGATGGGGCGCTGCGGCAGGGAATCGATGAACTCACGAATCTGCAGATAGGCGGGGCGGAAATCCTGACCCCATTGGCTTACGCAGTGGGCCTCGTCAATGGCCACGAGCGGCACGCCAATGCCGGCGGAACCCGCAGCCTCCTGCGCAAAGGCCAAAAAACGCGGCTCGAGCAAGCGCTCGGGCGCCACGTACATAAGCTGGTAGCGGCCCTCGCGCGCCCGCTTGAGCACGGTGTTTTGCTGGGCCGGAGTAAGGCTGGAGTTGAGATAGCTGGGTCGCGCACCCGCCGCGAGCAACGCACGGGTCTGGTCCTCCATAAGCGACAGCAGCGGACTCACCACAAAGGTGATGCCGGGCAGCATGAGCGCGGGCACCTGGTAGCAAATGGACTTGCCGGCACCCGTGGGCATAACACCCAGCGCATCGCGACCGGCAAGGATCGCATCGACCATGCGGTCCTGTCCCGGGCGAAACGAGGTGTAGCCAAAATAGGCGCCGAGCGTGTCGAGCGCCATCTGCTGCATGCTATCGGTCATGGTTTCCTAACGTCCAAGTCATCTGCCGCCGATTATACGCCGCCACGCGGACCGGTGCCGCGCCGCCGTCGGCCATGGGCAACGCAATCCAAAAGGAACGAGCGTGGGATTTTTGGACACTTTCCCAACGGCTAATCTCTTGACAAGCGCGCAAACGTCGCTGGTTGAGCATAAGTCAGCGAAAACGCCCCTAAGCGAGCAAGGTGACGTGAAAGAGGAGGGAAGCGTACTTCGGTACGCGACCGACGATTGAACGTCAGATTGCCGCTTAGGGGCGTTTGCAGCGTCGAGCCGTTACGCGGTTTGGTAAAACCGCGTAACTTACATGACCATAACGTAGCGCGATCCCACGTAGTACTGCTTACCCATCAAAACCGGCTCGTCATCGGGACCGGTAAAGCCGGCACGCAGGTTGAGCAGCGGATCGTGCGGAGCAATGCCCAGCTCGGCCGCCTGCTCGGCGTTAGCTCGAACGGCCTCGACCGTACGGTAGCCAACCGAGACAATCGGCGTTCCGCCAACACGCTCGACCTCGGCAAAAATCGACTTGTCTTCAAGATCGGCCGTCAACAGCTCACGGTAGGCGTCAAACGGCACAAAGATGTTCTCCTCAAAGATGGGCTCGCCGTCGGCCGTACGCACGCGCTTGATATGCAGCAGCAGCGCATCCTTCTGCAGGCCAAAGAACTCCATCTCGTTTTGGCGCGCCGGAACGATCTGGCGATCGATCACGTGCGCACCGGCCTTCATGCCGTTGCCGGCACACAGCGCGGTAAACGTCTGCAGCGTCGAGGCGTGAAACTGGCGGTTGATGTGCGGCGTGGAGACAAAGGTGCCGCGGCCCTGCTGCTTAACCAGGTAACCATCGGAGCACAGCTCCTCGACAGCGCGGCGCACCGTAATACGGCTCACCTCGTACTGCTCGGCTAGTTCAAGCTCGGACGGAATACGCTCCTTGGGTGCATAAACACCTTTCTCGATCGCATCCTTGATTTCGTCATAAATCTGCTGGTAAAGCGGTGCATTTTTGGGCGCAGGCATATCTGATCACTCTTATCAAAATAGCTAAATTTCTAATACGTATATAACGTCTAGTTTCATGTTACCTCATATTGATAAAACGATACACCCTCCCTACCAAAAAGCGACAGCTTCATTTTGGTAGGTTTTATCTGGGCAAACGAGAGCCCTCGAAAGCAACGGGGCTTTCGGGGGCTCGTTCGGATGGGTTGCGCAGGACCGGCAAAATGCCAATACCCTACTTGCCGTCATCCTGCTGCAGGCTGTCCTGTTCGCTGAGGCGCGCCTGCCTGCTGGCCATGCGTGCGGGCTTGTCGGGATCGGGAACGGCCGTGGGCATGGGCTCGTCGACATGACCGCCCCACCAGCCGCCCACAAAGTTGAGCGTGTGGAACACGTTGATCACGGCGCCGGGATCAACGTCGCACACCAACTTGATAATGTCCTGGCTCTCGTAGGTCGAAACAACGGTGTTCAGCAGGTACATCTTTTCGCGGCTGTATCCGCCGACGACCTCGGCGCAGCTAATGCCGTGCTGAAAATGGTTTACGTAGGCAGTCATGACCTCGTCTGCCTTGCGCGTCGTAATCTGCAGCGTCACGCGATCGTAGCGACGATAGAAACTGTCGATAGTCTTGGTCGAAATAAACTGGAACACGATGGAATACGCCGCCTTGTCCCAGCCAAACATAAAGCCAAAGATCGCCAGGATAAAGCAGTTGAAACCAAAGATGACGCCCCAGATGGTCTTGCCCGTGTGGTTGGAAACCCACAGCGCGATAAAGTCGGTGCCGCCGGTGGATGCGCCGGATTTAAGCGCGATGGCAGCGCCCAGACCCGAGACCACGCCGCCAAAAATGATGAGCATGATCTTGTCGCCCAAAAACGGCGCGAAGTGAAAGACGTTGAGGAACAGCGATGAGAGCACGACCTGCATCATCGAGAAGATGACGAAGCGCTTGCTAATGCCGCTCCAGCATAAGAGCGCCACGGGGATGTTGAGCGCGAGCATGCCGAGCGAGATGTCGATATGAACGCCACCCAGCGAGGTAACGCGATCGAGCAGGACCGCGACGCCGGTAAGACCGCTCGGAAGCAGGTCGGCGGGCTGAATGAACGCCTGGATCAGAAATGTCTGGAGAACGGCGGAAATGGTGACCGCCACAGCAGTAATGGCGCGGCGGACGATGGTGAGGCGGCCGAGCACGAGCACTCGGTCCGTGAGCTGATCGATGGCGTTCGCCACGCAGGCTCCTTTCGAAGGCAGATGTAGTTGTGGGGTATGTCCGCGATTGTAGCATGAAGCGTGCGGGGGCGCTTCAATTCACCCTCTCCCGACAACCAAAGCGGGACCAGCAACCCCACGACCAAAGGCCCAAATTACAAGTGAGTAAACTTTACGCGACCTGCAGAGCACACCCAAAACCGCCACCCCTGTGACCTGCGGTTTTACAAAGGAAGATATGCATTGTGCTCGGCCTGCGCCAAAAAGTCTACTCACTTAGTCCGAATCGAAGCCAAACGGATCCAAATAGATGACAAATTAAGCCAATCCGCAGCAAAAGACGCGTGAATCAGTGCTTCTTGCGGCGGATTGACGCTACAAAGCGGCCAAAATGTCGGTCAGATTATCGATAACGGCATCGGCTCGCGATTGATCGAGGTTGACGCCCTCGTGCGGACGCAGTGCCAGGACGCGGGCGCCGGAACGTTTGCCAGCCTCGATCCCCAAAGGCGAATCCTCGATAACCAGGCACTCGGCAGGCTCCACCCCCAGCGCCTCCATGGCACGCAGGTAGATCTCGGGGTCGGGCTTAAACGCACTGCACTCGTGACCGCTGATGGTGTAGTCCAGCACGTCGGGGATACCGGCAATCTCCACCAGCTCGTCGATCAACTCGCGATAGGACGAGCTCGCGATGGCACACTTCACGCCGCGCTCGTGCAGTGCGCGCATCACCGGCTCCGTCTGCTCGTTGAGCAGCTCGGCATACGGAACGGGATGGTCCGGGCTATAGACCTGCTTGTACTCCACGCGCAGACGCTCGCGCAGCTCAACATCGTCGGGCACCAGCGCCTCCCAAATGGCAGGCTCGTTAGACCCCGAAAGATCGGGGATCTCGTCAAAGTGGAGCCCTTTCTCTTCCATAAACGCCACGCGACGACGGTTGTAGAACCACTCGGTATCGACCAGCACGCCGTCCATATCAAACAGCACCGCTTTGATCATACGCATCTCCTCCCACCTGCCAAAAAGGGACAGGTTTATTTTGGTAGGTTTTATCTGGGGTTTTGCGGCGCGACAGACACGCCCCCAAAGCAAAAAGGGGACGGGGCACAAACCCCATCCCCTCTCAATCAACCCGTAAGGTCTACTTACTTGTGATTAGTAGGAAAGCTTCCACATGTAGCGACGCATGGTCAGCGGGTGCTGGCGGGCCTCGGCGATCTGGTTGCCGTACTCACGCATAACGGCGAGGTGCAGCAGCGGGTTGAAGTAGGTGACAACGCTCGCGGGCACGGCGTCAGCCAGGCCGTAGTCCTTGGAGTCGATCAGAGCGACCTTGGCGCCCATGCGCTTAAGGAAGGTGAGGGCGCGGGCGTCCATCGGACGGGTAGCGCCATCGGACATGAAGAAGACGTAGGGCTTACCCTCGGTGGAAACCTCGAACGGGCCGTGGAAGTACTCGCCAGTGTTGTAGGCAGCGGCGTCGATCCACTGCATCTCGGTGAACAGGAAGGCGGCGTGAGAATAAGCCATCTTCTCGGAGGCACCGGAAGCCATGAAGTAGATCATCTTGTCGTCCTTGAAGTCCTCGGCGAACTTCTTGGCGAGCTTCTTGCAGGACTGAGCGGCGTTCTCGCAGAGCTCGAAGACGTTGGTGAGGCCGGTGATCATGTCCTCGTAGTGGTCATAGCCCTCGGTCTGCTGAAGGATCTCGACAGCAAGAGCGATGGCGTAGCCGGGCTTCTCGCACTTGGCAGCGAAGTTGGCGTGGAAGCCGTGAACGATGACGTAGTCAGCGTCGACGGTCAGAGCGGAGCCAGCCTTGTTGGTGAGGGAGACGACCGGGCAGTTGTGCTTCTTGGCGGTCTTGTTGGCCTCGACGGTCTCGGGCGTGGAGCCACCGAGGGAGCAGGTGATCACGAAGGTGTGCTCGTTGACCCAGGAAGGCGTGTCGTAGTTGAACTCGTTAGCAGTGAAGATCTGAACGTTCAGCTTGTCCGTGTTGTTGGCCAGGAAGTACTTGGCGGGGTAAAGGTCGGACATGGAAGCACCGCAGCCGACGAAAGCGACGCTGTGGATCTCGTGGTTGGACAGGACGTCAGCGACGATCTGCTTAGGGAGGTTAAGGTCGATCTCGTACATCTGACACATTCCTTTCAATTTTTGCGGCGCCACATTGCCGGGCGCTCGCAGGGTTACCGTGGTTTGGACCGAGTCGCCGGCCCGTTGAGGATGCGACAAGGGGACTGTCCCATTGTCGCATTTTGGGGATGGAAGCCTGCCTGGGGTATGGGATGCCAGGCAGGCCCCCGGGGGAAAGCGGTTAGACGCTTGGTCGCGACTAAGCCAGGATGCCGACCGCGGAGAGGGCGATGCCGCCCACAATGGCGATCACGAGAAGCCAACCGGTGTTGACGTTCTTCTTGATGAGCCAGTACATAAGGCCGGTGAGGCCAAGGGAGATCATCTGGGGCATCATGCCGTCCAGGATGTCCTGGATAACGACGGTGCCCTCAGCGAACTGCAGCGGGGTGGTGGCGCCGATCAGCGTAGCGATCATGCCACCCACGGACATAAGACCCACAATGCCGCAGACATACATGAGCTTCTCCATGAGGTCGCCGCCCTGAAGCTTGCTCAGGTACTCGTGGCCGCCCTGATAGCCCATCTTGGCTGCGAACCAAGTGATCACCACAGAGGGGACGATGGAGATGAGCATGGCCAGGATCGGACCCATGATGGAGCCCTGCTGAGCCAGCTGAACGCCCAGGCCAAAGGCGATAACGCGGATGGTGCCCTGGAAGAAGGAGTCACCGATGCCGGAAAGCGGACCCATGAGGGAGGTCTTGACCGCGTTGATCGAATCGGGATCGAAGTTCTCGGGATCCTTGGCGTACTCCTCCTCCATGGAGGCGGAGAGGCCCAGGATGAAAGCGCTCGTCTGCGGGGTGCAGTTGTAGAACGCCATGTGACGGTGGTAAGCCTCTTTCTTAGCAGCGAGCTGCTTGGGGTCGGACTCATCCGGATAGAGGCGATCGAGCGTGGGAACCATGCCGTAGAGGAAGCCCATGTTCATCTGACGCTCGTAGTTCCAAGAGGCCTGGATGGCCCAGGAGCGCCAGAAGAACTGGCTGACCTTCTTGTTCAGGGACACGTCCTTGGTTGCGGTTGCCATAGTGTGTTCCTCCTTAGTCTTCGTCGTCTTCGAGCGGATCGTAGTCGGAATCGACACCGGCGGCTGCATGGGAACCGTTGAACTTGAAGCCCATGAAGACGACAGCCAGGCACACACCGATCAGAGCGACCGCGATGACGGACAGGTTGAGGTAAGCGGCGAGCAGGAAACCGATGAACAGGAACGGAGTCATACCCTTCTTGATCATCATGGTGAGCAGCAGGGCCAAGCCGTAGGCAGTCATGATCTTGGTCGAAACGTTAAGACCAGTGGACAGCCACTCGGGAACCATGTTGACGATGGCCTGAACCAGGTCGGTGCCAACAAAGACGGCGAGGAAGATCGGCAGGAAGTACATGATGGCGTACAGACCGGAGCCGGCGCAGATGTGCATACGGTAGGCGGTCTTGAAGTTACCGTTATCGATCGCGTTATCTGCCACATGGGTGAGGGCGGCGATGATGGAACGGAACACGATGCCGAGGAGCTGACCCAGGACGGCGACCGGGATGGCGATCGTCATGGCGGTCTCGGCGGAAGCATCGGTCAGGCACGCAAAGGCAGCGGCCACGATGCCGCCCAGGACCATATCGGGCGGAACGGCGGCGCCGACCTGCACCAGGCCCATGGACACGAGCTCGACGGCGGCACCGACGGCAAGGCCGGTGGGCACATCGCCCAGCAGCAGACCGACGAGCGTAGCGCCAACGAGGGGCTGCTCGAAGTTAAGACGACCGAGCAGGCGGGAGTCCCACATGCAGAACACGCCGACGAGGCCGACGAGCACCGCACTGATGAACGTATTCATACCCTTCTCCTTTCAGTCAGGCAAAAGCCTGGTTGATTACAGCTTGGCGTCGATGTCGACGCTCTGATACGTAGGGGTCTGCTGGACATAGAGCTTAATGCCCATGTCGAGCAGCTGGTTGACGTCGGCCTTCTGGGCGGCGTCGAGGAAGACGGAGCTGTCCTTGCCGCCGACCTGATCGGCACCGTCGTGGTTGGCGGTGGCGCCCAGGTTGATGGCGTCGAGCTTGTAGCCCTGGCAGAACTGCAGCATCTCGGCCGTGTTGCCAAAGACGAACATGACGCGCTCGCCGAGGGTGTTGAGCTTGTCCATCTTGGCGAGAGCACGCTCGACGGTGAAGACGTTCAGACGCACGCCCTGGGGCTTGGCCAGCTTAAGAGCGCCCTTCTTGATGTCATCGTTGGCGGCAGCGTTGTCGACGACGATGATGCGCTCGGCCTGGACCTTGGTGGTCCAGGTAAAGACGACCTGGCCGTGCAGCAGACGGTAGTCAAGACGTGCGAGGACGATCTTGGCGGGACCGGAGCTGTGACGGGACGCCTTGGCCTTCTTGGCGGGAGCCGCGGCAGCCTCGACCGGTGCGTTGGGGTTGGTCAGACCGGTGCGGGCCTCGTTGATGAGGGCTGCGAGCTCGGCACCCTTGACGGGGACGGGGCTCATAGCGAGCGTGAGCGCCAGCGGGATGTTGAAACCGCTGACAACCGTGAACTTCGTGCCGTTCTTGGAAAGCTCGACCATGCTGTTGTTGACCGAGCTGCCGAGCATATCGGTCAGCACATAGACGGTGTCGTCCGCGTTGAACGTGGCGATCATGGCGTCCACCTTATCGGTGATGGGCTCCTTGTCGTCACGAGCAAGCGACACGACGTGGACGTTCGACACGTCGCCGAGAACCATCTCGAGCGTGTCTTTGGCGCCTGCGGCCAGGCCGCCATGAGATGCGAGAATGATCTGATTCATCTTGCCTCCTCCTTTTCGTTATGGTCATTATAACGTCTTATACGTTGCTTATACTGCTAATTAGTATAAAGACCGTTCGCGGGTGAAAATCGACCGTTGACGGGTTTAACGTATTTGAAACGTTGGGGCTGGGTAGGCCGCGCTGGCTGGATAACCCGAGGTCAGACCCTGCGCGCAATCCTCTATCGCACAAAGTACCAGGGGCTTTCCTGCACGGTGGGCTCCAGCGCGATGCCAGTGCGCTCCTTAAACAGATCCATGTCCTGCGATTTCTCCGTCCACCACGCGTTGGGCTTAAAGGTCATGCTCTCAACAACATGACCGACAAACACACTGTTGCGCAGCTTGGAGAAGTCGGTGTTCATGATCAGGATGGACGCGAGCACCAGCACGATGCCCAGGACCTTGATCGCGCCGGCGGGCTCAGCGTAGATGCCAATGCCCACCAGTACGGTGACGACCGTCTCGAAAGACATTACGACGGGAACTTTCGACGTCTCGAGCCCCATGGACAGACCCTGCATATATAAGATGTAAGCCACGGCTGTGGGGATGAGTCCAAAGCCAAGGAACAGCAGCAGCAGCTGTGGCGACATTGCCGCGGCGACATCCGGCCACGGAGCCGCGATAGCCGCCATAACCGCACCGCCAAAAACAAAGCCCCAAAACGTGACAGCCAGCGGGTGGACTGTCTTGGTTGCTATCCGGCTAAACACCGCGAGCGACGCACCGCAAAGGCCTGCAATCACGCCCGACGTGACGCCCCAAACCGAAAAATGAAAACCGGAAAGGTCGCCATTGGTCACTGCAAGCACGCAGCCAACGATGTTAAAGACAATGGCGACGAGCTTGTTGGGGGTCACGTCCTCGCGATAAAGCACGCGGCCGAGCACGACGCCAAACACCGGCGAGGTATAGAGCAGCACCGAGGCCGTGGACATGCCCACCTCGCCCATGCACTCGTAATAGCAGGTGTTGGCGGCGGCCAGGCCGACAATACCGACAAGCGCGCAGGGAACAAGCTCTTTAGGGCTTGCCTTGAACAGTGCCAGCGGACCCTGAGCCACGGTAGACCCCTCACCCGGACGGCAGCCCATAAACATCAGGACCGGCGCCAAGATAAGCGCTCCGACCAACAAACGAAAGGCAGCCATGCTCTGGGACGAAACGCCCATGGCCGAGATGCCGTTTACAAAGATTCCGATGCTGCCCCACATAAGCGCGGCGATCAGCACCAGCACATAGCCCAGATTGCTTTTCTTCAACGCAGCCTCCTCGGTATTGTTTCCAATATGTTTCACACTACGTTATAGTCGTTATATACATTTTTCAAGACACAAATCGGCGAGCGGGAAAGTGATCCGTTTTCCTCCGTCCTCAGCGGATTACTTGGCGGTTGCGGTGGACTAGTTCCCAAATAGAGGCTTCAAGCCCCCAAACAGGAACTATTCCACCGCAACTTATGAGGACATCGAGCTGTTAGGCCGCTCTATCCCCTAGTAGTCGAGCTTCCACATGTAGCGGCGCGTCATGTAGTCCTTGTGGGTGACGGCAGAGAGCGCGCGCATGTACACGTTGTTGAGAATCGGGGCAAAGATCAGGTGGTTGAAGTATTCGCTCACGCTGTCCTTGATGTCATTGAGGCCGAGCTCCTTGGCGTCGAGCTGATAGACGCGCTCGCCACCGTACTGGTTGACGAAGCGGATACCGCGCTCGTCGTTGCAGCGGCTGCGGCCGACGCTGATGAGCTGGAACAGCGAGGTGCGCTTGTCCAGGATCTCGAAGGGGCCGTGGAAGAAGTCACAGGTGTTGATGGTGCAGGAGTCGATCTGCAGCATCTCCTGCACGTTGCAGATGCTAAAGACGTAGGCGGCACCAAAGAGCGGACCCTGAGCCATCACGTTGATGCAGGGCTTGTCGGCGTTTTGCTCGGCCCACTTGGCGGCGAGCGGACGGGTGTACTCGACGGCCTTGCGATAGATGGGGTCAACCAGGTCGAAGGCGGCCATAGCGGTCTCATACTCGGCATAGCCCTCGGTCTGCTGCGTAAGCTCCATGGCGATCATGATCACGACGGCGGAGTTGGTACGGCCCATGCAAGACTCGTCGACGGCCAGGCTGTCATACTGAATCTTGTAGTCGCAGACCTCGGTGAGGCCGGACTCGTCGACATAGATGGCGATGGTGCTGGCGCCGTGGTCCTTGGCGACCTGGGCGGCGACGATGGTCTCCTTGGTGCCGCGCATGGATACGACGACGGCCAGGGTGTTCTCGTTGACATAGGCGGGCGTGGCGTGCACGAACTCATTGCTGGTGTAGCTGGAGCTCACGACCTGCGTGGCCTCGTGCTCCATAAAGTACTGGGCAGGATAGTTGCCGCCGTTGGATCCGCCGGTGCCAATCCACACGACGCGCTTGATGCCGCCCTTGTCTGCCTTGTCGGCCAAAACCTGGGAGACGACGTCCTTAACCTGTTCCTGAGTAGTCATCGTACATCAGCCTTTCTTCTCGTTTGATGCTCTCGATGGCATACAAGTTACATACATGTTTTGGTTATGTCGACTAGTTGTATGCTATATTTGTCTTAGATAATTTGCTGATACGGTTTTCGATAACTTGCTACCAGCGGTTTTGTTGTTGTATTGAATACATGCTTGATTAGATACGCATACAGGTTAGATACAGGTTGATCGCATGAACGCTTCATCTAAAAAGAGACTGACCCAATACGAGCGCTTGGCGGGCATGCTGCGCGACCGCATCGCCTCCGGCACCTACGCGCGCGGAGACAAGCTGCCGTCCGAGATGGAACTCATGGACGAATCGGGGCTGTCGCGCAGCACCGTACGCCACGCCCTTAAGGTGCTCGTTGATGAGGGCCTGGTGCGCACCGAGCGCGGGCGTGGCGCCTTTGTGGCCGACACGCCGGCGCTCCACGAGAACAACCTGGTGTTTTCGAGCTACACGACACAGGTCCAGGGCCAGGGTATGAAGCCCACCACGCGCACGGTGGACTCGGGCTTTGCCAAGGCCGCGGGCAATGCGGCCAAGTTCTTCGATGTCGCCGTGGGCAGCAAGCTCGTCAAACTTGTCCGACTGCGTTATCTGGACGATGCGCCGCTGTGCCTGGAGACCACCTATCTACCACCGAGCTTTGAAGCACTCATCGATCGCGATATCAACGGTTCGCTCTACGCCACGCTGCGCCAGGAATTCCATCGCGCGCCGGCACAGGGGCACAAGACCTTTGAGGTGTGCTATGCCTCGCAAAACGAGGCGTTTTTGCTCAACGTTGAGCGTGGGCAGGCGCTGATCCTGATCACCGACTACGTCTACGACACCGACGGCCGCCCGCTCCATGTCTCCAAGCGCATCCAACGCACCGACCGCGCCAAATACACCGAGCCCATCGGCTAACCTGTCCCTAAATGGTAGGTTTGGGGAGGTCGGGGAACCAGGTTGGTTTGGGTTGGTTAGGGACGCGCTCGGCAAGGACCAGCTCCATCCAGCACATGTCGTACCAGCGGCCAAACTTTTGGGCGCAGCGATCGAAGGCGCCCACCAAGCGATATCCCATATGGGCATGGAAATCCTGACTGTTGTGCGTTAGATACTCGTCGTCCTTGTCGTGCGGCACGGCAATGAGCGCGCACATGTTGGTGATGCCCATCGCGATCAGACATTGTTTGAGCGTATCGTGCAACTTGCGGCCCAGCCCGCCGTGGCGCACGTCGCGCGCCAGGTAGATCGACGTCTCGACCGACCAGTCGTATGCCTCGCGGCTGTTGAGCGGACTCACATAGGCATAGCCTACCGGATGCCCGTCCAGCTCCATCACCAGATACGGATAGCGCTTGAGCGTACGCTCGATGCGCCCGGCGAACTCCTCAACGCTCGGCACCTCGTATTCGCAGGTAATCGCCGTCTGGCGCACATACGGCTCATAGATGGCAAGCAACGCCGACGCGTCTTCGGGCGTCGCCAGACGAATCGTCGGCTCGGACATCTCGGTCATACAACCCTTCTCCCCAAAAGCAAAGGCCACCCTGCGTCAAACCCGGCGCAGGGTGGCCCTCGTCATTACATCAGGCTACAGGACAGCCGCCAGCACGTCGATGTCCTCCTGCGTCGTGGCCCAGCTGGTGCAAAAGCGCACCACCGTGTGGGTCTCATCGTACTTTTCCCAGTACTCGATCGAGGCATGCTCGCGAATGCGGGCCATGTCCTCGTTGGGCAGGATCACGAACTGCTGGTTTGTGGGCGTCTCCAAGAAGAACCGGTAGCCGTGCTCGTGCAGCACGCGACGAAGCGCCTGCGCGGTTTCGATCGCCTGACGGCCAATCTCAAAATACAGGCCGTCGGTAAAGAGCGCCTCAAACTGCACGCCCGTCAGGCGGCCCTTGGCCAACAGCGCGCCGTGCTGCTTAATACGCGGAATGGGATGCGCCGGGGCGCGCATGCCGCAGAACACCACAGCCTCGCCGCAGAGCGCGCCGCACTTGGTGCCGCCGATGTAGAACACGTCGCACAGCTGCGCCAGCTCGGGCAGGGTAATGTCGCACTCATCGGCCGCCAGCGCATAGGCCAGGCGGGCGCCATCCACAAACAGCGGAATCTCGCGCTTCTGGCACACCGCGTGAATCGCCGCGAGCTCGGCCTTGGAGTACAGCGTGCCGTACTCAGTCGATAGGCTCACGTACACGGCGCCCGGGAACACCGTGTGCTCGTAGCTCTCGTTTTCGTAGAACACCTGGATATAGTTCTCGAGATCCTCGGCGTGCATCTTGCCCTCGTAGCCGGGGATGGTGAGCACCTTGTGGCCGCCAAACTCGATGGCGCCCGCCTCGTGGCAGGCAACATGACCGGTCTCGGCGGCAACAACGCCCTGGTAGGGCGCGAGCAGCATATCAATCACCGTCGCGTTGGCCTGCGTGCCGCCCACCAGAAAAAACACGTCGGCATCGGGGGCCTGGCAGGCCTCGCGGATAAGTTGCTTGGCGCACTCGGTATGCGCATCGGTACCGTAGCCGGGCTGCGGCTCCATGTTGGTATCGACGAGCGCCTGCAGCACCGCCGGGTGTGCGCCGTGGGAATAATCGTTGTTGAACGCGAGCATGGCAATCCTCTCTTACCGGGTATCGGCCAGATGATTCAAACGGGGCTATTGTACGCCGTGCGGATAGGCAATGTGCGCGGCAAGGCACTCAAGCGCCAGCACCAGGGCAAAGCCGCAGCTCACGTCACTCAAAAAGTGCGCCCCGATCACGATACGGCCAAAGGCGACGAGCGCCGCGACCACAGCCGCCGTCCAAAAGACCACCCGCCGGCGCGAGGGCTTTTCCTTAAAGGCCACCGCGGGAAGTCCGGCGAGCATAAGACCGATCGCCGCATGCGCGGTGTGTCCGCTCGCGAACGACTTAAAGCCGTCCTTGATTACGCCGGCCGCAATATAACTCCACTTGTCGGGGTTGCCGATCACCCACCACGGCTGAAAATTGAGCCCCGGTGTGACCTCGATCACGCGCATGCGCGGACGCGACCACAGCGGCTTGACGATCACGTTGAGGATAATGGCCTGAGCGACCCACACGGCAAGCACCATCAACGCCCAGCGCGTAAGCTCGTCGGGCTCAGTCGCGCGCGTGAGGCGATAGACGATAAGGTTGGCGGCGATCACCAGCGCAAACGTCAGTACCAACTGAACCGCGATGAGTTTGCCGCCAACCCGCAGGGACGAAACGATCTCGTAGCCGGCCAGGCCAACGTTGACGAGAATGCCGAGCACGGCGAGCCATTTGCTCCCCCTGGAGTCGGGACGCACCGCGCGTACGAGCATAACGCCCGCGACGCTCGCCGTCAGCTCGAACGGCAGCTCGCCGGCGGCCTCGATAAAGCGACCGTACATGCTGCCGATATTGAACAGCGCGCTCGAGATCTGATAATCGAAGAAACTGCCCACGCCCAGACAAAGGCACAGGACAACCGCGATAATGGCGACATCTTTCTTATAGATGTATCCGAACATGCTTTCCTTTCGGTCGGGCGAAGGGTCGACCCGCAACGTGGTGGGGCAAAGATAGCTTTGTCCCATAAATACCCTTACAGGTTGAGCATAAGTGAGCGAAAACGTTCCATTTGTGGCAAGGTGGCCCGAAGGAGGAGGGAAGCGTACTTGCGTACGCGACCGACGAGTGAGGGTCAGATTGCCCAAATGGAGCGTTTGCAGCGTCGACCCGTTAGTCGTCGTCGCTGGCACCCAGCTGCTGCAGCAGCATGAGTGCCGCGGCCACGGGACCGGTGCCGTCGTTGGCGTCGAGGCCACGACCCAGGCCGCTGCCCGCACCGGCGCCCGCCTTGTAGGGCACCGACAGTTTGCGGCTCTTGGGAAAGTTCACCGCGCCATAGCGGGTCTTAAGCTCAAAGGCCACCTTCTTGGGCACGTCGACGCCCAAAAACGTGATGCGACCGCCGCTGAGCGTGACGCTCTCGAGTCCCAGGCGCTCGCCGCGAATGCGAATGCGTGCGCGATTGAACAGGTTGAGTCCCGCCAACGGCAGCTCGCCATGCGCGGCCTCGGTCTCTTCCTGCACCCCATCGATGCTCTCCAGGTCCTCGGCCGCTGCGAGCTTACGGTACACCAGCACGCGCTGATCCACCGCCGGCAGGTACTCCTCGGACAAGAAGTAATCGGCCGGCAGGTTGATGCCCACGCTCGCCGCCTCCACGCCGGCGTCGTCATCGCCGCGCGCCTCGGCCACTGCCTGGCCCAGCATCTGCGTAAACAGGTCAAAGCCCACGCTCGACAGGTTGCCGTGCTGCTCGGCGCCCATAAGCGAGCCGGCACCACGGATCTCCAGGTCGCGCATGGCGATGCGCATGCCGCTGCCCAGGTCCTGGAACTCGGAAAGCGCGGTCAGGCGCGCCGTTGCCTCCTCGGTGAGCGGCAGCTCGCCCGGGAACATAAAGTACGCATAGGCCTGCGTGGCAGAGCGACCCACACGGCCCTTGAGCTGGTAGAGCTGCGCCAGGCCAAGGCGCTGCGAGTCCTCGATGATGAGCGTGTTGGCGGTCGCGTTATCGATGCCGCTCTCCACGATGGTCGTGGCGATGAGCACGTCGATCTTTTTGGTCGCGAACTCAATCATCACATCCTCGACCTCGCGCGGGCTCATCTTGCCGTGCGCCACACCCACGCGCGCCTCGGGCGCTGCCTCGTGCACGCGCGCCACGGCGTCGTCGATGGTCTTGACACGGTTGGACACGTAGTACACCTGGCCACCGCGGCCCACTTCCAGACGAATCGCCGCGCTCACCACGTCGGGGTCGTACTCCCCCACGCGCACGATCACGGG
The DNA here is from genome assembly GCA_959019945.1 of uncultured Collinsella sp. Lineage (GTDB taxonomy): Bacteria > Actinomycetota > Coriobacteriia > Coriobacteriales > Coriobacteriaceae > Collinsella. The sequence continues at coordinate 74,818 of CAUEQD010000003.1, read as the reverse complement.
GCGGCGCCCGGTCGGCGGCGTAGTGATCAGGCTCATGTCACGCACGCCACTCGTGGCCATCTGCATGGTTCGCGGAATCGGCGTTGCCGAGAGCGTGAGCACATCGATCTGCTCGCGCAGGTTCTTGAGCTGCTCCTTGTGCTGCACACCAAAGCGCTGTTCCTCGTCGATGATCACCAGGCCCAGGTTCTTGGGGTTCACATCGGCCGAAAGCAGACGATGCGTGCCGATAAGCACGTCGATCGTGCCCTCGGCAAACGCCTTGAGCGCGCGCTTCTGCTGCGCCGGCGTGCGGAAGCGGCTGAGCACCTCAACCTCAAGGCCAAACGGGGCAAAGCGCTCAAAGAACGTCTCGTAGTGCTGCTGGGCAAGAATGGTCGTGGGACAGAGCACCATGACCTGGCGGCCGGAGTCCACGCACTTAAACGCCGCACGCAGAGCGACCTCGGTCTTGCCGAAGCCCACGTCGCCGCACAGCAGACGGTCCATGGGCTTGGGCGCCTCCATGTCGGCCTTAATGTCGGCGATGGCCTCCAGCTGGTCGCGCGTCTCGTCGTAGGGAAAGCTCTCCTCCATCTCGATCTGCTCGGGCGTGTCGGGCGGGCAGGCGATACCGGTAATCGACGAGCGGCGCGTATACAGATCGACTAGGTCAAACGCCAGCTTTTTGGCATTCTTGCGCGCCTTGTTGGTGGCGCGCGTCCAGTCGGCGGTGTTGAGCCTGGTCAGGCGCGGCTTGTCGCCGTCGGGACCAACGTAGCGCGTAATGCGGTCGACCTGCTCCAGCGGCACGTAGAGCTTGTCGCCGTCGGCATATTCCAGCAAAAAGTAGTCGCGCTCCTTGCCGCCCACTTCCTGGCGCGCGATCTCGCTAAAGAGCGCGATGCCGTGAGTAGCGTGCACCACGTAGTCGCCCGGCTTAAACGGGAAGGTAATCTGCGTAATGTCCACCTTGCGGCGGCTGCGCGCGCGGTTGGCGTCCATGCGGGCGTTGAGGTCGGCGATCGAAAACACGGCCAGGTTGGCATCGGGCACCACCACGCCCTGCGGCAGGGCGGCATCGACAAAGGTCACGCGTCCGCGCGAGATGGTGGGCACGGCGGCACCGGCGGCGGCCTGGGCCGCGCCCGCCTCGAGCGAGCGGGCGTTGAGCGCGTCGGCCTTACGCTCGCGAATGGAAGCATGGGCCTCCTGGCGTGCGGTACGGTCGGCGGAATCCGCTGCTGCCACGCGCACGCGGTCGCCGATAGCGCCGGCATTTTCGGGCGCCGCGGTCAGCGATTCCTCAAAGGTAATGCCCTCATCGCCAAAGGTGAGCTCCATCGACTCGCGCGCGCCGCGGTCGGGAATGGCAAACACGCAGGCGTAGCGCTTGCCCACAACCTCCTGGATGCGCGTCATAAAACGGTTATCCGAGCCTGCGATGGCAGGCTGCTCAATCTTGAGCTCGGCCGTCACCGCACCGCCGGCACGGATGAGGCTTACGTAGTTCAAGCGCTGCTGGGCACCAAAATCGAGCTGTTGAGCGCGCACGTACAGACCATCCAGGCGGTCAATCCCTGCCTCGCCGGCACGCGCCTCGATATCCTCGTAGGCGCGCAGGCAGTCGTCGAACAGCGAGCGCGGCTCGGACAGAACCACGAGCGCCTTGCCGCTCACGTGCGCCAACGGGCTTACGGTCTGGCCGTACATCACCGGCAAAAAGCGGTCGAGCTCAGGCGTGACGATGCGCGCATCCACCATCTCGAGCAGCGCCGCCAACTTGCTGTCGTCCTGGCTGGCGCGGTAGAGCGCCACATGCATGTTGTGAACGGCCTCGTCGGTAAGCGCCAGCTCGCGACAGGGGAAGATCTCGATGCTGTCCTCGTTGCCGATGGTCTGGCCCGTTGAACTCACCATGCGGCGGATGCGGTCGATCTCGTCGCCAAAGAACTCAATGCGCACGGGCGCCTTTTCCTGCGCGGGTTTTTTAATGATACGGCGACCACCGAGATCTACACTATCCTCTTCGTCGGCAGCGCCGGCATTGGTGTAGCCCATGCCCACCAGGCACTGCGGCACCTCGTCAAAAGGAATCTCCTCGCCCACCGCAAAAGTGGTGGACTCCCAGTAGCGGCTCTCGACCGGCGGCACGCAGCGCAGCAGCGCGCGGGCCGAGGCGACCATGATGCAGTTGTCGCCGCGCACGATGCGCCCGAGTGCCTCGCAGCGCTGGGCTACCACGGCGTCGTCGGGCGCCTGCTCGCGCCAAGGGTAGTCCTTGCGCTCGGGAAAGCGGCACACGTGCGCCAGGCCCACATAGGCGGCCAGACTGCGTGCGGCGCGATCGGCCGCATCCTCGCCGCTCACAACGTAGACCGTGGGGCGCGGACGACGCGCAAACTGGGCGGCGGCCATAAGCGTTCGGCCCGACTGAGACACGGCCAGCGTCACGTCCTCGCCAGCATCGAGCCCGGCCTCGACGGTCTGCAGTGCCTCGGCAGTGTAGAGCTGCGCGGCTATACGGTGAATGAGCATGCTGTTCCTCCGGCATTGCAACGCCAAAAGCCCGCCGAGGCAAGCTCAGCGGGTCGTTCGTCAAATTCGTTGTCTGTCATGGTAGCGCATGAAGAGGACTCCGACTCAAGCGTACGCCCAGCACCGCAACAAAAACGCCAGATAGAACTGGACTCACCGGCTTCGCTAAAATCTCCCCGTCACGTCGAACGCCGCAACCACGGAAGGCTCCCCAAGAAACGGCTATTCCTCAAAAAAGCTTGCGACGTTCAAGCGGCTCGTCCACTCACCTATGGTGTTGGCAAAACCGACGCGTGTGTACACGCCCGCAAAACGGCCGCGATACAGGTACAGGCCTTCCATATTAGAAGCGGGCGCAAAACCAAGATCATCCACAAGTCCTTTGGGCGCCTCTCCTCGATGCGGCCCATCGACAAGCGTTCCACGCAAGCAGGGAGTCTGATACTGCTGAGCATACTCCTGCACAATCGCCCCAGCGGCCGCAGCGCGAGCAAGCACTTGGGACCATTCCTGTTCTGTGGCATCCAAACCGGCGACAACGCCAACCGCGTTGTAGCCGCCGCACGGCTTGACAACCCATCGATCCTTTTCGGCAAATCGCGACAACTGGGTGCTTTCGTCCAGGATCTCGGTATAGGGCACATGCTCCCGGACAAACGCCTGCTCCTCCGGGCTTAACAAGGACTGACCCGCCTCAGACCACAGATACGCAAAAACAGTCTTAGTCGCGCACGGCCATGTTCTAAATCCACCGACGATGCACGAAAGCCCTTCCTGGGCAGCCTCGATTAAGGCAGAACGTCCGTCGCACGGCTTATCCCACAGCTCGCCGGTCACCGCACGCCGCCAAACGCAATCAATAGGACCGACGGCATCGCACAGGCGCCTAGCACCGCTCTCGTCTTCGCCAATCCACAGGTCGCGCACATCCGCAAAGCGTGCGACTACGCCCCGCCGCCTCATAAGGTCGACAAAATGAGCCGCATCTTCCAAGTCGATGCTTTCCGAATAGTCGACGATTGCCACCGAAGCGGGATATATCTTTGATTGTGGCGCATAGAGCCCCTCGTCAACGCGGGCCCCGTCGTCCGACCGTGCACCATCCTCGGTGCGGCGAGGATGGGCCAGCTTCCACTCTGCATAGGTCTCAAACAATGCATCTATCCAGCTACCGCACAAATCGTACTGCCGAAAGCCGGGGTGGTCGGATGCAAACTCCTCAAAGGAAGGCGTCATTCGCACTGCCTGGCAGACCTCATCGGTTACCACCATTCCAGCACTGCCGTCGGTATTGAGCTCGCAAAACGTATACGAACCGGTGTCCTCGTCAAGAAAGATATCAACACGCGCAAGGGGAATCTGACAGTCATAGCCGGCATCCATAGCACACAGGTCAGCAAAAGCCGGATCCATGCGAAACCACGCACGCACAGAGGCATCGGAACAAAACGCCCGCGTCACCTTGTCCATAATGCCGTACATGCGTTCGGCGGCCTCCTTAAGAATCGCCGTCATATCCTTGTCGAATATCTTTGGCGTCAGAGCCCAGGGCGCAGGGTCGCCATGGTAGAGCGCATGGGTTTGAGACAAGTATTCGTCGCCTTTGCGACGACCAGGCAGGTCGCCTTCGCGCGTGCGCACGATGCGTTCAAAATAATCTTCGAGCTCTCGCGTCTTCGATATTGCCACGTTACCCTCCATTGCTTGATTTTTTGCTCATGCTACGCCAGCACGCCGCGACTTCGGCGCGCTTGAATAAGCTTCTAAATTAGCAACACATTTTTGCATGGGGCGGCAGGCGGCGACATATACTCCTGCTCAAGCGCATGCACAGCCCCGCAAAAAACGCCAGACGGGCAAGCCGTCTGGCGCTATCAGAGTGAGCTATACGCCGAGTCTAGTCGTAGACGCCCATTTTAAGCAGTGTGAAGATCGGAGCGCCGTCACCCTGCGCGACGCGGACCGTGCAAGTCTCGGTACGGCCCATGGATGCATCCGCTTGAATTGCGGCGATGAACTGGTCCTTTGGCAGGCCGTAGGTGCTCTCGGGGATGTCGGAAGGAAGTAACATGCCGCCAGCACTGTAGACCTCATAGGTGAGCTCGTAGATGTTGTCGCCAAGGTCAGTCGCGCCCGTAACGATGGCACACGATGGGTTGTAATTTCCCTGGCCGTATTCCTGCTTCAGATACAAGTACCCGTCATGCGCTTCGGCCGAATCAGGAATCGCCTGCCCCTCCGGCGTTCTGTCATAAGTCATATCGGCATCGGAAAGCGTCAGACCCGTCAAGCGGTTGAGTTCCCTATTGATCACATCAGTCGCCACACGCTGGCTATTACCGTTGTCATAGTCGCCTTTCTCGATTCGATACGGCGCGTTGTCAATAAAATGGCACCAGATAAACTTAACCAGCTTGTATTTCTCGTCATCAGAAAGGCCGTCAGTCGAATCGAAGCCGCCCGTCTGATACCAGTCCCGATCGAAGTGCTCCTCCGTAAAGTTCGACAGGAACAGATTCGCGGCGGCATAGGTTGCCTGGTCATTGAGGTCGACTTTTACGCTGCTGCCCGTCTGCCCGGGCTCTTCCGGCTCCTCTTGCTCTTCGGCAGGCTTCTCCTTGGCGCTTCCCTTGTCCTTATGCTCGGCCGAACCCTCGTCGGACCCAAGTACCGTAATCTGCGATGAGTTGCCCTGCCCAAGCGGACCCAGTACGCCGGTCAGCGCCAAAGCGGAACCGCCGGCAACGAGCACGCCCGCCACGCACATGCCGGCAATCACCGCGCGCTTATGCGCTTTCTTTTGTACGGCACCCTGCACGGGAGGCATCCCTGCCGCCGGCATCGACGCGGGCTCGGCGGGCGCAGCAGCCGGAGAGGCCGTGCCCATGCGCGCCCCGCAGTTCGTGCAAAAATCGGTTCCGTCGGGCATCTCGGAGCCACACTTGGTGCAAAACATATTCGGGCATCCCCTCACAACAAACGGTATCTGCCGCCATCATATTGAGCCTTCGCAGCCCAAATGTGTTGCGCAACATTGGTCGCCGTCTTCGAGTGCCGGCAAAACGTGCCGGGCCCTATCCCGTCACACGCACGCTGGGGCAAAGGTCTGCCAGCGGGCACTCGTCGCACTTGGGCTTACGGGCATCGCAAATCTCGCGGCCAAAGGTGATCCACTGGTGATTGACCGACTCCCAATACTCGTGCGGCAAGATCTTGAGCAGATCTTGCTCGGTCTTGAGCGGCTCTTTGGCGTGCGTCTTGGGACTCAGCATCAGGCGGTGCGCGATGCGGTTGACGTGCGCATCCACCGCGATGCCTTCCACGATGCCGTACCCCACGTTGAGCACGATGTTCGCTGTCTTGCGCCCCACGCCCGGCAGCTTGACGAGTTCCTTCATGTCGGCCGGCACCTCGCCGCCGTAGTCGGCAACGATCATCTGCGCGGCCTCCACGGCATGCTTGGCCTTACTCTTATAAAAGCCGAGTGACTTAATGGTGTCCGCCACGTCGGTCACGCTTGCCCCGGCCATGGCCTCGGGCGTGGGCCACTGGGCAAACAGTTGGGGCGTCACCTTGTTGACCTGCGCGTCGGTCGTCTGAGCCGAGAGCAGTACCGCGATGAGCAGCCTAAAGGGATTCTCGTGGTCCAAGAAGCACTCGACCGGGCCATAGCGACGGTTAAGGCGCTCGCACACCTCGATGGCGCGCTCGCGTTTGGCGGCATTGGTCTCGCGTGGCATAACGACTCCTCGCTTCAGCGGCATAACAAACCTATGGGCACGATTGTCCCACGTATGGGGGCTTTAAGCCTCCAAAAATGCGCCGGTCTGGCGGCCCCACAGGCTTGCGTACTCGCCGCCCGCCTCGACAAGCTGCGCATGCGTACCGTCCTCGACAATCTCGCCGTCCGCCAGCACCACGATGCGATCGAGCGCCGCCACGGTGGACAGGCGATGCGCCACCACAATGGAGGTGCGACCGCGCATCAGGTTCTCGAGCGCCTCCTGCACCAGCGCCTCGGACTCGCTGTCGAGGGCAGACGTCGCCTCGTCGAGCACCAGGATCGGCGCGTCGGTCAGGATAGCGCGGGCGATGGCCACGCGCTGACGTTGGCCGCCCGAAAGCTTGACGCCGCGCTCGCCCACCATGGTGTCAAAGCCGTTGGGCAGGCGGTCGATAAACTCCAGGGCATTTGCCAGGCGCGCGGCCTCGCGGATCTGCTCGTCGGTTGCGTCGGGGCGGCCGTAGGCGATATTCTCGCGAATGGAGCGATGGAACAGCAGCGCCTCCTGCGGCACGTAGGCAACCTGGCGGCGCAGGCTCTGCTGCGTGCAGCGCGAAACGTCTTGGCCGTCCACGAGCACGCGGCCGCCCTGCACATCGTCCAAGCGCAACAGCAGCTTGGTGAGCGTCGTCTTGCCCGAGCCCGATTTACCCACCAGGCCCACGCGCTGGCCCGCCGCCACGTGAAGCGTCAGGTCGTCGAACACGTTCTCGCCCGCCGCGGCGTCACGGTATGCAAAGCTCAGGTGCTCAAAATCAATCGCACCTTCGGTCACTTTAAGCTCGGGAGCGTTCTCGTCGTCTGCCACCAGACGCGGCTCGTCCAGCACGCGCGTCATCTCGGCCGCATCGCCCAGCGCGCGGTTGATGCGCTGCATCATGGAGCTTACGTAGTTCAGACGCATGGTGAGGTTGTACGTATAGGTAAAGATCATGACGAGCGCGCCGGCCGAAATGCCAAACCACGCGTTGCCACCCGCGACGAACACACTCACCACGGCCATGGTGATGACGATAAGGCCCGAGGTCGTAAAGTTGCGCTGCATCATGGCGTGCATCGAAACCGTTTCGGCGTCGCGCGCGGCGCGGTCGGCGGCATCGAACAGGTCGCGCTCAAAGTCCTCGCGCCCACAGGTCTTGACGGCCAGGATATTCGTGACCGCGTCGGACAGCACGCCCGACAGCTTGTTCTGCGCGGCGGACGTCGCGGCCGAAAGCGGCATGATGCGCTTGTACATAAGCCAGACAAATGCGATGTAGACGACCATGATGCCCACCAAAATCACGGTAAACGTCGGTACCACCGGGGCGAGCGCCGCCACCGTGCAGACAACCGAGGTGATGGTGGGAATGAGCGAATACACCGTCACGTCCACCAGGCCCGTGTAGCCGCTCATAAAACGACTCGTCTGGCTCACAAGCGATCCGCCAAAGCGACTGGTGTGGAATGTCATGGATTGATTGGAGAGCGTGTCAAAGCACAGGCGCGCCAAGTGATAGTTGCCCGCAATCTCGAGCTTGTAGACGGTGTAGTCCTGCAGTTTGGAGAGAATTTGGCCCACTAGGTTAACAAGCACGAGCGCCAGAATGTAGGGACCAAAGACCTCAAACACCTGGTTGCCCGCCACGGGGCCGGCCTGGACGCGGTCGACGATAAGGGCCATCACGTAGGTGTTGGCAAACGTGAGCAAAAAGATATAGCCCGCCGACGAGAATACCGAGAGAAAGACGATCAGCGGCTGCGTGCGTGTGACATCCCAAAAACGCTGTAGCGTGCGACGCACAGTGGAGCGTTTGAGCGGACTGGTGCTTCTCTGAGACATGGGCTTCCTTTCGCGTCTGATAGGGCGAAACGCCATTGTTGCACATTGAAGCGCACTTCAAGCAAGCACGATGCGAAAAGCGCCCGCGCCCCGCGTTTACACCGGCGCCCCACCGTCAGATGCAGCTAGTCCTCGTCTTTTTGGTCTGCGAGCAAGCTCGCAGACGTAAGCCCCAAGATCTCGTCGACCTCCCGCGCGTCTTCCAGCGCGTCGATATCCTTGAGCTTGCGCTCCATAACGTTGGTGCGCGTGATGATGATGCCCTCGACCGTTTTACCCGCGGTCTCGATCTGCTGCTGGGCGCGACGCAGCGCCGCCTGATAGCGCGGCAGCTCGGCCTTGACGGCAGAGAGCACACGCAACACGTCGTCGGTGCGCTTTTGCAGCCTAAACGTCTGGTAGCTCATCTGCAGGCTGTTGAGGATGGCCGCCATGGTACTGGGGCCGGCAACGTTGACGTGATAGTCGCGGCCCAGGGTCTCGATAAGCCCGGGACGGCTGACGACCTCGGCGTACAGCCCCTCAAACGGAACGAACATAATGCCAAAGTTGGTGGTCGCGGGCACGCTCAGGTACTTTTCGCAGATGTCCTTTGCCTCGCGTTTCACCATCGCATCGAGCGTCTTGCGCGCTGCGGCGACGGCCTCAGCGTCACCCGACTCCTGGGCGTCGAGCAGATGCTCGTACGCGTCGCCCGGGAATTTGGAGTCGATCGGCAGCAGCACGGGATCGCCCTCGTCTACCGGCAGCTTGACGGCAAACTCAACCCGCTCCGAGGCGCCGGGCTTGGTGGCGACATTTTCCAGATACTGGTCGGGCGTAAGGATGTCCGCCAGGATTGCACCCAGCTGTACCTCGCCCAAAATGCCACGCGCCTTGACGTTGCCCAGCACGCGCTTGAGGTCGCCTACGCCGGTGGCGATAGACTGCATATCGCCCAAACCCTTGTACACGGCCTCGAGCTGGTCGCTCACCTGCTTAAACGATGCAGACAGGCGATCGTTGAGCGTGCGGGAGAGTTTCTCGTCCACCGTCGCGCGCATCTGATCGAGCTGCACGTTGTTGTCCTTGCGGATGGCGCCCAGCTGGGCATCGACCGTCTCGCGCACCTTGTCCAGGCGGCGCTCGATGCCCTCGCGGTTGGCACCGAGCTGTTGGGCCGTCTCGCGACGCAGGTCATCCATACGGTCGCCAGCCTGCGAGAACTCACGCGCGATGGTCAGGTAGCGTTGCTGCTCCACGGCCGCATCGGTTGCCTGCTGCTGCGCGATGGCATTTGCCGTGCGGCGGGTTTCGGCCAGCGCGACATTGAGGGTGTCGAGCGCATTGTTGGCCTGCTCGAGCGCAGCCAGCATCTCTGCCCCGCTATCGCCGCGCTCCTGCAGCTCGGCACGAAGGCCCTTAAGCTGCAGGGCACAAGCCACAGCAACCCCCACCGCCACCAAGGCGATCACAACAAGCACGATATCAATAGCAGACATAGACTCCGCCCAACAAACTCAATCGATCATCAATCAAAACCGCGATCAATCTTACCCCGCCACACGCATCGGGCGCCCGGCCCCTTCTTGGGAGCTTCTCTCTTCCGCATATTCCATAATGCGACGCGCCGTCTCCCTGCTCACCTTTGAGTCATCGCCGGCTAAGTATGCGTACACGTTTCCCTTATTCAGATTCAAATCGCGGCAGAGACCGTAGCGCGTTACGCCCGATTCCCCTAGCGCCCCCAATGTTCTTTTTCGCATCAGGGCATTGATCCTTCTGTCCGCCACTGGCTTTTCCTTCACCGCTCTATACGCACGCCAAACGTTGGCATAACGGTTAGGGAGCTCACTTTTGGCGCATAGAGACGCCATGCCACCCGCTTGATCGTACAAGGACAAAACGCCTCGGTAATCCTCTTCCATCCACGAACCCTCGGATAAACCCAGAACGTATTCGGCTTTTCCTTGCGCCAAAGCGAGCAAAAACAGAGGCTCCGCCACGCGCGGCGCAACCGTCGTCGCCTGCTCAACCAGTTTTCTAAAACTCAGCGACTGCTGCCCGGACAGCTCTCGGCAATAGCCTTTCAAAAATCCCTCAAAGGTCAGATTCAACCGAGCACCTCCTTTTTGTATTGTCTGTATGCACAGACCATCTCTTGATAGCTTCGCTCCGAAGGCGACGACGCCAGCGCTTCTCCCTCGTCGAATATAAGCCGTTCGAGCAGATCCCAATCAAGTCGGTCGATAAACGCTCGGCTATGGAGGTCGACGATGTCGTTCGGACGGTAGGCATAGAGCTTCATTACCGCCAGGTCCTCCAAGGATGGCGTAAAGTACCTGATAAAACGCGCCCCAATATCTACGGGAATCAAACGATCTTCGTAATTGAATGGCATCTGATTACAATATGCCACCGCCATACCATTCACCTCGGGGTATCGAGCTATGATCTCGCGGAGGCACCTATCTGCCTCAAACACATCAATGTCATGTGTAACCGACCGATTCGTCACATCGTTTAGCATGAAGGCGCTTCCTCCCACCAATACAACGCTCGGCCTATCGTCTCGTGGGCCTATTTCCAGCTCCGCCTCTTCATCAATGCCCAAAAGAGTCTGCTCTAAATCCTGCTTATACATAGTAAATCCTATTATTATTCATCTTCAATAATACTATTCAGTCGTACGACAGGACCCACAGGATGCAAGAATTCTACTCGTGGCGATAATCCCTACACCCTAGAAGTCCTAATGTGACAAACGCTAACTCTCCCAGCCGGCACGAATGGTTGTTACGACATCGCCTAGGCGCTGGCCGAGGGCTGACAGATGTTGGAGCACCTCGTTGGGCGATGCGCCGTTGAGGATGCACGTGAGGGCATACGACGCCAGAAAGATGGCCGCAAGCCCCAGCGGGATGAGCACGATCATCGCCAATGTGCGCAGGCGCTGGCCCAAACGGCGGCGGCGCGCGCGGCGTTTGTCGAACGCGAGCTCCTGCGCATATGAATCTTGCTGTACGGAATAGGCCTCTGGCGCCGATTCACACCCGGGCACAGCTGCAGGTACAGCAGCGGGCACGACATTTTGCGCAAAGGGCTGGGCTGCCGCCCCTTGCATCTGCATCTCCATGAGTCGTTGCTGCTGACGCAGCATGCGCTCAGCTTGTTGCTGCGGAGTCTCAAGAAACAGATCCATGCTGGCCTCCAAAATCGGAGCATTCGACGCTTACGACCAGCATCCCGCACCGCCATGACCGCGACAACGCAATCGCCGGCAATAGCCACAAAGTTTCTTCTGCTCAAAAGCTGTCGAAAAGCTCAACAACTCCCCTACCAGCACTTTCTCTGAGCTTTTTTCGCCAACAATCTTTTGGCCTTCCACCCTTACGCCAACTGACCAAAATCTAACCAATAGCTTGACGAAAATTGTGGAGACCGGGACCCCACACAAAAAGTGCCGCCCCAAAGGGGCGGCACACAAACTTATTATCAGCTTTTCTGTAACGAGCATGCGACGACTCAACGCCGGGGCGCAGGGCGGGGAAACCTTTGCCTCGCGCGACCCTGCGAAGCCGTGAGCGAGAGGGGAAGGTTTCCCCGCCCTGCGCCCCGTGGTCGGTGAGAACAGACTACATGCCCGCGAGACCGCGGGCGGCGGTGGCGCACATAAATGCCAAGACGAGAATCACGAGCGACCCGGCGATGTCTGCCAGCACGCCCATTACGCGGCGCTCAAACAGCCAACTCTCAAAGTGCGGGGCAACGTTGCGCCAAACACGCCACAGCAAGATGCCCATACCGATGACGCCCGGGATATTGAGCAGTAGGATCTCGGAGCACAAAAGACCGATCAGGTTGCCGGCGGCAAAGCCCGCATCGCCCTCGCAGTATTTGCGATAAATCATGTACAGCATGTACGCCACAAACGGCTGCAGGCACGCAGAAATAAACGTGACCACCATCGAGGGCTCCTGCGAAAAGACCTCGGTGAGCTTATCCACGCTCGTGGCATCCTTAGAGGCCAGGAACAGGCCAATGACCACCACAGGCACCACGCCCAAGATGACCTCGACCATAGTAAACAGCTTGGCAGTCATATCCTCACTAGCCGAATTCAAATGAGGCGCCCACTCAGGATGAGCATGCGCACCAACCTTCTTCTCCTTATCGGCACGCGCAGCCTTACCGCTCTCATCAACCACGCGATGAGGATCAAGACGAGTCCCCGCAGCAGCAACCCGAGCCCGAGACTTCTTACCCATAAATAACACCCCACAACAGGAAGCAAACAAACAAAAGCACTACCCAGTGTACTCCCAAGCAAAGGCACCGTCCCAACCAGCCCCCATAATCAGAACCACCCTTAAAAAGGGTGGTTTGCTCTTAGGGTATAACCCACGGGCTCCGGGCTCGCGTCTAAAGGCGCGGGCCCGGACTTCGTCCAGGCCTAGTGCATCTTGACCCGTGGCGTGCCGGTCGAACCGGCGGGATCACCCCCTCTTGAAGGGGTCCTCGTACTCCTTCACGCTCAGCTTGTCCAGCGCGATGTCGTGGGACTCCTGCTCCCTGATGTACTTGGCGACCGTCGCCTCGTTCAGGCCGACGGCGGACACGTAGCAGCCCTCCGCCCAGAACTTCCTGTTGCCGAACTTGTACTTGAGGTTGGCGTGCCTGTCGAATATCATCAGCGAGCTCTTCCCCTTCAGGTAGCCCATGACGCTCGCGACGCTGTACTTCGGCGGGATCGCCAGCAGCACGTGCGCGTGGTCGGGCATCAGGTGCCCCTCGATTATCTCGATCCCCTTGTACTCGCACAGCTTCCTGAGGATCTCCCCTATGTCGCTCCTGATTTGGTTGTAGATCACTTTGCGCCTATACTTCGGCGTGAACACGATGTGGTACTTGCACATCCACTTCGTGTGGGAAAGGCTGTAGGCCTTCTGGGCCATGGCGACCACCCCTTCGACTCGAATTCTTGACGGCCTGAACAATCGTCAATATCGGTCGGAGGGGTGGCTTTGTAAAGCCGTTTGTCTCCACCCGCATAGCGGGTGGGTTGAAGCTGGCCGCTGCGCGCCCAGCAGACTAAAGTCTTGAACCAAAACGTGCCGCCCCATAAGGGGCGGCACACAAACTTTAATATCAGCTTTTCAGTAACGAGCAAGCGACGACCCAACGCCGGGGCGCAGGGCGGGGAAATACCTTTGCCTCGCGCGACTCTGCGGAGCCGTGAGCGAGAGGGAAAGGTATTTCCCCGCCCTGCGCTCCGCAGTCCACGTTCGTATCGGCGCTAGTAGTTCACCACCTGCTCCTCAAAGTAAGCCTTCGGGTGGTTACAAACCGGGCACACCTCGGGCGCCTCGGCACCAACGTGCAGGTGCCCGCAGTTCAGGCACTTCCACACCTTCACGCCCTCGCGCTCAAACACCTCGCCCGACTCAATGCGCTCGACGAGTTTGTTGTAGCGCTCCTCGTGGGCCTTCTCGACGGCGGCGACACCACGGAACTTCTCGGCGATCTCGACAAAGCCCTCCTCCTCGGCGGTCTTGGCAAACTCGTCATACATCGTGGTCCACTCGTAGTTCTCTCCTGCGGCGGCATCGCGCAGATTGTCCAGAGTATCGGGGACGGCGCCGTCGTGCAGATACTTAAACCACAGTTTGGCGTGCTCGGACTCGTTGCCTGCAGTCTCGGCAAAGATATTCGAGATCTGAACGTAGCCATCCTTCTTGGCCTTAGATGCGTAGTAGCGATACTTGGTGTGTGCCTGGGACTCACCGGCAAAAGCGGTCTCGAGGTTCTTCTTGGTTTGGGAGCTCTCAAAATCCATAGGTGTACTTCCCTTCAACGCATGCCGCCCGTAGGCTTCGAGCGGCCTTGTCTTTAGGATGCCCTCATGCCGGAAATCTAAACCTTACAATCCTGTTCTTCAGATTTGCACAGGCTAGATGCTCAGCCAGCGATCGCCCTCGGCTCGGCAAAAGCCCTCACGCTCCAGGTCGGCTAGAATGCCCGCGACAAGCTCGCGCTCGACCGGCCCGCGACCGGCTGACGCTTCCATCTCGTTAACGCCTGCAACAGCTTCATCAACCGTAATGCCCGCCGGCTGCCCATCGCGCGCTGCCAACAACATGCGCACGATGTGGGCGCGCTTTTGGCGACGCGAGCCCTCAAACTTGGACTGACGGCTATAGCCCGCCGACCGCCTGGACGGATTGGGCAGCGTCTTTTTAAGATACGCGCCGTAATCCAGCAACGCGTAATACCACGCGCGCGGCGTGTCGGCATCGTCTTGAGGCGCGGCAAAGGGCGCAATCTCATCCGCCGCCGTACCGGGGGCCGCCGGACAGGCCGCCTGAACCAGCGGCACCAGCTCGCGATCGGGAACAGCCGGTACATCGGGAAAGAAGTGATGCAGAAAGACCGTGCGCACGTTGGTCTCCAGATACACGCCCGGAAGATCAAACGCAAACGACCGGATACCTTGCGCCGTTGCCGGTCCAATACCAGGCAGAGCGACCAAGTCACGCGTCTCGCGCGGAAACTCCCCGTCCCAGTCCTCTACAACGCGCTGAGCGGCCCCGTGAAGCGCCAGAGCGCGTCGGTTGTAGCCCATCCCCTGCCAAGCGTCCAAAACATCGGAAGGCGCGGCCTGGGCAAGCGCCTGCACGGTCGGAAAGCGATCGAGCCACGCCGGCATACGCGTCTCCACGCGCGGCACCTGTGTTTGCTGCAGCATGACCTCAGAAAGCCAAATGATGTACGGATCGCGCGTGCGGCGCCACGGAAGGTCGCGATAACGCAGGACCCCTTCCGAACGAATCATCGAACGAAAGGGGTCCTGAATCATATCTATGCTCCTTATGCGGCGCTATTCCTCCCGGCAAGCACATGCACAGGCGGCGTACTCGGGAAACGCGTCGCGGTCGGCGAATTTGGAATCGACGGCCGGGAACTGGCGGTGAGCGACGATGTCGCCGAGCGAAACGGAATCGAGGTAGTCGCGCATCAACGCTTGAGCTCCGGCCCACAGGGGATGATAGCAGCACGTGCCCATGCGTGCACAGTCGCCATCGGGTGCGGTGCAATCATTCATAACCATAGGGCCCTGAACGGCCTCGACGACCTGACGAATGGTAACGTCGTCCGGACTGACCTTGAGACGCATGCCACCGTGAACGCCACGCAGGCTCTCCACAATACCGGCCTGGACCAAACCGTGCTGAATCGAGCGGGCAAACGAATACGGGACATTGACCTCTTCGGCAGCGGTGCGAACAGAAAGCAAACGCTCCGGATCCTCGGCAAGCATCGCCAACATACGAAGGGCGTAATCAGTCTTCCTCGATATGTCCATTTTTCCCCTTTCAAGGAATACGAACAGCTCGAACGAGCTCCGGGGCCGAGCTTGTGTCGAGACGCTAAATGACCGCAGGACATCCAAATGGTAAATCGGATATCCACTGAGTGCCGCGCTTGGAGCGGAATGCATCAGATGCGGCCTACAGTGCAATTTAGTATAACCTAACCCCCTGTCTCGTTGAACAGGTGTTGCGCAACAAAGCTGTTGTTTAGACAGATATGCTTATTAGATTTTACTTGCGTTCCTGAAGGGGCGGGGATTCTGGGCGAAGATGCACCAGGGCGATCGTTCTACCGAAACAAAGTGCATCAAACGCAAAAAGCCACGTCCGAAGACGTGGCTTTAATTGCGTTGGCGGGAAGTACGGGGCTCGAACCCGCGACCTCCGACGTGACAGGCCGGCGCTCTAACCAAACTGAGCTAACTCCCCAGGCAGGCGTTCGCGTTTGTTTCCGCTCGCGTGCGCTGCGGGGATTAGTATACACAGAAGTCTGTCCGGCGCGCAACAACTTTTTTGAAAAAATTTTTGGGGCCATCCTGGAGGGCTTCCGGGGCTGGGGGCGGGGGTTAAGTTTGCTGCTCTACAGTCCTGCGCAAGACGGAAAGCACATTAAGTGCTTTCCTTTGCGTGCGGAACTCGCGACAAACTTAACCCCCGCCCCCAGCCCCGGAAGCCCTCCCTGCCGTCACATTATTCAACCAGTTTTGCGGGCGTGCGCCGCTGCGCGGCTAGCCCGCGTGCTCCTCGGCGGGGTTGGTCTGATTGTTTTTGTTGAAGCTCTGCCTTTGGCTCAAATGGAAACGGGAGACGCATCTGCATCCCCCGCTTTTGTTGTGGTTACTCTAGGTCAATAAATTTAGTGCTTAGGATCTTGCCGTCTTTTACTAGCATTCTGGCCATGGTGGGGCCTCGGGTGCCTCTGGGGTAGCTGGCGCTGCCCGGGTTGAGGACTAAGCAACGGCCCACTTGGGCTTCTTTGGTTACGTGGGTGTGGCCGTTGATGGCTACGTCTACGGATCCCACCGGAAGGTCTTCGCGGTAGTGGGCTACGGCGAATTTAAGGCCTTCGTAGGTAAAGAGCGCAAGACGGTCTACATCGGGGCCGTAGTCGCGGTAGTAATCGTTGTTGCCCAGTACGGCCCGCACGGGAGCGATGGTGCATAGGTGCTCGTAGTCCATCTCTGACGTGAGGTCGCCGGCGTGGATAATCAGGTCTGCGCCCTCAAGCTCATCCAGAAGCGCAGGCGAAAGATAGCCGTGGGTGTCCGAGATGATGTCGATGCGCTTGGCGCTTGCACTGTTCATGGGATCCCTTCCGCAAAAAACGATTCGGCAGATACATACAAAAAAGGCCCCACGGCTCCGCAGACGATGGGTCTACAGGGCTGCGGGGCCAGTGTGCTAGAGACTCAGGGCCTTCTTGAGCGGCACGACGCGGCGGCGCGAAACCGGCACGCGTTCGTCGACGCCCGTAATGCCCAGCTGGATGGCGCCCGAGGGCACCGTCTCGACGTCCGTGACGCACGCCAAGTTGACGATATAGCGGCGGTGAACACGGAAGAAGCCAAAGTCGCAGAGCTTGGCCTCAAACTGCGCCAGCGAGGTCGTCGACAAAAAGCGATCATCGACGGTATAGATGCAGGAGTAATCGTCCTTGGCCATGATAAAGCGAATGTCGTCCACGGGAATGAGCACCTTGCGGCCGCCCTTTTCCACCGGGATACGCTCGATGGTCACCTTGCTGTCCGTAACCGGCTTGGCGCGTTGCATGACCTTCTCGATCGCGCGATCCAAGCGAGCTTCCTCGACCGGCTTCATCAGATAATCGACGGCATCCACGTCGAATGCCTCGACCGCATGGTCACTATACGCAGTCACAAACACGATCGCCGGCGGATTTTTGAGCTTATGCAGCGCCTCGGCAAGTTGCAGGCCCGAGGCACCGGGCATCGAGATATCGAGAAACACGACATCCACGCGACTTTCCATAAGCATCTCGATGGCGGAGCGGACGCTCGACGCCTCCGTGATCGTGCCGATCTTGCCCGTCTGCTCGAGCAAGAAGCGAAGCTCCGAGCGAGCCGGCGCCTCGTCATCCACAATCATTGCACGCAGCATAGGGTAAAACCTTTCGTCAACAAACTTCGCCGGGCATCCGCCAACCGGCGTTAAACCCGTAACCAATTATTTTACTCTTGAATGTCAAAGATACTCTCTGACAAATCAAGATGCAGGAGCACTTTGGTGCCCTTGCCCGGCGCCGATTCGACACGCGTATAGGAGTGCGGCCCATAAAAGCGATGGATGCGCTCCGAAATATTGTGCATGGCCACACCGGCGCCGCCACCCTGGGGAGAGCTGGCGTCGGGACGGGCAGAACGCTCGTCAAACAGTCTGGCGGCGGTACCCTCATCCATGCCCACGCCATTATCGGCCACGGCAATCAAGATTGCATCCTCGCCGTCTTGGTGAACGGTCACGTCGATCCTCAGGGCGTCGTCATCGCCCATACCATGACGTACGGCGTTCTCGACAATCGGCTGGATCACGAACGCCGGCACCAGCGTATCTTCCACGTCCTCGGACACATCGAACGTCGCAAGCACGCGGTCCTCGCCAAAGCGGGCCTTCTCAAAGGTAAGGTAGCGCTTGGTCTGTGCGACCTCGCGCGAGACCGGAATAAGCGATCCCGAGTTGTCGAGCGTGGCACGATAGAACGATGAGAACTCACGAAGCAGTTCGCGGGCCCGCAGCGGGTCGGTGCGCGTAAACGATGCAATGGTGTTCAGCGTGTTGAACAGGAAGTGCGGGTTAATCTGCGCTTGCAGCGCACGCACCTCGGCGCGCGCCGTGAGTTCCTTTTGCACCTCGAGCTCGTGGATGGCGAGCTGCGTGGACAAGATCTCGGCAAAGCCCGAGGCAAGCGCGTACTGGGTACGGTCGACGGCGCGCGGGGTCTTGTAGTAGAACTTGAGCGTGCCGACGGTACGATCGCCCACCTTGATGGGGGCGATAATGCCGGCGGGGACTTGGTTGTGCGAGCCGTCCGAGCCCACGACATCCACCATACGGTTGAACGACTGCACGATGCCATGTTCGATAACGTAGCGTGTGGCAAGCGTGTGGATGGGAGAATCTGGCAGTAGTTTTTCCTCAAACTCGCCTGCGCAGGCCAACACGTTGCCCTCGTCGGTGATGGCCACCGTCATGGCGCGCGTCTCGGGCAAAATGCGCCGGCACACCAAACGCGCCGACTCCTGCGTCAGACCGCCCTTAATGTCCTCAAGCATGGCCGAGGCCACCGAGAGCGTCTCCTCGGTGTACTGGGAGCGCACCGAATCGGGATTGAGCGTCAAAAAGATAAAGATGCACAGAAAGATGCACAGCAGCGCGCAGGCAATCACCGTGGCGATCGGCTCGATACCGGTCACCAAGGCAAAAATAAAGTACACCAGCACGCAAATGGCGCAGGCAACGGCAATGATGCGAAAGATTGATATTGAACTATCGCGCTGGGCGCGGCGGTCGATCATTCGGCCCCCTCCAGGATACTGATCAGTTGTGCGTCACGCCAAAGCCCGTCCATGATCTTGGGCCAAAAGCTCTGGAAACGCAGGTAGCTTGCAGCGTTTTGGCGCGCATAGGCCTTTGCCTCGTCGATACCATGGCGCCAGATGCGCAGGTAGCCCTCATGCTCGCGGGTAAACACGCTGCGGACCATAGCGGTCTTGCGCACGCGGTCGTCGAGCTCGCGCGAAATCCACGGGCCCGGGTAGGGCATGAGCGATGCCGCCGTAACGGGAATGAGCTCCTTTTGATGCGCGGCGAATGTCAACTTTGCCCTTTCGTAGTACCAACGGTATACATCCTGCATAAAGCGCGGTGAGCGCTTTTCGGACTCCGGAGGCAGATGACGCACGGTCCACTCGTTATCGAACCACACGTCGTAGCCAAACATGCGCATGTTAAAGAGGTAATCCAAGTCCTCGCCGCGGGTGATAAACGGGTCAAAGGCTACACGCGTAAAGGCGCGGGCGTGCAGGGCCATCAGGCCGCCGCACACGTAGTTGGAGCGCGAGATGCGGGTGCCCGAGAGCGCCTTTTTCATCCAACGGTTGAACTCGATGCGCTTGGTCCACCAACGATGGCAGATGCCCGCCTTGTCCGTGGGAGCCAGCGGCGAGCCGTCGCGATCGTAGAAATAGCCGCTCTTGACCAAGATCGGCAAGCCCTGACGTGTCTGCTGCCCCAACGCATAGGTCGCGCGCTTCATAAAGTCGGCATCGATAACCGTCTCGTCGTCATCGATAAAGATGACCGCGTCATGCCCCAGCACAGCGGCACAGGCTAGCCCCATGTTGCGGATGGCACCGTAGCCTCGCAGGCTCACGCACTCGCCCGAACCCTTGGGCGCGATCTGAGCAACCCGGTCTGCAATGCGCGAGGCCTGGGTGTTGGTGACAACGGTGACCTTGAGCGTGGGATGCGCGTCGACAATCTCGTGCACGCGCAGCGACACATCGGCTGTGGCAGAAACGGGACAGACCACCAAAAGGATGATGCGCGGGATGTCACGTACCTGCTCAAGCGAGGCCAGGCAGCGGTCGAGTTCGGGATTGTCGGCGTTGAGTCGCGTCGAATGGTCATAGGTGCCAGGGGCGTTTGCGCAAGCGTCATCGCCCGCCCAATACGTTGGAATCACGACTGTGGCGTTCATGCCTTACCCTCCCTGCAACACAAAAACGGGACGCCGCCAAACACAGGCGACGCCCCGCGACCTAGCTGATTCCATCATACCCACTTGGGCAAATCATTGCTCGCAAGTCGCAATGTTTATTGCGGATAACCCCAAAAGAGTACCGTGGACAGGCACAATAGCCGCTCGCTCCTATGCGGCATGCTCTGCCGCCCGAGTCATGCGGGACAGGCGGACCAGCAGCATAAAGCCAACGACCAGCAGCACGCCAATGGAAAGGACGCCCAGCGACGGGTTGCCGGTCAGCGAGGTGACGACCGACACCAGGAAGGTGCCCATAACGCTTGCATAACGACCAAAGATGTCAAAGAAGCCGTAGTACTCGTTGGATTTTTCCTTGGGGATAATGCGGCCAAAGTAGCTACGGCTGAGCGCCTGCACGCCGCCCTGGAACAGGCCGACCATAATGGCAAGCACCCAAAACTCAAAGGCGGTCTTGAGGAAGAACGCGGCAAAGAGCACGATGCCCATATAGGCGGCAACTGCCGCCAGGATCATGTTGAGCGTTCCCGCGCGGCCGGCGAGCTTGCCGTAGATGATGGCGGACGGAAAGGCCACGAACTGCGTGACGAGCAGCGCCAGGACCAACTGGGTCGAATCGATGCCCAAGGCCGATCCGTAGCTGGTTGCCATGGAAATGACCGTGTGCACACCGTCGATATAGAAGAAGAACGCGATCATGTAGACCAGCACGGTCTTGTTGTGGGCGATCTCGCGCATGGTGTGTCCGACCTCGGAGAACACACCGCCCACGATGTGGCCGATGGTGTCCTCGGGACCGCGCTCGCGACCGTACTTTTGCTTATAGGTGCGAATGAGCGGCAGGGTAAAGATGAGCCACCAGGCACCAGTGATGATAAACGACAGACGCGTTGCCAGCATGGTGGGGACGCCAAGAGCGGGGCCGCCCATGATGAGCGCCAGGCAGATGACGAACGGCACGGTGGAACCGATGTAGCCCCAGGCATAGCCCGAGCTGGACACGGCGTCCATGCGCTCGTCGGTGGTAATGTCGGGCAGCATGGCGTCGTAGAACGTCATAGAAGAGTTAAGGCCGATGGTGCACAGCACGTACACGGTCAAAAATGCCATGGCGGACATTGGGATAGCCTGCGCCAGGCAAAGCACCAGGCCCGTGAGGAAGAAGCCCAAGAAGAACTTGATCTTGTTGCCGGCGTAGTCGGCAAGCGCGCCCAGAATGGGCATGAGCATGGCGATGACCAGCGAGGCAATCGTCTGCGCATTGCCCCAGGCGACCACCAGGTCGGCCGAAGAAGCGCCGGTATTGATGGCGTTAAAGTAAATGGGCACCACCGAGGTATTGAGCAGCACGAGGGCCGAATTGCCCACATCATACATAACCCAGTTACGCTCGAGCTTGGTGTATTTCATGGACAGGGACCCTTCGTATTCGCCCGATATGCAGTTAGTTCATCGTACCCCAATTGTCCAGAACCGCCGGTAAGGATTCGGCAAAGGGGCACGCACGGGCCCTATTCCTCGCGGTCGAACTCCTCATCGGCATTGAGCACGCGACCGCTGTAGTTGACGTGACTGGTCACGGCATCCATGTCACCGGTCTCGATAAAACGTGCGACCGTGCACTCGTAATCGACCAGCGCGCGATCAAAGACCTCGGGGAAACTCTCGTTCGAGACCTCGTCGGTAAAGGGATTCTTCCATGTCAGATGGCCCAGGTTACCGGTGCGCTCGGGCAGCTCCGTCGTCACGCGATGGGCAAGGCCGTCGAGCAGCGAGTAGTCGTGCACCAAGCCCTCAACCAGCGAGATCGCGCGCGTCTTTGCGGAGCCGGCCGGCTCAATCGCGCGGTAAAGTCGCTGCATATTGGCAACGGCAGCACCGTACTCCCCCGCCGGAATGTCAATGCCGTACACGCGTCCGGCAACATAGCTCATCAGCACGCCGGCCACGCGATTGATGCGATCGGTAGTGACGATCTCGCCCGCCGGCGGGTAATCGTCGACCGTAGCGCCATCGCGTTTAAGCTGCAGCATCAGTACATCCAGGTCGCTCTCGATCACGGCATGGACCTGACTGCTCGAATCCTCAAGCTCTGAATCGGACTCCACGATGCCAAACTGCTGTTCATAGACAAAGGGATGGGCGTTGCGGTCGAGCACGTAATGAGACAGCAGGCCCAGCGCAAAGGCGCGACCCAAGCTGGCGTCGCGCGGCAGCAGATGCGACACGCCGTCGCGCAGGCACGCGAACTGGCGAGACATACGCGACCGATGCATGACCTGCGCCAGCAGCGTGCAGTCGGAAACACGCGGTGTCAGAATGTGAAAGAAAAACGGGTCGGGGCCTTGGTTGCCCAAGATAAAGGCAATGCGCTCTTCATCGGACGTGATGACGCCCTGCGGAAGACGGTCGATGCTTTCCTCGCCAAACAGATGATGGGTGATAAGCGCGGGCATAATGATCCTTTCGATTTCATTCGATGCCACCCATTATGCCCACCGCGCGCCCATGCCAAACCTGCGATGGTAAACGACGGCATGCAGACCGTCTACGCAAGCCCCAGGTGCGACTTGACCTCGGCGGCACGACGACGGGACACCGGTACCGTCGAGTTCACGCGGTCGAGCCTGAGCTCCATCAACCCCGTGGAGCCAATCTCAACATTGTGCACGTCTTCCAAATTGACCAGGTAGCTGCGATGAACGCGAATAAAGCCCTCGGAGTCCAAGCGACGCTCGAGCGAAGAGATCGACTCATTGATCAGGTACGTTCCCTCGGCGCAGATGGCGTTGCAAAAATCGGCGCGCGCCTCAAAGTAGCAGACGTCTGCGGCGGGAATGAACACCTTTTTGCCCCCGCGGTCCACCGTCAGACGCAAAGGTTGGCGCGGAGCATGGATAACACGACGGGCACCCAAGGCTGCCTCGATCTTGTCGAGTGCCTTTGACAGGCGTGCGTCCTCGACCGGCTTGACGACATAGTCGACCGCATCGAGGTTATACGCATCGGCGGCAAATTCGGCAAACGCTGTCACAAACACAACCACCGGCGGCGTCTTTAGGTTCTGCAGCGTCTCGGCAAGCTCAATTCCCGAGCGACCGGGCATGGTAATGTCTAAAAACAGCACGTCGGGCTTGTTCGACAGAATCGACTCCACGGCTTCGGTGACATTGCCCGCCTCGGCAATCTGACCCACACGCGCATCCTTTTCCAACAGATAGCGCAGCTCAGCCCTAATGGGAGGCTCGTCATCAACCACCAAGATGTTCCAGCCTTCGGACATATGTGCTTCCCCTCTTTTTCTCTCAATCCAACCGCGTGCTACGCCGTCAACGGCGCCGGCTCATGCGGCTCGCCGTTCAGCTCGACGATGACCTGCGTGCCAACGCCCTCCTGGGACTTCACGCGCATGCCAGAATCTTCTCCGTAAAAGAAATGGATGCGCTGAAGCACGTTGAAGAGCGCCAAGCCGCAGCCTCGTTTGATGGAGCCGTCGGCGGTAATGCTCTCGGGCTCCTCTCGGCGATGCTGCTCAAACAGATGCGCGCAGACTTCTTCGCTCATACCGATGCCATCGTCCTCGACGATGATCTCCAAACCGTCATCGGTCTCGAAAGCCCTAACATGAATAGAAAGCGGCTCGGTCTCGCGCTGCGCGTGTTTGATGCAGTTTTCGAGCAACGGCTGCAAGATAAACGGCGGCACCATGCAATCGCGCACCTCAAAGTCGATATCGACCGAGACGCGCAAACGGCCGTCGCCATACCGGGCCTGCATAAGATTGATATAACGAGTACCCTGTTCCACCTCGTGCTCGAGCGTGGTGAGCGTATCGGAATCAGAAAGCGTCTGACGATAGTAGTTGGAGAAGTCGATCAGCAGCGATCGCGCCTTGTCGGGCTCGGTTCGAACGAGCGACACGATGGTGCTGATGGTGTTAAACAGAAAATGAGGATCGACCTGCGATTGCAAGGCGCGCAGCTCCACGCGGGCCGTAAGCTCGTCCTGGCGCTCAAGCTCAAAGCTCGCAAGCTGCGTGGAAATGAGGTCGGCAAAGCCCGAGGCAAGCGCCGTCTGGCGCATATCGATGCTGCTCAGACGGGGATAATACAGCTCGAGCGTGCCCACGCAATGCCCGCGCACGGTAAGCGGCGCGACAATACCGGCGCGCAGGCGCGGAAAGTAGCCACCCGTCTCGGTCGAGGCATCGCGCGAGAACACGCTTTGCTCACCGCTGTTGATCACGTTGAGCGTAGTCCGCAGTACCACCGGGGTGCCCGCGGGGCATTTTGCCGAGTCCTCGCCCCAGCTCGCCAACACCTGCCTGCCGTCGGTAAAGCAGATGGCAGAGGCGATAGTTTCGGACAGGATGATCTTAGAGGCGCCCAGAGCAGCTTCGGGCGTAAGGCCGCGCGACGTGTAGGCGAATATTTTTGATGCGATGGCGAGCGTGCGGTCGGTTGCGCTCGATGTGAGGTCGTCGGGAACGACAAAGACGTACGAGAAGAAGAAGCACAGCATGACCAAGCCGGCAATGACGACAACG
This sequence comes from uncultured Collinsella sp., assembly GCA_959019945.1. Classification (GTDB taxonomy): domain Bacteria; phylum Actinomycetota; class Coriobacteriia; order Coriobacteriales; family Coriobacteriaceae; genus Collinsella. The sequence goes on along the minus strand of CAUEQD010000003.1, from coordinate 50,062 downwards.
GCCGGAACGGGATTGGGATTATCGGTTAGATCCCAGATGAGTAGCAGGATAAGCAGTGGAACGACAATACCGAGCAAGATGGCTTGAACCACATGCTGAGCGGTACGAAAGACCTTGGTAGAGTTGTAGCTCTTGCCCAGAATCAGCCTATTGAGATCCACTGTCATCTCCTTCTTACTGACGCACCCCATAGCAATAAAGAGGGCCGCAAGCGACCCTCTCCATTGCATTATGCAATCAAATACTGTGTTTTACATCAAGCCATCGATGAACGGTAGCTTAGGCGCTGTACTTGTTTGCCTCGCCGAAGGTGCCGCCCTCGACAATCCAGCCGTCCTTCATGATGACGTCCATGTTGTCGGTGTTGAGCACGTGGATGTCGGCGGCGACGTCACCGTTGACGACCAGCAGGTCGGCGCACTTGCCGGCCTCGATGGAACCGGTCTCGTCCTCGATGTGGCACATCTTGGCACCGTTGAGGGTGGCACAGGTGATGGTCTCGACCGGGGTGAAGCCGATCTTGTCGACGAACTCGTACATCTCCTCGATGGAGCAGGTGCCGTACGGGGTGACGAAGGAGAAGGAGTCGGAGCCGATCGTCATGACGACGCCGCGCTTCTTGGCCTCGCGCAGGCAGTCGTAGTTGCGCTGCAGCTCCTTCTCGACCAAGGTGCCCTCGTACTTGTCGTGCAGCTCGGGGACGTAGACGGGCGGATAGGTGGCGTACCAGGTGGGCAGGAAGGCGATCGTCGGGGTGAAGAAGGTGCCCTGCTCGGCCATGAGGTCCATGGTGCGCTCATCGATATCGAAGCCGTGAATCAGCTGCTCGCAGCCAAAGCGAACGGAATCGTAGGCAGCGGCGTGGTTGTTGTAGCAGTGGCTCCACACGGGGATGCCGACCATCTTGGCCTCTTCGACCACGGCCTGAATCTCCTCGGAGCAGTAGTGCTGGTCGCGGCCGGAGTCCCAGCGCCAGATGCCGCCACCGGTAGCCCAGATCTTGATGGCATCGGGGTTCTCGCGCAGGCGACGACGGACGGCCTTGCGCAGATCCCAAGGACCGTCGACCTGATCGCCCCAGGGGTGCGATTCCTTGTTGAGCTCCTGGCTGCAGTGGTGGGAGTCGCCGTGGCCGGCAACGCGGCAGAAGCCAAGGCCGGTGGCCAGAACGCGCGGGCCCTTGAAGACGCCCTTGTCGATGCAGTCACGGATCTGGATACCAAAGCGGCCGATCTCGCAGACGGTGGTGAGGCCGTGGGTGAGGCAGTCATAGGCCTGCTTGACGGCGACGGCCTGCTTCTCGAGGAGCGGCTGCATGACCCAGTCGGTGTCATCGTCAGTCAAGTTGCCCGAGAAGTGCAGGTGGGTGTCGATCAGGCCGGGAAGGACAGTCTTGCCGGCGGCGTCGATAACCTCAACGCCCTCGGGAAGGTCCTGCATAGCACCGGCGTACTCGATCTTGCCGTTGTCGTCGACGAGAACGAGGGAGTTCTCGACCGGCTCGGCACCGGTACCGTCGATGAGCTTACCGCCAACGATTGCATACTTAGTGGACATGGTTCCTCCTTATGGATCCATATAGTGGGCGAGGCCGTGTTGGGTTAAGGCCTCACAAAGCTACCCAAGTGGCGCCGGGTTCGGTGCGCGGAAGAGAGAATTCCACGCACCCGATCCGCCCCGGCTAGGCGTTACTTTTTGCGGGAATTGGTGAAAGCCATGAGGGCCAGGCCAATAGCCAACCAGCCGATCACGATGCTCCACTCCACCATGTTGAGGGAGGCGGGAGAGAACGGGATCACGAGCAGGCCAATGATGGTGCCGCAGGCAACGATAGCGAGGCTGATGCCAAACTTGCCGCCGGGCACCTCGTAGGGACGAGGCAGGTCGGGCTCGGTGAAGCGCATGCGCAGGCAAGCGAGGGCGACCATGCCGCAGGAGAAGATGAAGGCGAGAGCCGACACGTTGGTCAGAGGTATGAGCATGTTCTTGCCCAGGAACGGACCGACGACGGTGATGACGCCCAGAACGACGCAGGCGAGCTTGGGAGCGCCGGACTTGGGATCGACCTCGGCGAACTTCTCGGGCAGCTGGCCCTTTCGGCCCATGGCGAGCATGATGCGGCTCGTGGCGCCGTAGAAGGAGTTCATCGGGCCCATGGGTCCAAGCGTGGCGATGACGAGCATGGCCAGGTACAGGAGCATGTTGATGCCCTTGAGGCAGGCAAGCGCGGGAACCGGGCTCTTAACGAACTCATGCCAGTCGAGGATGGTGCCGAACGAGTAGATGCAGACCATGTAGAAGCCGCCTGCGGCCAGCAGGGCCAGGGAGATGATCTTGCCGAACTTGTTCCAGTTGAGGCCCTCGGCCGCTTCCTCAGCCTGCTGAGGAATGGTGTCGAAACCGGCGTAGAAGAACGGGGTCAGAACCAGGACCGAAACGATGCCTGCGAACAGGCTGGTGCCCTCGGTAGCAGGCTTGCCGCCGCCAGCACCGGTGACCTGGGAGAACACGGGCATGGCGTTGTCCGGCGAGCCGGTGAACAGCGAGACGCCCATGGCGAGCAGCATGCCGCAGAGCAGGGCCTTGGTCAGGAAGGCCTGCAGCTTGGCGGCCGAGCTGGCACCGCGGAAGTTGAGGAAGATGACGTAGGTTGCAAAGCCGAGCGCGATCAGCGTCGGGAACAGGTAAACGTCGGCGCCCAGGATGGTATAGAGCTTGACGGCACGCAGCCACTCAAGACCGGGCAGGCTGCCGAACATCTCGGACACGAGGGTCGAGATAGCGATTGCCTCCCACGGGCACAGGATGCCGTTGCCCAGGGCCAGGAGCCAACCGGTGATATAGCTCAGCGTACGGCCAAAGCTACGATCGACATACTCGACGATGCCGCCCGAGATGGGGATAGCAGCCGTGAGCTCACCGAAAACAGCTCCGACGGGCACGAGAAAGATTGCACCCAAGAGGAATGCGATCATAGCGGGAACGGGACCGCCGCCCACGACCATCCAGTCGCCGACCTGCAGAACCCAGCCAGTTCCGATGATGGCACCGAAACCGATGGTGAAGAAGTTCCAGAGCGAAAGCGTTTTCTTCATGCCGCCGTTACCTTCGACTGCAACTTCTGCGTTCTTGTCCGCCATCGTTCCCCTCCTTTCCTTATTGACGCCTCTTTGGCGTCACCCCTTGCGCGGTCTGTTTTGCCGCGCGCTTTTATTTCATGGCTTTAAGATACGGCCTTGGCACAGCAGCGCCGCTTGTGGCTCGACCGAAGGCAGAACTGCAAAACGAGCGGCGCCGTTTTTGGGACGAACGGCACGGTTTGCCGCTCATTGTTGTCGCCCGTCCGACGGGCGTACGCTCATCGGACGCATATAGAGATGTTTTTGAGGCCGTGTGTTTTGCGCCTTTCGTACCGTTTACCGAGCTTTTGACGCGCGGACCCATTTGTTGCACATCTTTTTTGTAGGATAGACAGGTTATACATGAGACAAGGCGGTACGAATGGCATACGGATACAACGACGGTGATCAACGGCGACAAAGCGTTCGCCTTGCTGGCCGCACCACGCCGACGCCCAGAAGTGCCACGAGCAGCAATCCGCAACGCCCTCAAGAGCAACCCAGGCCTTCGTCTCGGCAGCAGACAAACAGAACACGGCAGAGTGGCCGTCCGAGCACGGGCACAAGCGCACAGCAAGATAGCCGCTTGGGCGCGCGCACTCGACAGCGCCAAGCCGAGGTTCCGCAACTGCGCCGCAACGGCGCACGTCAGCCCGGCAGCCATATCAACCGCTTCTTTTCGCATCCCCAAGGCGGACGCGACGGCAAGCCCTACCGCTCGACATCGTACGTGAATGCCCCCGCCCTGCCGGCTCGTCGGCTTTGCCTCGCACTGTGCTCTATCCTCATCTGTCTGGTCTTTGTGCTTATGAGCTCCTGTATGTCCCACGGCTCGGCCGGTCTCGAGCCCACCGCCGAGGACAAGCTGCTCAAGGCCCCCGTCGCGCCCGGTTATTCTTTCGCCTTTTCGACCCCGCGCTCGCAATGGCAAGCCGGCACGATGCCCCATATCTATCAGATCGACCCTGCATGGTCGGAGCTGCCTTACGCCGGCGGTACCATCCGCCAAAATGCCTGCGGGCCTACGTGCCTCACCATGGTCTATATCTTTAAGACGGGACGCACCGATATGACCCCCGTCAATATGTGCGCGCTTTCCGAGGCAGGCAATTACGCCCCCACCGGTGCAACCGAATGGTCGTTTATGACGAGCGGTGCGTGGCAGTTGGGACTTAACGGAACGGAGCTTCATAACAATCGCGACTCGATGACTCAGGCGCTGCGTTCGGGAGCGCCCGTCATCGCCGCCGTTCGGCCGGGCACCTTTACCAACGTGGGCCACTACATTGTACTTTACGGTATTGACGACGCCGACCAGATTGAAGTCTTCGATCCCAACTCGGCCAGCCGCAGCGCCCGCCGCTGGGGCGTCGTAGAGGTCCTCAACGAAGTCGAAGCCATGTGGGCCTACTACTAGTCGTTGGGGACAGACTTAAATGAGTGGTCTCTGGCTGCCCGGAACTGCTGGCACGGAAAATGCATCCCGCTTTGAAGTTCGATAGCGAGATGCACTTTCCGCGCACGGCCTGTTTGGGAAACTACGTTCCACTTTCCGGCAACGTTCCGGGATGCATTTTCCGGTTGAGGCCCTCAAGGGAAACCATGTCCCATGTTGGACGCTCATTCTGGGATGCGCTTTCCGCAGTTGATTGATGCGGGCTTTAAGGACTGTTCCAAGCTGCCGGCAGAAAAGGAACGTCCCCAGGTGCCGGGTTTCCGCAGTCATTGGGGACAGACTTAAATGACTAGTCGTTTAAGAACGTCCCCAATGACTACCCACAGAATGAGGGTCTCATCGGGGACTAGGTAAATAGCAAAAGCCCCCGCGGCCGAAACGGGCCGCGGGGGCAGCAGGCTTGCAAGGGTTAACTCAAGTCCTCGCCATTTGATGCAATGACCTTTTGATACCAGCAGAAGCTGTCCTTTCGGTAGCGATCGAACGTGCCTTTGCCCATATCATCGGCATCAACATAAACAAAGCCATAGCGCTTCTTCATCTGCCCCGTCGAGGCCGACACCAAATCGATACAGCCCCACGGCGTGTATCCCATCAGGTCAACACCGTCCTCGACAATTGCATCGCGCAGCGCAAGAATATGCCTTCGCAGGTAATCAATATGATACGCATCGTGGACTTTGCCGTCTTCCAGCGCATCGAGTCCGCCCACACCGTTCTCAGCGATAAAGAGCGGAAGATGGTAACGATCGTGGTAGCCGGCAAGCGTCACGCGCAAACCCAGCGCATCGATCTGCCATTTCCAGGCAGTCTCTTTATCCTTGAGGTACGGATTGCGCAGCGTCGGGAACACGTTGCCCTCCGCCTTCTCGGCGATCACCTGATCATCGGCGCACACCAAGCGCGAGCAATAGTACGAGAACGAGATGAAGTCGACCGTATGCTCTGCCAGATACTCCGTATCGCCCGGCTCAAAGGGCACGTGAACACCCTCTTTCTCGAGTGCACGCAGCTTCCAAGCAGGATAGGCGCCCGCAGCCATCACGTCTGTGTAGAAGTAGCGGCCGCGGTCCTCCTCATACGCAAGCCATACGTCCTCGGGCGCACAACGGTACGGATAGGTCGCACCGGCAGCGACCATGCAACCCACCTTGTTTGCGGGATCGATCTTGTGCAGAATCTCGACAGCGCGAGCGCTCGCCATAAACATATGGTGCGAGAACGCCGCAGTCACGGCTGCACGGTCACGCTCATCCTCGAGCGTGACACCCGCGTTGAGATAGGACAGCGCCACGCTGTTGATCTCGTTGAACGTAAGCCAATAACGCACGAGGCCCTGGTACGCGCGTCCGACGGTCTCGACGTAGTGCGCATACCGCTCGATCATCTCTCGGCTTTGCCAGCCACCATAGCGCTCGACCAGAGCCAACGGATAGTCGTAGTGCGACAGCGTCACAAGCGGCTCGATTCCATGCTCGCGCAGCGCCTCGAATACCTGACGGTAAAACTCCAAGCCCTCGCCGTTGGGCTCGGCCTCCATCCCTGTGGGAAAAATACGGCTCCAGCAAATTGAAAGACGCAGGCACTTAAAGCCCATCTCGGCAAAGAGCTCGACATCCTCGTGCCAATGATGGAAGAAGTCGTTGCCCCAGCGGCATGGATACAGCCTGTCCGGATCGTCCACGGGCTTTTGCCTGCCAAACATTACATCCCAGCGGTCGGAACCCTGTGGGATCAGGTCGGAGTGCGACATGCCGCGGCCGCCCTCGTTCCAGCCCCCTTCGGCCTGGTTGGCGGCGAGGGCACCACCCCACAAAAAGCCCTCGGGCATACCGGCGGCAGACGTTCTGTCAAAGTAACTCATGCTACTCAGCATCCTCGGCAGAAGCTGCCGCGGCGTTCTCCTGCTCCTGAGCCAGGAGCTGGTTATCGTACACCTTAAAGAACGGGTACCAGACCACAGCCATGACCACGATCAAAACGATCGTAAACACCCAGATGCGCGGGTCGAGGCACTGGACAAAGCCCTGAACGAAGATGGGGAACGTGCCGCTCACCAAGATGTAGAAGTTAGAGACAAGACCCAGTGAGACCGCACCCCAATACAGCAGGGCCGAGATCATGCCGCCTAGCACAAACGGAATCATGAGGATCGGGTTGAAGATGATGGGCGCGCCGAAGATCGCGGGCTCGGAGATACGGAAGAAGCTCGGCACGATCGATGCCCTGCCAAATGCCTTGAGCTGCTGCGACTTTGCCCTAAACGCGCAGAGCGCCACAAAAGAGAACGTATTACCCGTGCCGCCGATGAGGTTGATGGCCAACGACATGAGCACCGGGTGGAACTCAAGCGGCTGCCCGGCAGCATAGAGCGAGGCGTTGGCGGCAAAGGCGGCAAGCGAGACCGGGGCGGTGATGGGCATTACGATCATGTTGCCGTGGACGCCAAAGCACCAAAACAGCAGCGTCATGAAGCAGATAAGCAGTGCGCCGGGCACAGAGTCAACTGCGACGGAAAGCGGGGCAGCGAGCAGCTTCTCGATAACCGAGGGGATGGACAGCGCGGGATCGATCATCTGGATCAGCAGGTTGCCGCCAAAGAAGATGAGGATGTTGGCGAGCATAGGTACGATGGCGCCAAAGGTTTCGGACAAAAACGGCGGCACGCCATCGGGCATCTTGATGGTGATGCCCTTGGTCTGGCAGAAGCGCGTGACCTCGACGGAGACCAAGGCAACGATGATGGCGGTAAACAGGCCCTGCGCACCCAGATAGGTGCAGGGGACCGCCTGGAGCACGGACTCGTCAGCAAGCTGGTAGTAGGACGACGGCGCCGCGGCGATCAGGAACATCACCAGCGAGGTCATGCCGGCGTTAAGCTTGGGCATCTTGTAGGTGCCCGCCAGGTTATAGGCGATTGCGAACGTCACGATCACCGACAGTATGCCCATCGTCATATTGAAGGGGATGAGCAGCGTGAGCTTATTGGCCGTCGCAAAATCGAGCCAAGGGCCAAAGACGGACCAGAACCCGCCCTGCGCCACCAGGTCGGCCGTGACCGGCGGGTTGGCGAGGATCATAAAGACGGCAGATACCAAGATGAAGCTGATCGCGCTCATAAAGCCCTTTTGCATGGAGGCAAAGTGGCGCTCGGTGCCGCAGAAATTGGCGATAGGGGTCAGTTTTTCCTGAAGCAGGGTCATGAACTTCTCCATGGTCGCCTCCTAACCCAACAGCGACTGGGCGAGTGCCAGCACGTTGGCGGCGTTGCCCATGCCGTAGTCCTGTGCGGGGATGACCGCGGTCGGCTTACCGCTCCCCTGCTTGACGGTGTTGAGCTGGTAGGACACCTGCGGCCCCAAGAGCAGCACGTCATAATTGGCGCACGTCTCCTGATACTCGCCGATACCCACCGCATCGATATCGAGCTCGATGCCGTTTTGCTCCGCATATTTCTCGAGTTTCTTCATCAGAATGCTTGTAGACAGACCAGCTGCGCAAACAAGAAGGATCTTCATAAGGGATTCCCTTCGCATTGATTGGTTGAATAGTCACCGCACGCCGCTAGGCGTTCTTGGTTGCAGTGCACTCATACAGGCAGATCAGCTCCTGCACGAGCTCCTGAGCAAGCATGGAGCACATGAGGTGGTCCTGAGCATGGACCAGCAACACATCCACCGACAGATGCTCGCCCGCTGCCTCAGTCGAAAGCAGCTGCGTTTGGATGTGGTGAGCCTTGATTCCCGCATCCTTTGACTGCTTCATGAGTTTGGCGGCGGCGTCAAAATCCCCCGCTTTTGCCTTTTCAAGGGCTTCGAAGGCAAGGCTGCGTGCCTCTCCCGCTGCAGCGACCAGCTGAAACGAAACCATCTCGGTTCCTTGATCGTCCATAACGGTCTCCTCTCCCGTGATGTTTGGTTTGTACTTGAATATTCGAAACGCCTATCTCCCGCCCGCAATCCTCGAGGTTTATTGCAGGTAGACAGACAGGGTTATCGACAAAAGAAGTCTTAAGCCGTATGCGCTTGCACAAGCGCCATCAGCTCATGCCAGGACCGGCGCTCGCGTAGGCGCTCGACCCCCTGGCGGTCCATAAAGATCTCGGCGAGCAGTGAGCTCAAGATCCGCGCCTCATCGCCGCCCGACCGGGCAAACGACACCATAAAGACGATATCGACCTCATGGCCGTATTCGTCCCAAAGAATGGGATGTTCGAGCAGGCCCACGGTAACAAAGGCCTCGGCGCTCAAGGGATGCATCCCATGGGGCATGGCCACCCCATTGCCAAACGAGGTGGCACTCGCGCTCTCGCGCTCGGCGACCTCTTGGGCAAACTGGGCATCGACACGGCCGCTCTCGACGGCGCGCTCGGAGAGATATCGGAGAACGGCCTGCTTCGACGACGCCTCAACGCGGTTGAAGAACAGGGCACGGCTAAAGAAAGAGCTTACGGAGTCCGATTGCGCAGTGTCGTCGCTCAGCACCTTGCGGATAGCGTTGACATCGCTCGTCTCCAAGAAGAAATCGGCCTCGCGGACGGGCACGGGCAACTTGACGTTGAGCGGCACCGTTGTGAACACGTAGTCGATGTGCGAAAAATCGAACGTCCCCACGCGGGCGACATCGCATGTCTCAATCGAATCGATATACATGCCAAACTGCTTGCGGTACTGGTGCTCGAGCATACGGGCGCTTCCCGCTCCCGAGGCGCACACGATCAGGATGCGCTTGCGACGCGGCTGGTCGGCTTGCTGCTCGAGGGCCAGGGCAAATGCCATGGCGATGTAGCCGAGCTCTTCATCAGAGGGCTGGCTGCCAAAATGACGCTCGAGTACCTGCGAGGTGCCAGCTGCCATCGAATAGGCCAACGGAAACCTCGTCTTGATATCGGGCAGCATGGGGTTATCCATATGCATGTGATATTCAAGGCGATAGCCCAGAGGGCCGATATGCCGAGCAAGGTTCATGCGAAGTTCAAGATCGCCGCTAAAGTCAAACCTAAACTCATCGTTGACCGCACGTACCATCTCGGAAGCAATCTCCCACATCTCGTCCGAGATAACGGCAGAGCCCTTCTCGGGCACGCCCGTGCCCCTGCCGAGCAAATGGATTGCGATAAAGGCAACCTCTTCTCGGGGCATGCTCACGCCCAGGGCATCCTTGATGTTTGCGGCAATCTGGAAAGCCGCGGCGTATTCGCGCGTTCCCTCCAGTTTTTGAACGTCCGATTCTGCAGCTGGGACATAGCAGCCCTGCTCGATGCGGCCAAGAGCAATGTAAAGATGCATGATGAGATTGCGGGATGCCAGCGAGCTCACCGTGACGGGCGAGGCCGTCAGGGCATCGTCCACACATGCGGCGATGGCCCGCAGGCGCTCGGCGAGCTTTGCATCGTCGGTGTCGGGCAACACGGGCCTCACCAGCGAGGCCAGGCACAGGCGCCGTTGTGACTCCCCGCCCGCAACGCGGATTCCGTAGCGTGGGCGCTTTTCGAGCGTTAAGTCAAATTGGGCGAGTTTCTGCTCTGCCAGACGCATGTCATTGGACAGAGTCCGCGCCGAAACGTAGAGTAAATCCGCATACTCCTCAATCGTCACCCACTGGGACCGCATGAGGAGGTCGTTAAGAAGGAAGGACACACGGCCATCGCGCGTATCAGGAATGCCCGGATGGGCCAGAGCCGCACCGTCTAGCAAGCGAGCAAGCTCATCTGCACGTGCAACATCGATACGATACCGCCCCTTGCTGCCAACGATGCGTGCAACCCCTGCAAGGCTGTCGTTTGCGCGATGGATATAGTTTCTCACGGCGCGCTCGCTTACCTCGAGACGCTTGGCAAGTACCGCGACAGCGACAGGCTGAGCGTCCTCGATCATATTTACAAGCTGCTTGACGCGAGCATCCATGTCCTCCTCCTTTCCCTGCGTCTAGTCTAACGCGGTAAAGAATGACACTCCACGTCGCGCTCGTTCCGCCAACTCGGAACAGGTTGCGGGGAGTCCAGCCGAACTTATAGGGAGCACGGAGAAAGGGCCCGAAAGCCATGTGCCGGTGTGAGATGCGCTTTCCGCAGTCATTGGGGACAGACTTAAATGAGTAGTCGTTGTGGACGTTCTTGTTTGACTAGTCGTTTAAGAACGTCCCCAGTGGCTAGGTGAATAGCAAAAGCCCCGCAGTCGGAGCGGACCGCGGGGCTCATGAAGAGAGGCTAGTTTGTGGGCGCTTTGCCTGGCGCCCACGGGAGAGGCAACGGAGTAGGGGCTACTCGTGGATGCGGGTACCGGAGAGGCCGGCCATGGTCTCGGCGGCCTTGTCCAGGGCGCCGATGATGCAGGTGCGGCCCTTGCGGGAGCGGGCGAACTTGATGGCGGCGCGGACCTTGGGCTCCATGGAACCCTTGCCGAACTGACCCTCGTCGGCCAGGCGCTCGGCCTCGTCGGCGGTGAGGTCCTCGAGCTCCTCCTGGTTGGGCTTGCCAAAGTTGATGGCGACGTGCTCAACGGCGGTCAGCAGGAACAGAACGTCGGCGTCGCAGTCCTCGGCCAGCAGCTCGCCGCCCAGGTCCTTGTCGATGACGGCGGGAACGCCCTTGTAGCAGCCCTTGTTCTCGTAGTCGCGGACGACGGGGATGCCGCCGCCACCGCAGGCGATGACGATGAACTCGTTGTCGAGCAGGTTGAGGATGGAGTCAGCCTCGACGATCTTCTTGGGATCGGGGGAGGCGACGACGCGACGCCAGCCGCGGCCGGAATCCTCGACGAAGACCTTGGAGGGATCCTCAGCCATGAACTCCTTGGCCTGCTCCTCGGTGTAGAAGGGGCCGATCGGCTTGGTCGGGTTCTTGAACGCGGGATCGTCGGGATCGCACTCGATCTGGGTGACGACGGTGGCGGCGTGCCAACGCTTATAGCGCTTGTGCATCTCGCGGCCGATGCCCTGCTGCAGGTGATAACCAATGTAGCCCTGGGACATGGCGCCGCACTCGGGCAGCGGCATCTCGGGGGTGCCGATGGCATCGTGGGCGGCGGCGAAGGCGTTCTGGATCATGCCGACCTGCGGGCCGTTGCCGTGGGTGATGATGATCTCGTTGCCCTGCTCGATGAGGCCGAGGAGCGCGTGGGCGGTGTTGCTCACGGCCTCGATCTGCTCGACGGGGTTGTTGCCGAGGGCGTTGCCGCCAAGGGCGACGACAATACGATCGGGCTTGCCAAGAGGCTTAGACATTGCTGGAATCCTTTCTGTAAAAGGCCTACAACCCATTAATAACCCGCGTCCGTGCGATACGCGAGTTTATTAAGGTTTATATTCTCTTTATCGCTCATTTTATTCATTTTGAAAATAGCGGAACGGTGAACGGTCGTTTTTATCCGCTCAGCGTACAGAACCCCAGCTCAGACATATCTACGCCATTTACGTGCAACTTTATTTAAATGCAGCGAGGATTATGTCGGATTATGCAAACTACATCTCTGCTAAACACAAAACGGACAGCGCAATATCTTACTCGCACTATACGCGATTCTATACATTAATTTGACGAGTATGCATCCCTGCAAAAACATGGGGCTTTTCATCCAACATAAGGGATAGCCGATCGCGCTTCACCCCGCGGCAAGCGACTGCGAGTTCGCAGTATGGAACTTTACCGTCGGCTTCTGCATGAACGCTGCCGACGCCCTTTCGCTCCTGCGCGCCCAAGCAGCCGAGAACGCTAACGGCGCCACTGCCAACCTGGCCACCCTCAACAACGGCGCCGTCAGCCTTTTCGCAAAGTACCGTGCTGGCTCGCTGGCTTTGAGGCCTAAGCGAGCTTTGCTATTTGCCAATTTTTGTATGATTTGGGTCAAATCTATCTGCCAATTTTTGTATGATTAGGGTCAAATCTATTTGCCAATTTTTGTCATTGAGGGGTTTTAATGCTACGCCGTAAGGTCACTGACAGGCTTTTGAGCTGGAAGAACAAATCCAATAAAGCGTTGCTTGTTACTGGCGCGCGTCAGATTGGCAAGAGCTATGCAATTCGCGCGTTTGGAAAGAGCAACTACGCTTCGTATTATGAGGTCAATCTGCTACTCGATGCCGAGGCACGAGACGTACTTGTTGGCGCTAAGAACTCCATTGACTTCATCAACCGTGTGGCCCTTCTTGCGGATGCACCGCTTGTTGAAGGAGACACGCTTATCTTCGTCGATGAGATTCAGGAGTATCCGCAGATCGTTGCACTTATGAAGGCGCTGGTCGAGGACGGACGCTTTAGCTATGTCTTCTCGGGGTCTATGCTTGGGACTGAGTTTAAGGGGATCTCTTCTTTTCCGGTGGGGTATGTCGAGCACATTGTTATGCGACCGATGGATTTTGAAGAGTTCTGTTGGGCAAACAGCATCAGCGAGAATGTGCTTGCAGACATTCGCAGCTGCCTTGTCGAGAGACGTCCCGTCGAAAACTATATTCATGAGGCGATGCTCAAAAACTTTAGAGCCTATATCGTTTGCGGCGGCATGCCAGAGGTCGTTCAGAACTATATCGATTCGGGCTATTCGCTCGTGAGAACGCGTGAGCTTCAAATTCAGCTAGTCGATCAGTACAAAAGCGATATCTCTAAATATGCATCGACTCGAGCGTTTAACGTTCGCTCCATTTTCGAGCAAATTCCCGTTCAGCTTGAGGCGGAGTCCCATCGCTTTATCGTCTCGTCTCTAGGCGAGGGAGCTCGTCTTCAAAAATACGAGCAGGATTTCCTATGGCTGGTGAACGCAGGCGTTGGATTGATGGTCCCCCAGGTGACGGAGGCCCGGAGTCCTCTTAAGAGGACAGAGAAGGCAGCCGCCTTCAAACTATACGAGTCCGATACAGGAATGCTCGCATCGCGATATCCCGGTAGCACGGCACGCGCTGTATATCTAGATATGAAAACCCCCAACCTCGGCGGTCTCTATGAAAACGTGGTCGCGCAGGAGCTTGTTGCCCTCGGAGCAGATACGTGGTACTACCAAACACGTGAGGTCGGTGAAGTCGACTTTGTAATCGAAGGCGCCCGAGGACATGTTGTCCCAATCGAAGTCAAATCGGGCAAGAAAGTTCGAGCACATGCGGCCCTCGATCGCCTGATGAGTGTGGGCGAGTACAAGATTCCCGAGGCCGTTGTGCTGAGCCACGAAAACCTTAGCGAAGAGGGCAAGATCCTGTACGTTCCAATCTATATGACATTCTGCCTCGATGAGTTTATGGAAAAGGACGACCCCAACAACGATTTCTCATTTGCACCCATATCTCTCTAGATCATCTGAACCAACAACCAAGCCCCCTCCATAACCAAAGTAACGCGTGGTTTCGCGGCCGCGCCGCGAAACAGCGACGGGGACAAAAGGCCCCCACAACCACGTCCCTCATGCAGCCCCACAATCCGAGGACGTAGTCGTAGCAGGATCTGAGGGCTAACCTTCGCGGACACTCCGCAGGACGAAAGAACCCCCGCCGCACGTAGTGCGCAGCGGGGGTTCTTTCATGTCCGAGGACGTCCGCGAAGGTCAGCCCTCAGATCCTGCGGTGGGAGACCTAGGCCTCGTTGTACACCGTCTTGAGCTTCAGCAGGTGAGCGTAGCGGTCCATAGCGGCCTGCTCGTTCTCCTTGAAGAGCTCCTCGGCGCGCTCGGGGAAGGAGCGCGTCAGCGAAGCGTAACGGGCCTCGTTCATCAGGAACTCCTGATAACCGCCCGCGGGCTCCTTGGAATCGAGCGAGAACTTCTTGCCGGCAGCAGCCTCGGGGTTGAAGCGGAAGAGGTTCCAGTAACCGCACTCGACAGCCTTCTTCATCTCGGCCTGGCAGTTCTGCATGCCGCCCTTCTTGATGGAGTGCATCTCGCAGGGGCTGTAGCCGATGATGAGGGACGGGCCGTCGTAGGCCTCGGCCTCGTGAATGGCCTTGAGGGTCTGAGCCGGGTTGGCGCCCATGGCGACCTGCGCCACGTAGACGTAGCCGTAGCTCATGGCAATCTCGGCCAGAGACTTCTTCTTGGTCACCTTACCGGCAGCGGCGAACTGAGCGACCTGGCCCAGGTTCGAGGCCTTGGAGGCCTGACCGCCGGTGTTGGAGTAGACCTCGGTGTCGAAGACGAAGACGTTGACGTTGTGGCCGGAAGCCAGGACGTGGTCCAGGCCACCGAAGCCGATGTCGTAGGCCCAGCCGTCGCCGCCGAAGATCCAGAAGGACTTCTTGGTGAGGTAAGCCTTGTCGGCGAGGATCGCCTTGGAAGCGTCGCAGCCGCACTTCTCGAGCTCGGCAACGTAGGCAGCGGCAGCGGTCTTGGAGGCCTCGGCGTCGTTGACGGAGTCGATCCAAGCCTGGCCGGCGGCCTTGAGCTCATCGGACGGACCATCGGCAGCGATGATGTCCTGGGTAGCGGCGATCAGCTTGTGCTGAACGGCCTCATAGCCAACGGCCATGCCCAGACCGTGCTCGGCATTGTCCTCGAACAGGGAGTTGTTCCACGCCGGGCCGTGACCGTCCTTGTCCTTGCAGTAAGGAGCGGTGGCAGCGGGGTTGCCCCAAATGGAGGAGCAGCCGGTGGCGTTGGAAATGAACATGCGGTCGCCGGCGACCTGGGTCACCAGACGTGCATAGGCGGTCTCGGCGCAGCCGGCGCAGGAGCCGGAGAACTCCAGGTAGGGCTGCTTAAACTGGCTGCCCTTGACGTTGGCCGCGATGAGCTCCTTCTTCTCGGAGACGTTCTCGACCATGTAGTCCCAAACGGGCTGCTGGTCCATCTCCTGCTCGGTGGGAACCATCTCGAGGGCGCCCTTGGGGCAGACCTTGACGCAGTTGGTGCAGCCCATGCAGTCGAGCGGGGACACAGCCATGGTGAACTTCATGCCCTTGGCCTTGGGGCCCATGGCGTCGAGCGTGCGGGTAGCCTCGGGCGCGGCGGCAGCCTCGTCCTCGGTCATCGCGAACGGACGGATGGTGGCATGCGGGCACACGTAGGCGCACTGGTTGCACTGGATGCACTTGGTCTCGTCCCAGTGGGGAACGACTACGGCGACGCCGCGTTTCTCGTATGCGGAGGCGCCCAGCTCAAACTGGCCGTCGGCGCAATCGACGAAGGCGGAAACAGGCAGGCTGTCGCCGTCCATGCGATCGATGGGCTCGAGCAGGTTCTTGACCTGCTGGGCGATAGCGGACTTGGTCTCCTCGGAGAGCTCGACGGGAGCGGCATCCTCGGCGGTAGCCCAGTCGGCCGGAACCTCGAACTTACGGAAGGCGGTAGCGCCGGCATCGATGGCCTTGTGGTTGGCGTCGACGATAGCCTGGCCCTTCTTCATGTAGGACTTGGTAGCCGCGTCCTTCATGTACTGCAGGGCGTCCTCGGCGGGCAGGACCTTGGCCAGCGCGAAGAAGGCGGACTGGAGCACCGTGTTGGTGCGCTTGCCCATGCCAACCTTAGCGGCCAGGTCGATAGCGTCGATCAGGTAGACGTTGACGTTGTTGTTCGCGATGTAGCGCTTGGCCACGGCGGGCATGTGCTCGGCGAACTCCTCGTCGCTCCACTGGCAGTTGACCAGGAAGGTGCCACCCGGCTTGACGTCGCGGACCATCTTGAAGCCCTTGACGATGTAGCTGGGGTTGTGGCAGGCGACAAAGTCGGCCTTGGTCACGTAGTACGGCGAACGGATCGGGGAATCACCAAAGCGCAGGTGCGAAACGGTGACGCCGCCGGTCTTCTTGGAGTCGTACTGGAAGTAGGCCTGAACGTACTTGTCGGTGTGATCGCCGATGATCTTGATCGAGTTCTTGTTGGCGCCGACGGTACCGTCGCCACCCAGACCCCAGAACTTGCACTCGATGGTGCCGGAGGCTGCGGTGTTGGGCGCATCCTCGGCCTCGGGCAGGCTCAGGTTGGTCACGTCATCGACAATGCCGATGGTGAACTCGCGCTTGGGCTCGTCCTTCTTGAGCTCCTCGAAGACAGCGAACGCGGACGCGGGAGGCGTGTCCTTGCTGCCCAGGCCATAACGGCCGCCGACGACCTTGATGCCCGTCTTGCCAGCCTCGTAGAGAGCGGAGACGACATCCTGGTAGAGCGGCTCGCCGATGGAACCCGGCTCCTTGGTACGGTCCATGACGGCGATCTTCTGAACGGTCTCGGGGAGAACGTCGACGAAGTGCTTGATGGAGAACGGACGGAACAGACGAACCTTGACCAGGCCGACCTTCTCGCCGTGAGCGTTGAGGTAGTCGATGACTTCCTCGAGCACGTCGCAGAAGGAGCCCATGCACACGACGACGCGATCAGCATCGGGAGCGCCGTAGTAGTTGAACAGGCCGTAATCGGTGCCGAGCTTCTCGTTGATCTTCTTCATGTAGCCCTCGACGACGGCGGGAAGCTCGTCGTAGACCTTGTTGCAGGCCTCGCGGTTCTGGAAGAAGATGTCGCCGTTCTCGTGGCTACCGCGGGTGTGCGGGTGCTCAGGGTTGAGCGCGTGGTCGCGGAAAGCCTGAACGGCGTCCATGTCGCACATCTCGGCCAGATCCTTGTAGTCCCACATGGCGACCTTCTGGATCTCGTGGCTGGTGCGGAAGCCATCGAAGAAGTTAAGGAACGGGGTCTTGCCCTCGATGGCGGCAAGGTGAGCCACCGGCGAGAGGTCCATGACCTCCTGGACGTTGCCCTCGGCGAGCATGGCGAAGCCGGTCTGGCGACAGGCCA
This sequence comes from uncultured Collinsella sp., assembly GCA_959019945.1. Classification (GTDB taxonomy): domain Bacteria; phylum Actinomycetota; class Coriobacteriia; order Coriobacteriales; family Coriobacteriaceae; genus Collinsella. The sequence continues at coordinate 32,783 of CAUEQD010000003.1, read as the reverse complement.
TGACGTCGGAGTGATCACCGAAGATGTTCAGGGCGTGGGAAGCGACGCAACGCGCGGAGACGTGGAAGACGCCCGGGAGCTGCTCGCCCGCGATCTTGTACATGTTCGGGATCATCAGGAGCAAACCCTGAGAAGCCGTGTAGGTGGTGGTCAGAGCACCGGCGCCCAGCGAACCGTGAACGGTACCGGCTGCACCTGCCTCGGACTCCATCTCGACGACCTTGACCGGGGTGCCGAAGATGTTCTTGCGACCCTGGGCCGCCCACTGGTCGACATGGTCGGCCATCGGGCTGGACGGCGTAATGGGATAGATTCCCGCTACCTCGGTGTACGCATACGAAACATATGCGGCCGCCTCGTTGCCGTCCATAGACTTAAACTTACGCGCCATATACCCCTCTCCTCTCATATAGGTATACAGGCCCCGGCGATCGCCGGGATGTTGGCGTGATGGGATTTACGCTGTTGCTTCCAATCATCTGGCAGGCAGGCTCAGCAGCAGGTACGTGGCGTGGAGAGAAGACATGCCGAGGCGAGGGACAGCTGATGCGCCCCACAGACCCGACCGCCCGTCTTGCACATGACCGAGCGCCGCAAAGGCCGCATGCCGGATGCTCCCGGGCACGCCCCGGCGATGGGAAGCGCCCGCAACGGAAATCCGCATGCGGGTTTATTGTACCCCGCCGTTAAGTGTAATTTCGACAAATATAGGCGGGCGGTAAAGGTTTACCTCGGGTGACCGCCAAAGGCCAGAATGGTCCCTCCATCCCCGGACGACTGGCTCTGACGCGCCAAGGAGTGTCCCCAAGTACCGGCAGGAAAGGAACGTCCCTAACTGCCGGCTAGAGGGCGCCGAGCAGGATGGCGTAGGTGGTGGATTCGCCGAGTTTGAGCTCGTCGCCGGGGTTGAGCTGGGCGGAGCGGCCGGGCTCTACTTGAATACACACACTCGTGGCCCCGTTTACCACCACGGTGCCGTTAGTGGACGACAGGTCCTCGACAAACCATGCGCCAGACTCGTCGCACCAGATATGGGCATGGCGGGCCGAGACGTCGTCGGTGATGCCGCCCTCCCCCGTTGCCAGCGCGCCGATCTCAACGCCTTCCTCACTCGGCTGAATCCAGCGCGGGACGCTCACCACGTAGCCGTTTTGCACGCACAGCAGTCCCAGCGGATGCGCCGGCGCGACCTCGTGCTCGCCCGCGACCGAAGATGTGCTCAGCGAGCGCGGCGTCGACGTGTCGCCGCCACGGGTCGCATGAGCGCGGCGGCTCGCCCGACTTGGAACTAAGGCGGGCGTGAGAGCAAACGGCATAGGGAACGAATCTTGCGGATGTACTCCTCGACGTCAGGCAGGTAAGCCCCACGAAGTCACCGGGGAGGCCCAAGCGGCCCGGCACCACTTCCAGATTCTGACCAGGGCGAGTCGTTCGCCGGTGGCTGAAGGCTCGCTCCCACCCAAAAGGGGAGATTCGCGTTGTTCCCCAATCGCTCTCGCATCTTTCATTTTGCTCGAGGTGGGCTATAAAAACTTTCCTGGTGAAAGGCGGCGATTGGTTTCCTTTCTTTCTAGAGGAGCGCGCCTGTAATCTGTTTTCATCCTAAATCAAGTTAAGATCGGACCTTCCAGAGGCAAGTCGACTCAAACTGCGAGGCTCCATGTTGGAATAAAGAGCGCTGTCGAAGTGCCAACAACACAAAGCTTGCCAGTCTCAAATAGAACCTTTTGGGAGTCCGATTGGGCCGCACACCGAATCCCCGCTGGTGGTTTTTTATAGCTGCGCAACAATAAACAAGGTTAGTGCCAGTCCAGCATGAAATTGAGGAACGTATGCATTTTTTTCTCAGTAAGTGATCGTCGTTACTGCTTCGATGAGGTCACTCGCAATTGCTTTCAGGTTGACCAAGCATCAGAAGATGCGCTTCGCATATTTGAAGCATCGGGAAGAACGGTCAACTCGAAGTTGCTAACAAAGTCACTTGCTGCGAAAGGCTACGACCAAACGACCATAGCAGAACTTGAAGACGACATTGATGAGTATCAACGATTGTCTGAGCGGACTTTCTTAACAAAAGACACGCCTCGAAAACTTAGATCCATCGAACTCCACGTTTCACATGCATGCAACCTTGGTTGTAGTTACTGTTTTGCCGGTAAAGGAGATTATGGAACGTCTCCTCTGCTGATGACAGACGAGATAGCCTTCAAGGCGGTCGACTACCTCGTCGCAAGTTCATCGGAAAACGAAACGCTTGCGATCGTCTTTTTTGGTGGGGAACCCATGATTAACGAGCCGCTGATATGGAAAACGGTCGACTATTCAAAAAGAATATACCCCAATAGAAACTTTACCTATTCTATTACGACCAACGGAACGCTTTTGAATGACACTGCTGTGAATTCTTTCAAGGAGCACGGGTTTTCTGTTCTGATTAGTCTCGATGGTACAGGATGCAAGCACGATGCATCGCGCCCGTATAAGACGGGAGGCGGCTCTTTCTCCGATATCGACAAAAACGTTCGTCGTTTTTCCGAGTCGTTCCCCTTCGGCGCAAGAGCGACCTTAACAAATAATAACTGTAACCTTGTTGAAGACTATCTTCAGTTTAAAGAGATGGGCTTCAGAAGGATTTACTTCTCGCCCGTGAGCTCATTCGATGAGAATATCAAACTCGACGAACACTCATTAAACAAAATCAGGGCGGGCCTAATAGATTTGGCGGATCAATATCTCAAACAGATTGATCAAGGGGAAAAGCCCTTGTTTAGAACATTGAAAACTGCAGTTGATTTGATTATGAGCAACAGGATCGCCTTTGTCGGATGCGGGGCTGGCAGGCGTTTTATTTCCGTGACTCCCGAAGGGGACGTATACCCCTGTCACAGGTTTGTCGGGATGATGCGATTCAAAATGGGCAACATCGTCACCGGAATTGACGAAACTAGGTATATTGAAAACTGGAGTCAGGGTGTCGAAAAAAGAATTGACTGTACGGACTGTTGGGCTCGGTCTTTCTGTGGTGGGGGCTGTAGCTGGGAGGCTGCAGACGAGCACGGCTACTTGCCCAAGAGTCTACACCCTGCATCATGTGAATATAGAAAAATGTGCTACGAGATGGCTTTTGACCTTATTTCCCGCCACTCATCTTCGCAGGAGAAAAATCAACGAGAAGCTACTGTATCGGAATAAGCGGTTCAGCGCATTGCTGTCACCATTGTGGAGGTGTTCGTTCTTCTGATTACCGTCTGCGAAGCTTATTGCTACATTCGCCGAAACCATTCTAGAAATATGGTGAACTAGACATCTTGGTTTGTTATACACAATATTGAGGTTTTTCTGCACTCAAAGGGAGGTAGTCGTGAAGCATATTCATCCGATTAATCCAGGAAGTGGCGGCGAGGCAGGCGTGAAGCCGATGTCTTTTGACTGCCTCTTGGGCATTACTGACATCTGTACTGTTTATGATAAAGCAGATGGCTGTGGTGCATACGATTACTGCGACTATGACATGGATGGCGGCAGCATCTGCGTTGTAGATCACTGTGGCATTGATCAAACGTAGTCTCTAATTGGATTAAGGTGAGGAGCTGTTATGAAGCATATCCATCCTGTTGGTTCAAATGAACATCCTCCCGTTGAGCCTTGTTGTCTTGGAGTTGATATATGCAATTTTTACGACATCGCCGAGTGCCCTGTTGCGGATTGGTGCTATGTCGATAAAGAATCAAGCTGTGTTTTGCCAGCAGATTGGTGCGATCCAGTTGACGAGTAGTTTTGTGGCTAGGAACTATTTGGTCCAATTCAGAATAAGATGGGAACAAATACCAAAATCTCGTGTCTGGGAGGAGTTATGCCATTATTGCAAGGTCTCGTTGGATTAGCCTTTATACTTGCGTTATATCTGGCACCTTTTTTAATTCTATTCTTCATTATCCGACTCTTTCTTCGGAGAAAATAGGAGTGTCACGCAAACATTAGCGTAGCTTTCTTCCAATATGAGCCGAGCATTGGCAAGTGGAATAAGAAGCCCGACCGTTCGCCACATGAAAGTGATCGGACGGGCTTCTCTATTTAACCCGGGCCGCCACCCATAGCGGCTTTCCAAGCGTATTCTCAGTGCAAAGCAATCGTCAGTTTAATCCTATGCGCTGATACCGCATTTCATTTGTTCGGCTCGAATTCTACGGCCTTGTAACCCTCGCACTCTCCGGCAAACGGATTGAACACGAAGGCAGAGATGATGTGTGCGTGGACATCGAGGCTGCTGTAGGCAACATACTGGGGCATGGACCCCCGCTGCGCGTGGCATGCGGCCCGGCATATTCATTGCCGTCCAACCCCGTGTAGTTGCAGCAAAGGGTGGAACCTCAATGCTCAGCTCATGTTGTCCGTGGGACACGAGAATTGTAAGTACACTTTGGTGTGATTCTCACGATGATACTGAGCCACCTGGAATAAGATACGTCGCGACAACACTTCGCTTCACCTCTGTCTCGACAAGACAACGTAGACTAAAGTTTCCTTTAGTAAGAGAATGAGAACTATATCTGAAAGCGTTGCGATGGCGTGAAGGCACCGAGTCCGAACCGACTGAATGCTACGTGCATCTGCATCGCTTTTTTGTTATCTCTGTCAGTTGGGTAGCACTACACTTGTCAGCATTTACCTTGGTACATGCTGCCTAAATCCACTACCCCTTCTACCGCGCCGACCATCTCGTCATCGTGAGAGACAATGATGATCAGCTGGCTTTGCTTGTTGCGCTTAACATAGGCCGCAAGCTCGGCGCGGCTTACAGCGTCTAACCCAGTCGTGGGCTCGTCGAGCACCAAAACTGACGACTTGCGTGAAAGCGCCGACCATAAGTACACGCGGCGCAACTCACCGCCCGAAAGCGCGGAGCAACGTTTCCCGAGCAACTCCTTCACGCTGTTTTCCAGCGAAGGTAGGTCATCTACACCCCGGTGATAGGGAGAAAAGGGCGTGTCGAAATACTCTAACAGCTCTTTCACCGTTTCGTCCGGCGCGAAGCACGACTGTGGGCAGCACGATATCTCTCTCGCACGTATGTAATCCAAGTCGCATTCTTCGATTGGCACACCGTTGTATTTTACTTTGCCTTTCGATGAATATAGCCCGAGCATCAAGTAAAGAAGCGATGTCTTGCCCCTTCCGTTCTCCCCAACTATGCAATATGTACCAGGACCGGAAAACTTGAAAGAAAACCCGCCGAGGACCCCTCGGACAGATCCGTCTGGAAGGGCAACCGAGAATTCCAAATCAGATACCGAAATGTCATTTATTCCATCAAGTTTCGCCAAATCGGTCCGATTCCACCCCGATCTCGCCTTTTCCCTCGTCGCGATAGCCGTCCTATCCCATGATGCTTTGGCGTCCTGATAGGATTTGAACAATGACATCATACTTTTCAAAGTCTTAAAGAGAACCGCGAAGTATGTACCGATGATAGTGTACTCGCCTATTGACATAGTTCCGTTAATGATTCGTACTCCGGAAACAACAAGTATCACCGCTTGAAACAACGCTGCGAAAAGACCATCGAGCGATGTCAGAGAATATGATAGCTTTCCGGAGCGCAAAACTTTGGGAAAATAGCTCTTAAACCCAGCGTCGAGCGCTTGTTCGCTCTTGCCGTACGAAGATGTCAGTTGAATGTTGAGAATCTGATTAAGCTGCGATGCAATTGCGGCGTAAAAGGCGCTGTCCGCCTCTTTCTTCTCATACGTGACCCTATACAAAAGTTTCCTCAACCCAGTAATTACACAGAAATACACGATGAGGAGAATGATGGAAAACACCGCGAGAGTTGAATCAATTGACCATATGATAAGCAATACGATGGGAATGGCTACAATGGACAGCGGCGCACTGATAAAATTCGCCAAAACGAAGGATGAGACCACGCTGGAGTCGGAAATAATCCGTTGCGTTGTATAGGCTGGATCGATGGTCCGACTCACCAAGTAATCGTCTCTTTCAAAACGCAAGACGGCCTCCCTGAGAAGATCAAAGGAAAGTCTCGTGGTTATGCGAATGGAAAGTGTTCCTGCAAAATAAGTAAAGAGGGTGGAGAAAACTCCTATTGACGCAACCAGGAGCGCGAAGAGTACGGCGTCTCTTTCGCTGCGGTTACCGAGAAGAAAATCTAAGAATTTCCCGTTCACGTATGGCATGGCATAGGAGAGAGCGGTTCCAATCACCGTGATAGCAATGAAGACGAAAGCCCCTTTTGCTCTGATGAACCTCGAGAGAACGCATCGAATCAAGGAAGGCCCCAATCTACCCGCCACAAAACATCAATCACTGATACCTTACACCTCAACACAACAGGAGCGAAGATTTGCCAATGAGACTGCTTTAAGATTGCCTTGGGCCAATACGATCTCAAGCTCTTCCTACAAGAGAGTCGGAATCGGACATCTCCTCCGACGAACCTGGCAATCGGGCGGTTGAAATATCTTTTTCAACCGCCCGATTGCCACAATAGATTTGAGCATCCGCCCACAAACGTCCGCGTTTTATACCCATCAAATCCTTTGCCTTTTGTCGTCTAGACTAGAAAAATCGCTCGAAATAACGCAACCGGCCTGCTCGCTTGAAGAAACCTAAGCCCGTAACGTAGATGTGCAAACTTCCGAAACGCCTTGCGCGGCATAGTGCGTATAAACTTCGTCAACCGCCTCAGAAATATCTGAGTATCGCGCCGGGTCAAAAGCATACGATGTCGCAGCTATACCCTGCACCCATTCGGAACGCGGATTAATTGAATAGCCACACAGCATCATCATACATGCATCTAGACCTGATTTCCCAAGTATCCGACGTATTGATGAGAGCATCGCGGGTCGCCCCTGCACCATCGTCGTCACCCCTATTAGCAGTATTTACCGTTTTTCTCTAAATGCGTATCGCCACCCTTAAGAATACGAAGTGTTTTATCCAGACCCGATTGTCCTCCATCTCAAACGAAGGGATAAGGAATCTCATCCGGAATCGGCAGTAACGGAGGATTCACAACGACAAGCGAAAAACATGAGTCATCTCTCAGAGGGGAGTAAAGGCTCCCCTCAAGCACCCTAGTTTCGTCATCCAAAGAGTTGATGGCAGTGTTTTTCTTACAAAGGTCGACAACAAAAGGGTTGATTTCTACAGATGTTACATCCATGCCACAGTTGGTAAGTATCAGGCCCTGTATTCTGGGGCCAGAACACAAATCGAGAGCCTTCCGTGCGCTCTGCGGTGTAAGGCGCCAATCTCAGCAAATCTGTCCCACAATACTGCGCTGAAGAACAAGACGGAACCCCTGAGCCAAACTCCCCTATACCTTATTAAGGCTAAGACAGGCAAGTTCACGCACCCGGCATATTCCAGAATAACATCCTATTGTTTTAGATGCTCTACAAGCATGAACAGCCGCGAATCGGAAAGATCTTCTAGTTTCGCCCCGACTGGCCGCCAAGGGCCAAAATGGCCTCTCCATCCCCAGGCGACCGGCTCTGGCGCGCCAAGGAGTGTCCCCAGCCGGCAGAAAAGGAACGTCCCTATCTGCCGGCTAGAGAGCACCGAAGAGGATGGCATAGGTAGTGGATTCGCCGAGCTTGAGCTCGTCGCCAGGATTGAGTTGGGCGGAACGGCCGGGCTCGACCTGAATGCAGACGCGCATGGCCCCGTTTACCACCACGGTTCCGTTGGTGGACGACAAGTCCTCGACGTGCCAGATATTTTGAGCATCGCACCAGATGTGGGCATGGCGAGCCGAGACGTCATCGCCGACGTCGGTGATATCGCCCTCCCCCGTTGCCAGCGCGCCGATCTCGACACCTTCCTCACTCGGCTGAATCCAGCGCGGGGCACTCACCACAAAGCCGTTTTGCACGCGCAGCAGGCCCAACGGATGCGCCGGCGCGGGCTCGCGTTCGCCCGCGGTCATCGACATGCCAAGCGAACGCGGCGTGGATGTGCCTCCGCCACAGGTCGCGTGCGCATAGTCGATGGCATAGTTCACCGAGGACCGCACATCCGCCGAACAACCGACGGCGACAAACAGCACCAGCACGGCCTCGGCGCGCTCGGCGGGCATGAGTTCCGCCGCCTGGGACAGGCGATCGAGCGCGTTGCGATAGAGATTCGTGTCCTGGTGGCACTCTTCGAGCGCGCGTACCATCGGTTCACCTGCAGAACCGCACACCATATTGATCACAGCCGTGGAGTCCATGGGATTGCGCTGGCGCAGGGCCAGTTGCGACATAATACGCGCAGCCGAGGTACCGTATTCGGCAAAGTAGCGCTGCTGAAGCGTGCCGACCGGCGCGCGAACGATAAAGCGGGAAACCCAAGAGCGATCGGCGGCTCGGCTCTGCGGGCTGCGGCCGTCGGCGAGCGGACGGGACGAAAGCACCAAGCCGCACAGCTCGATATGGCTCAGATGCGCCGCGCGCTTAAAGATGTCAAACATGGCCCCGCATGGGGTGAGCTCAACTTGAGATGCCATGACCTAGGCCTCCTTGGTCGTAGAAATAGAATCGGACGATACTTCGACAGGTCCGCCAAAAGTACGGGCAGCTGCGGCTCCACCGGCAAGCGGAGTCGCCATCTGGGCTTTTGTGCGTCGTGGTGCCGAAACGGGAAGTTCAAAGGCAAAGCCCATCGCAAGCAAAAACCACGTAAGCGTATAGGTTGCAACCAGAGCGGCAACAAGGCCGCCCATCACGGCGCGTTGGGAAAATACGCTACATGCAGCCACAACCAGCACCGGAACCTCGCAGGCAGAAAGCGCAAGCACACCCTGCAGGAACCCCGAGCGCCGATTGCGCGCAAGTGCCCCCGCGGTAACGCCGGCTATGCCTGGCAGCGCCAACGCCAGTGCGGCAATAATACTCGGTAGCGACCCAGACCACACGAGCGATCCCAAAGTCGCCGTCACGCGGGCGCCCGACGCCAGCAGCGCGGCCGAAACCACGACCACAGCCCAAACCACGCCACAGACGACCGTCGCGCCGACCATCAGCGCGCGACGAACCGCGCGGCCAGACGCATCCATGGGGCACGGCGTGAGCGGCTCGCCGCGAAGCGAACGACCGACATTTTGCGCATAGTGGTCACAAAACGCCGAGAGCGCCGCCTCGACCGCCGCCGGCTCGGGACGATCTTTTTGATGACTGGACAGACAGGCCATCACCACGTCGAACAGCTGGGCATCGACAAACGCCAGCGCATCGCGTAGCTCTTCGGAATCCGGCTCAAGCCCCAGCTGCTGGGCCTGCTCGGCCGCGGCGAGCGCCACATCGGGCTCACGACGAAGCAGCTGAGTCAAATCACAACCGGGCGCATGGGCACCAATGGGATAGTCGGGCCGTGTGTCCGTCTTGAGACGGTAGGGGCTGGCAATGTCGCGCGTCTTTTTGCGCGAACCCGAGGTGCCCGAAGTGCTCGGCGCGGCTTCGTATGGCACGACGCCGGCAATGAGCTCGTAAACCGTGCTTGCCGCGGCATAGACGTCAATCGCCGGCGACATACGCAAAGCGCGCAGGTCGGGAATATCGTCGGTGAGCATCTCGGGCGGGGCATAGGCAACCGTCGCGCGACGCAGCGTGGCATAACGCTCCGTAAACGACGCCTTGCCGCCGGTACCGGCCACGGCCGACGCAGGCTCAAGCGCCAGCGATGAGCCAAAGTCGATCAGGCACAGGTCAAAGGTGCCCTCGGCAAGCTGTCGGTCAAGCGGCAGGCGCGCCGTACGCACCATAATATTAGCGGGCGAGATATCGCGATGGACAAAGCCCTCGCCCACCAGGCTCATACGGCAGAGCAGATCGAACAGGTCGCGACCCAGACGCGCCGCCACAAGCGGCGATAGGCGTCCGGCATCGTCCACGGCGAGTCGCGAGCGCAAGCGGGCGAGCGTCTCGCCCTCGACCCATTCCATGACAATTGCAGGCACACCGTCAACCTCGCCCCAGCCATAGAGGCGGGGAAAGCCCTTAAGGCCCGAAAGGGCGCGATGGCATTCATATTCCTCGCGAAATGCCGCTTTGAACTTGGCGACCAGCGACTCATGGGCGGCATCGTCGTCAAACTCATCGCGCGTCGGCAAGATGAGCTGTTTGAGTGCTACGTCCTCGCCTTGGGCGTTGACAGCACGCGTCACGCGGCCGATACCGCCACGGCGCATGGTGGCATCGTCGGCAAACAGTATCGTAAAACGACGCAGATAGGCAGGCAGTTCGTCCTGACCGAGCGCAATGGCCGGCTCAAACCCGTCGACACGCGCCAGGCGCAGGCCGACCATGGGATCGCGACCGAGCGATTGTGGTGTGGTGGATGCAAGATCGGTCATCATAGGGCAAGCGCCGCCACGTTATTGTTGAAGTTACCGAGCGCGACGTCATCATCGCCGTAATGGCCGACCCATTGACATAGGTTGGTGTAACAGCCCCACAGATTGGCATACTGCTGATACCACCTTGACCGGGGCGAGAATGTCTGACGACCGAACTCGGCTCGAATGACAAACATCTCCCCGACCAGGCTGTCGCACGGCCTGGGATCTCCCGTAGAGTTATAGGTCGAGACCACGTCATTGGCACGAGAAACATAGCCGTCGAGCATGTTGTACTTGGTCACAAGCCAACTGTGAATGCTCTCTTCCTCAGCAGCGGAAAGGCCGCCGGAGTTTGCATCGTTGTCAGTGTTGCCGCCCGTCGAGCCGCCGTTTCCAGGCCCTCCGGTAGAGGAACCCGACCCAGAGCCGCCGCCCGAACTCGATGAATCCGAGCCGGAGCCAGAAGTATCCGAGCTACCGGGCTTTCCGGACTGCTGGGCGTCCTGCTCCTTTTGCTGCTCGACCTTATTCACCGTTGCCGCCACGCTATTGTTGGACAATCGATCGATGATCTTGGTGTTGGTGAGCACGATGGTTTTGCCATTGGCAAGCGTGACTTCGTTGTCCGGGGCCTCGGCGCCGTCCGCATCGTCGGTGCCAAACACAATATGCCCGACCACACTTGCCCAAGCATATCCAGTCGTGGTGCCCAGATCGCTTTTGACCTCATGCCCCACGCGCGGTTCGCGTGCGGCATGCGCCTGCATCATGGACGGCACGGTCATGCCATAGGCAGAAACGCCAGCTATGACCAGCACCAGCGAGCACGATAGCAGTGCGTACGCCCGCGACGCCAAGCCCAGTCGGCGTCGTATGCGCACCGCGGCGCCGCGCTTTGTCTGAGTGCCACCGGGCCGCATGCGTTCTCCTCCAACAAAAACACGCCGCTCGGGAGCGGCGCATTCATTCGAATCCATATTTGAGTGTATCAGCGAACCCAAAAGGTTGCGCAACGAATGGGCAAATTTAGGATGCGAGTGGAAGCATCCATGCGATAAGCGGACGCGAAGCATCTTTGTTGCACAACAAACCCGCGAACGAAAGCCCAATTATGAGCACCCCGTGCGAAGGGCGATGGGCCATGACACGGCGCACCCGGCAGCTAGATCGCGCGGCGGGCCTCGATGGCACGCCCAAGCGTAAGCTCGTCGGCATACTCCAAGTCGCCGCCCACGGGAAGGCCGCTTGCCAGACGCGACACCTCGACGCCCAACGGCTTGATGGTACGGGCCAGATAGCTCGCCGTGGTCTCGCCCTCAATATTGGGGTTGGTGGCGATGATGACCTCGTGGATGTCCTCGTGGCCCAAGCGTGCCAGCAGCTCTCGAATGTGCAGCTGCTCGGGGCCAATCTTGTCCATGGGACTGATCACGCCGCCCAATACGTGGTAGAGGCCGTGGTAGCTGCCCGTGCGCTCGATCGCCTGGACATCGCGCGGCTCGCCCACCACGCAAATGCGAGTGGTATCGCGCATCGGGTCCTGGCAGATGGAGCACTCGTCGGCCGTGGCGTAGTTAAAGCAGCGGCTGCAAAAGTGGACCTCCTGCTTGACCTCCAGGATGGCCTCGGCCAGGCGGCGCGCCTCCTCGGCGTCGGCCTCCAACAGGTAATAGGCGATGCGCTGGGCCGACTTGGGACCAATGCCCGGCAGACGGCCCAGCTCATCGAGCAGTTTTTGCAGACTGTGGTTGGCACTCATATATATGCGTGTCTTAGAACGGCATGCCCGGGATGTTGAGGCCGCCGGTGATGGCGCCCATCTGCTTGTTGGCGAGCTCGTTGACGCCGCGGACGGCCTCGTTGACGGCAGCCATGATCATATCCTGCAGCATATCGACGTCCTCGGGATCGAGCGCATCGGGATCGATGGTGAGGTTGACGAGCTCCATCTCGCCGTTAACGGTCACCTTGACCATGCCGCCGCCGGCAGAGGCGTCGACGGTCTGGGACTTGAGGTTCTCCTGCGCGGCGGCAAGCTGCTCCTGCATCTTGCGAGCCTGCTTCATCATCTGCTGCATGTTCATACCGGCCATGATGGCTCCTTTACGTGCGGCCGCACGCCGAGCTGCAAGGGCAGCCGGAGCACGGCGGGACTTTCAAACTCAAAAATCGTACCACGGCGCGCGGCGAGAGAGCGGGGCGGACGTGTTACCTCAGTCGATATACATGTCCTCCAATACAAACCGCACTCAAAGATTATGCAAGGTCGAATTATGCAAGGTTGCATAATATCGCACACTCAATCTAGTAGAGCCGAATCCGGCATTTCATGTGCGCCACTAAATAGCTAAATGCCGAACCGCTGCTCGAGGCGGCGCACATGGCGGCAGGGTATAATTTGATTGCCATAGATAGTAATTTGGAGGTGCCCCATGAATGCCCCCAACGCGCTCCAAAACATCCGCTCAAAACACCCCGTTGCATATGTGGTTCTCTATCTCTTTGTCGGCTGGGCATTGCTGGTTGTCATCACCCATGCCATAGCTTTTGGAGCAGAACTGCTGATAGCCAGCTCGGACCAGCCCGTCGTCAAATGGGAGACGACCGATGAGTGCACCGACGGAACCCGAACCGTCTACTACAACAGCCCGTCCCTCTATCAAGAGTTCAAGGTCAAGATAAAGGACTTCAAGATTGTCGATGCCGAGCTAGGCGTTTATTTGGCAATCGGAGCAACCATTAACGCCGAGCAAGTCGAGTACACGGACAGCCATGCGACGTATCGCATCGACCTCAGCATCCTAGGCCGACCGTCACGCACCTGTCTGCTCGAATGCGAGATACGCGGCACCACACTACACATGTCCGAAATACAGATGCGCCCGGACAAGGGGTCCTCTTCTTGAGCAGTATACCCGCCTGCGCAGCTACTCCACCGGCTTGAAGATGGTGGCCTGGCCAAAGACGCTGCGGATGAGGGCCTTGGCCTCGTCCTCGGTCTGCGGGATGCTCGGGGCTGCTCCCTGATGGCCGAAGGGGCTGCCAGCACCGGGATTGGATTCCCAGGGAGCGGCGGGGACGTCGTCGTTTGCAGAGGCTGCGGGTGCCACAGCAGCGGCCTTGGTCGCGGACGCCGCACCCGGCACGTCGAACGGGGGCAGATCGTCCCCGCCGGCATCGGCAGCAAAACCACCGACCATAGCATCGTCGTAGGGCACCTGCTCGGATTCCCATGGCGCAGCCTGCGCAGGCGGCTGAGCCATGGGGACGGACGCGCGCTCGGGCGCTCGGGGCGCGGGCTCGGTCGGGAGCTTGCCCGTGGCAGGAGCACCGGCAGGGTTGTCGGAGCGCAGCCAAGGGGCCTTGGCCAGGTCGGATGACTTGGGCGCAGGCGCGGCAGCGGACTTGGGCGCGGGGATCGGAGCAGCCGGTTTGGGCGCAGCGGGTTCAGGCGCCGACGGGGTCGGTGCCGCTACCGGCGCCGCTTTTGGCTGCGTCGCGCTGGCGCTCGAGGATGCAGGGGGCACCGAGGACACGGGTTGCGGGTCCGCAGATACCGCAGCCCGTGCAGATGGAGAATGCTCCTCATGTTGAGGAGCCGGCGTGCCACCCCCATCCAGGACATAGTCGACGGTACGACGACCGAAGACCGCGCAGACCGTCGGCAGGACCACCGACTGCGTATCGGCGCGACCGAGCATCTTGATGGCAAAAGTCGAACCCGCGGGGAACGAGACCGTGAGCTTGGAGCCGTCGTCGGCCGTGGCGCGGGCGTTGAGCAAAAGCCCTGCGTAGGAGGCCTGACGAGCCTTGACGCGCTCGACGATCTCGGCCCATTTGCGCTGGAGCTCGCCGGCGTCCTCAACCGCGGGGGTCTCGGCAGCACCGGCGGCGGCAACCTGGGCGGCGTTGTTGGGCTTGGACACCGACACGGTCGATGCAGCAGGCGCGGAAGCCGGAGCCGCAACGGGCTGAGGTGCAGGCGTTACAGGTCTGGGCGCCGGCGCAGGAGCCGCGGACTTGGTCGCAGGCTGGGCAGCCGGAACAGCAGCGCCGCGGTCCCAAGGCATACCGCCCTGGCGCGCGGACGTAGCAGCGGGGGCAGCGGATGCCGCCGGAGCGGCAGCACGAGCGCCCGAAATGAGCGTCGGCTGTTGGGCAGCAGCGGGTACGGATGCTGCAGGCGCGGCGGCCTGAGCAGCAGCCACGCTCGCCGGCACGGCGCCGTTGGCAATCATGGCCTCCAGGCGTGCCACGCGCTCGGCCAATGCCTCAATCGTTAAATCGGCCTCGGGACGCGCCAGACGCGTGCAGGCAATCTCGAGCACCAGGCGCACGTCGCTCGCGCCCCTCATCTCCAGTGCGGCATCGTCGAGCACCGTCAGCACGCGGGCCAGGCGGTCGGCAGGATGCTCGCCAAAGGCAGCGGCCTCGGCAGCAAGCGCCTCGGCCTGCTCGGAGCCGCCCTCAAACAGCTCGGCACGGGCACCGGCAACGCAGGCAACGTACACGTCGCGCACATGCGCCACCAGGTCGCGCGTCAGCTCCAGCAGGTCATTGCCCTCCTCGACCTGCGCACGGATCAGTCCATAGAGCTCGGCAACATCGCGATCGGCAATGGCGCGGGAAAACTCGCCCAGAATCTGGTCCGAAACCTCGCCCAAAAGCGAGCGGGCGTCGTCCGCATGCACAGAACCGTTGCCAAAGACGCTCAGCTGCTCCAGCGTGGAAAGCGCGTCGCGCATACCGCCCTTGGCATGGCGCGCCACAATGGCGAGTGCCTCGTCGTCGTAATCGAAGCCCTCCTGCTCGCACACGTAAGACAGGCGATGCTCGATATCCTCGTTGCCGATGCGGTGGAAATCGAAGCGCTGGCAGCGTGAGAGGATGGTCTCCAGAATCTTTTGCGGGTCGGTGGTGCACAGCACAAAGATCACGTGTGCCGGCGGCTCTTCAAGCGTCTTGAGCAGCGCGTTGAACGCCGCCGTCGTGAGCATGTGGACCTCGTCGATGATATAGATCTTGTACTTGCCGCGCACCGGGGCAAAGTTGACGGAGTTGATGATCTCCTCGCGCACATTGTCCACGCCCGTGCGGCTTGCGGCATCGAGCTCGTAGACATCCGGGTGGTTGCCCTCGGCAATGAGCTCGCACTCCTCGCAAGTACCGTCGGGCATGCAGCCGCTTGCACCCTCGGCGCGCGCTGCCTCGGCATTACGGCACAGCAGCGCCTTGGCCAGAATGCGCGCCATGGTGGTCTTGCCCGTGCCGCGCGGTCCGCAGAACAGGTACGCGTGGGACAGGCGTCCCTCGGTGATGGCGTGCTCGAGCGTCGAGACGATATGCTGCTGGCCCACCACGGAGTCGAAGGTGAGCGGGCGATACTTTCGGTACAACGATTCCATGGGTGCTCCCCCGGGTATACTGAGTCTTGTTGCCGCGACGGCCATGCGGTCGCACGGCATACTGCATTCATAATAACCCGTACGGCGAGCCCGCCGCGATAGGAGTCCAAAGAGCATGGCAGACGCAGAGAGCAACCTCGTTCCCTCCGAAGCAGCCGACCAGGTCGAGGTCGCGCTCGAGGAGCAGGCCGCAGCCGATGACGGCATCCTGTACCTCAACGAGTACCAGTACGAAAACGACCTGGTCACCGACTTCGCCCGCCTGGTCGCCTCGCCCAGGCGTCGCGGCTCGCTGTATGTCGCCGCGGCAATTGCCGCGCTCATCGGCATCGGCATGCTGGTGGCCGGCGGCAACTGGATCAAGTTTGGCGTCGTGTTGATCGTGTTCGGCGCCTTTTTGGCCTGGTGGAGCAAAAACCTGCACCACACCCTCGCCCGCGACTTTATCGACGCCGTCGAGGCCGACGAGTCCATGGGTGGCCGCTATCGCCGCGTCGCCGCCAACGAGGACGGCCTGATGGTTTGGGGCAAGAGCGGCAAGTCGCAGTTTTTCCCGTTTGAGAAGCTCGACCACGTGCTCGACGGCGAGCGCATCTTTGTGGCCATGTTCGCCGACCAGGGCGTGACGATCCCTAAGGAAACCTTTATTCGCGGCGATGCCGAGCAGTTTGGCACCTTCCTTAAGGCGCGCATCAACAAAAAACTCCGCATCGAGACCAAACGCAAGAAGATGAAGGCAGAAAAGGCCGCCGCCGAGGCCAAGCAGGGCGACAAGCCCCAGGAGACCAAGGGCAAGCAGCGCAAGCAGAAGAAGAACAAGAAGAAGCGCTAAGGCCAAGACAGACAGGCAGCCTCGCATCCCGTTATCCTCGCCATCCGCCCGAGCGTGCTACACTAGCAGCATCTATGCCACCGCGAATGGCTCGGCCCCGCGCCCGCCGCTCGCAAACGAACTTTAAACGCACGAGGGTTGGCCATGCCGCTTTTCCCGCAACATACCGCCCGGTTCTCGCCGGACGTTCCTTTGGAGGGCACCAGCTCTCGCGAGCTGCTCAAGCGGTACCAGCCGCTCGAGACACTTGCGACCGGCGGTTTTGGCTCCATCGAGATCTGCCGCGACACGCACCTGCGCCGCCGCGTCGCCATTAAGCGCATCCCCCTTATCAACGGTGCCGGCATGCCCGCCAGCGACATCATGGATGTCCTGCGCGAGGCGCACACCGCCGCCATGCTTCAACATCCCAATATCGTGCAGGTCATCGACTTTACGCACGACACAGCCTATGCCTACCTGGTTATGGAATATGTCGATGGCATGTCGCTGGCCGAGTTTTTGCACCGCGTGGACGGCCACTCACTTACCTTTGACGAGGCCGCGGCCATTGCCGATGCCCTGGGCCAGGCGCTCACCTTCGCCCATAGTAATGGCGTACTCCACCTGGACATTAAGCCCGCCAACGTGCTCATCGACCACTCGGGCAATGTAAAGCTCACCGACTTTGGCATGGCGCGGCTGTCGTCCGCCGGTGGCTTTGGCGGCTCGCGCGGCGGCACCATCGGCTACATGCCGCCCGAGCAGCTCGATATCGAGACCGGCACGGTCGACGAGCGCGCCGATGTCTTTGCCCTCGCCTGTGTGATCTACGAGGGCCTGTGCGGCAGCGCTCCCTTTATGGCGGCCACGCCCGCCGACTCGCTCGACCGCATCATCGGCGGCGCCACCTATCCCAGCGAGCTGATACCACACTTTCCCCCGGGAGCCGAGAGCGCGCTCATGAGCGCGCTCTCCCCCATGCCGCAGGACCGCCCCAACAGCATCGAGGCATTTTGCGACCAGCTCCTTGCCGGTCTGGGCAGCGTGCGCGAAGGCCGTCGCAGCCTGGAGCAAATGGTTGGCGAGCTTTCGGATGACGAGCAGGAGCTCGACGGTATCGAGCCGTCGCACTACGAGGACGACGCCATCGAGGTCGACCCCGCACTTGGCTGGGCGGGCACGCGCTGGAGCCATGCGCGCGACTACACCATGCGCGCTATCTCGGCGCTAACGTGCGGCACCTTTAGCTTTTTGCTGATGCAAACGGCCGGGGTCGCGGCGCTTCCCGGCCTGGTCATTGCGGCTATCGCAATCGGAGCGGCGGCTGGCCTGGCCCCCCAGATTGGCTCGGCCATCTCGGCTGTGGGCTTTTTGGTGCTCATGGCCAACGCCACCATGCAGGCGCAGAGCATCCTGTCGATGTTGCCCGTCGCGGTGATCTTTGCCGCCGCCATGTCCGGTTGGTGGATCGCCTGGGGTCGCACCGAGGCTGCCGCGAGCGCCGCACTCACCTGTGCACTTGCGCTTGGCTGTCTGACCGGCAATACCTTCCTGGCAGCTGGGGTCGCCGCCGGCGTCGCGTCATTTTGGCTCGGCCCGGCAAGCGCCGCCGCGGCAACGGGCATGGGCGCGCTTTTTGCCCGCCTGGCGACAGTCGCGCTTTCAGCCGGAGGCGTGCTGGGGCTCGGTAACGTTGCCGCAGCGCTGGGAGACCCGCTCCTTTGGGCTGCCTTTGGGCTGGCCGCGGCAACTGCCGCAGCGTCATCCGCGCTGCTCAATGCCCATGCCAAGCGTGCCAATCAGGGCTCAAACCTTGCCGCAATCGCCGCCATCGCTGTCACCGGCATCGGCTGCGCAGCGGCGTCCTGTCTTGCACACCATATGGAAATTGCCAGCCTTGCAGCCGCGGTCATCGCCAAGGCGGCGGTTGCGGGAATCCTATCCTCTATAATCGTTGGGATATGCCTATATTTGCTCGGATACCAAAGAACCTATACGGAGAGTGATCTTTCGTGAACTTCCTGAACATCTTCGAGGACCACGTGGCCGGCATCTTCGGTGCCACCCGTGCCCCGTTCTCCTTTAAGAAGCTTGCCAAGCAGGCCGCTCGCGACATGGAGGATCAGACTCTGGCGATCAACGGCGTCAACACGGCGCCGGCACTCTATACCATCCTTATCGCCGCCGACGACGATCCCATGCTCGCCCCGTTCTACCCCGAGCTTTCGCGCGAGGTCCGCGAGTTTGTGAAGGCGCAGGCCGAAAAGCGCCGCTATGTCTTTGTCGGCGAGCCCCTCGTGCGCTTTATGATCGATCCGCAGCTGCGCGCCGGCAAGTTCTCGGTCTTTGCCGAGAACGTCGATGCCCCCACGCTCGGCCGCCTGTACGAAGAAGAGCGCGCCTATCAAAACGGCCTGGGCCAGAACAACTCCGCGGCAAGCCGTGCCGCCAGCGCCCCGCGCGCCGGCCAGCAGCAGTTTGCTGCCCCGCAGCAGCAGCGTCCCGCCGCCATGCCCCAGCAGCAGCCGACGCCTCGCGCCGCCGCTCCCGACCCGCTTGCCGTGGCAGACCCCTTCGCGCCTAGCATCCCCGACCCCGCCGCTCCCATCCCGGTGCCGCAGACCGTCTCGCGTGACGCGCTTGCCGGCATGGGCGGAGCCGCCGCGACCGGTGCCGCCGTGGGCCTAGGCGCCGCAGCCGGCATCGCCTCCAACATGGCGAGCACTCGCGCCCCGCAGCGTCCGCTCGCCCAGCTCGTCGACGTCGTGAGCGGCGAGAGCCATAGCATCACCTCCGCACAGGTGACCATCGGTCGCGAGCGCTCAGTTTCCGACATTGCCCTGCGCGACCCCAACGTGTCGCGCCGCCACGCCCAGCTCACCTTTACGGGCTCGGATTGGTCGATCGAGGATCTCAATTCCACCAACGGCACGCTCGTCAACAACCGCCGCATTACGCGCTGCCCGCTGCGCAACGGCGATCTGCTGACGTTTGGCCTGAGTACCTTTGAATTTAGGGGATAGTCGCTTATGAACATCGATATCGTCCTTTTTGCAGGCCGCATCGTCCTGGTCGCCCTGCTCTATATCTTTCTGTTCGCCGTCATGAAGACCGGCGTGGGACTTGTGCGTGGACAGCGCCGCGACTCGGCTATCTGGACGATCGATGTGGACAAGGGTCCGCGCGGTATCCGCGGCATCCACGTAGACATGCTCGGCCCCGTCATCGTCGGTCGCTCGCCATCTTCGGACATCTGCATCAACGAACCGTTCGTTTCAGCCTCGCACGCGCGCTTTTCGCTGCAGGGCCCGGCGCTCATCATCGAGGACCTCAACTCACTTAACGGCACGCTCGTCAACGGCCGCCAACTCGTGGAGCCCGCGACGCTGCGTGAGGGCGACGAAGTCCAGATTGGCGACGTGGTCATGAAGGTGAACCGTCGATGATCGACGAGGAGAACAAGTCCGCAACTATGACCGAGGCACCGGCCGCCGCCACAGCTGCGCCGGCCCACGCCGCTCCGGCGGGCTCCGCACCCGTGGAGCCCGAGGACACCGTGTTCTCCCTGCCTCTTTCGCATGTAACGCATGATATTTCGGATCTAGCCGATAACGAGGACGAAGAGGATGCCGCAGCGGCGCCCATCGGCGCACATGTTGCGGAACAGCCCACAGCGCCCGAAGCAACCCCGGCGCCGGCTCACTTTGCAGAGCCCGTCGCCGCGGCAATCAACGAGAGCGCTGCGGTGTTTGCAGCACCCGAGCCCGCCGCGCCGGCGTTTCCCATAGCCCCGGCATCCGAGGTTACGCCCGCGTCTACGCCGGCGCCCGAGCCTATAGACGTCAGCCCGCAAGACGACGAGTCGACCGCCCGCGTTTCCGAGGAGCCCGACTCCCCGGACACCGGTGATTCCGAATCAAACGCCGAGACCGACACCGTCTCTCCCGGTGACACGGCAGAAATCGACGTTGCCGCCGTAGAAGCCAAGCTCAAGGACCCCGGCTCGACCATGAGCTTTGAGCCCCTGACCGAGGAGCGCATCGAGACCGACTCGACCTATGATGCCGGCACCACCACGCAACTTATGTGGGGCGCCCGCTCCGACGTTGGCTGCGTGCGCCCGCACAATGAGGATTCCTACCTGGTGCAGTCGCCGCTCTTTTGCGTATGCGACGGCATGGGTGGTCACGCTGCCGGCGAGGTAGCCTCTTCCATCGCCGTCGAGACTATTGCCAAGACGGCCCCACAGTCCGCCGACGCAGCACGCCTGGCCGCAGCCGTCGAGGCAGCCAACGCCGCCGTAATCGAGGCGGCCCTGAACGGCCTGGGCAAGCCCGGCATGGGCTGCACAGCCACCTGCGCCTACATCGAAAACGACACGCTCGCCATCGCCCACGTGGGCGACTCTCGCGCCTATCTGCTCCACGAGGGCACGCTCATCCGCGTGACCCGCGACCACTCCTACGTGGAGGAGCTCGTGGACGCCGGCGAGATCACGGCAGACGAGGCTCGCGTCCACCCCAACCGTTCGGTCATCACCCGCGCACTGGGCTCGGACCCCGCCATGTATGCCGACCACTTCACTCTGCATATCGAGGAAGGCGACCGTCTGATCCTGTGCTCCGACGGCCTCTCGAGCATGATTCCCGATAGCGATATCGAGAACATCGCCACGCAGTCCTCAACCGCGCAAATCTGCGTCGACAACCTAGTGGACGCGGCGCTTGCCGCCGGCGGCCACGACAACGTGACCGTAGTAGTCGTTGACCTGGTTGACGATGGCGTTATGCGCGAGGCGCAACGCGTGCGTCGCCGCAACATTACTATCGCCGCCATCCTGGCCCTCGTCTTTGTGCTGGCAGCTGGCATCTGGGCCTACACGGGTGTCACCGGCTCATACTACCTGGGTACCTACCAGGGCAATGTCGCCGTCTGGCGCGGCCTGCCCGGCAAGCCGCTCGGACTCAAGCTCCACTGGCTCGAGAGCGAAACCAGCATTAAGCTGTCCGACCTGCCCGAAGACACGCAAAACCGCCTCAAGGCGGGCATTCCGCAAACAAGTGTCGACGATGCGCAGGACACGATATCCAAGTACCGCCACCAGATCGACGAGGAGCAGACCCGCCAGGTGATCGACGCGCAAACGATTCGCGACAACACCAATCAGGGATCGACCTCCGAATCAGATTCCGAGAAAACCGCCGAACAGTCCGCCGAGGCCGAAGCCTCCGATAAGAACTAGAAAGGGAGTGCCGCTTATGAGTCGCCGCAACACCGAGCTGCTCTTGCTCATCGCCTCGGCGTTCCCCGTCATCCTGCTGTATGCGATGTACGTGCTCACTGCGGGCGCCGCTATCTCCTTTGAGACGCTCGCCGTACCGATCGGCCTCTTTGCCGCCTTTGCCGCGGCCCACATTGCCGTGCGCATCTTGGCGCCCGGTGCCGACCCCGCCATCCTGCCCATCGTATTTATACTTTCGGGCATCGGCATCACGCTCGTGACGCGTCTCGCCCCCGCTCTCGCCATCTCACAGCTCATCATCCTGTTTGTCTCGGTGGCGCTCATGGTGGGAACGCTTGCACTAGTCAAAAACCTCGACGTGGTCATGCGCTACAAGTACACCTTTGGCATCATCGGCATCATCCTGCTGATGCTGCCTATCTTTATCGGCACCACGATCTCGGGCTCCAAGCTGTGGATTCGCATCGCGGGCTTTACCATCCAGCCCGGCGAGTTCGCCAAGGTCTTTATCGTGCTGTTCCTGGCCGGGTACCTGGCCGAGAACCGCGAGCTGCTCTCCATCTCCAACCGCAAGATCTTGGGCTTTAAGATCCCTCGCCTGCGACTGCTACTGCCGTTGTTTGCCGTGTGGGGTGTGTGCCTGCTCGTCGTCGTCTTCGAACGCGACCTGGGTTCGGCCGTGCTGTTCTACACCATCTTCTTGCTGATGCTCTACGTTGCCACGGGGCGCTTTTCGTATGTCGTTATCGGCCTTGCGCTCTTAGCCGTTGGAGCCGTGGGCGCCTACAAGTTCCTGTCGCACGTTCAGGTGCGTTTCCAGGTTTGGGTCGATCCGTTTAAGGACGCCCAGGGTCAGGGCTACCAGATCGTCCAGTCGCTCTTCTCGCTTGCCGATGGCGGTCTGGTCGGTGTTGGCATCGGCAACGGCATGGCCAACAACATCCCTGTCGTCGAGTCCGACTTTATCTTCTCGGCTATCGGCGAGGAGATGGGCCTTTTGGGCGGCGGCGCCGTGCTCATCCTGTTTATGCTCTTTGCCGTGCGTGGCCTGACCACAGCTGCCCGCGCAAAGTCCGACCTTGCCGCCTTTAGCGCCACCGGTCTTACGGCAGCCATCAGCTTCCAGGCCTTCTTGATCGTTGGCGGCGTAACCCGCCTGATCCCGCTGACCGGCGTCACCCTGCCCTTTATGAGCCAGGGCGGCTCCTCGCTGCTGGCAAGCTTTATCATCGTCGCACTCCTGCTACGTGCCGGTGACGAGGCGACCGGACGCGAGGCCGAGCTTACCGGCACCGGCACCATGGCCGCCATCACCGATGATCAGGTCGCATCTGCCGCCGCCCCGACGGGCTCGCGCTTTGCCACCTCGTCTTCCTACGGCAGCGGCAGCCATTCCGTCGGCTCGCGCATGTGCCGTCGCCTGCTCGATACGCCTGAATCCGGTGTGCTCGGTCGCGTGGCGCTCGCCAACCGTCTAACCCGTGCGGTGCTCGCCTTTACGGCGCTGTTCGCCATCCTTATCGGCAACCTCACCTATGTCCAGGTCATTAAGGCCAAGGACTATCAGGACATGCCGACCAACAACCACACCATCGCCCGCTCCAAGTACATCCAGCGCGGCTCCATCATCACGTCCGACGGCGTGACGCTGGCCGAGTCGCTGCAGCAGGAGGACGGCACCTACGTACGCTCCTACCCCAACGGTAACCTGGCAGCGCACGTGGTTGGCTACGTGAGCCAGCAGTATGGCACCACCGCCATCGAGAGCGTCATGAACGACACTCTCACCGGTTCTAAGGACTACTCTAGCTGGAACAACGCCATCGCGTCGCTCGCGGGCCAGACCCAGCCGGGCAACACCGCCAAGCTCACCATCGACTCGCGCATCCAGACGGCTGCTGAGCAGGCGCTCAAGGGCTTTAAGGGCGCTGTAGTGGTCATCGACCCGCGTACCGGCGCGGTGCTCGCATGTGCCAGCTCGCCCACCTACGACAACACCAACATCGATGCCCTGCTGCAGACGGGCGGCGGCGAGGACGGCTCCATGTACAATCGCGCCATGGACGCGCTGTACACGCCGGGCTCCACGTTTAAGGTCGTTACGCTTTCCGCGGCACTCGAGACCGGTACCGCCAGCCTGACTAGCACCTACCAGGCGCCCGGCTCCATGGATATCGGCAACGCACCGGTCACCAACTATGCCAACGAGAGCTACGGCACCATCAGCCTGCAGCAGGCCTTTGCCGTGTCCTCCAACGTCGTCTTTGGCCAGGTGGCAAACGAAGTTGGCGCAAACACGCTCGTACAGTTTGCCAACGCCTTTGGCTACGGCCAAAAGCTCGGCCAAGACCTGACCTCCGCGGCCTCCATCATGGCCGACCCGTCACTCATGACCGAGTGGGAGACCGCCTGGGCCGGCGCCGGCCAGCCTGTCGGCATGGACCACACGCCCGGCCCGCAGACCACCGTCATGCAAAACGCCGTGATTGCCGCCGCCATCGCTAACAGCGGCGTGGTCATGGACCCGTACTTTGTAGCCCAGGTACTCGCCCCGGACGGAACCGTGGTCAAGACCACGCAGTCCCGCTCGCTTGGTCAGGCCGTCAGCTCCGCCACGGCCGACCAGGTCAAGCAGGCCATGCTTGCCGTCGTCCAGTCCGGCACCGGCACCGATGCCCAAATCCCCGGCGTCAAGGTCGCCGGCAAGACCGGCTCGCCCGAGACTGGCGGCACCAACGTCAACTCGACGTTCGTTGGCTTTGCACCTTACGATTCACCCACAGTCGCCATCTCGGTGGCCTTAGAGGATTACGACAAGCATGACGTCAAGGCCGCCAAGATTGCCGGCATCGTCCTGACCGCGGCGCTTGCCGCACAGGGAGCGTGATGCCCATGATCGAATCGGACACCCGAGGCGCGCCGCGGCCGAAGAGTTAGCGGCAACGCGCCACACGGCCCCAGCGGCCACATCGTAGGTACTACACACATCGTTGAGCGAATAGTTATGTTAGGAGCAGGAATGGAACAGAGGGTCCTCGGGGGAAGATACCTCCTCAAGGATAAGGTGGGAACAGGCGGCATGGCGACCGTCTACCGTGCACAGGACCAGGTCCTCGACCGCACGGTTGCCGTCAAGATCATGCTGCCGCAGTATGCTGGCGACGCAACCTTCGCCGCACGCTTTAAGCAGGAGGCCCAGGCAGCAGCCGGTCTCTCCTCCCCCTATATCGTGGGCGTCTACGATTGGGGCAAGGACGGCGACACCTATTACATCGTCATGGAGTACCTGCGCGGCACCGACCTTAAGAGCGGCATCAAGAGCCACGGCGCCCTCGACCCCAAGAAGGTCGCCCAGATCGGCTCGCAGATCAGCTCCGCGCTTTCGGTCGCCCACAAGCACGAGATCATCCACCGCGACATTAAGCCGCAGAACATCATGGTGCTGCCCGACGGCAACATCAAGGTGATGGACTTTGGCATCGCGCGCGCCAAGAACAGCCACCTCACGCAAGACAACAACGTGCTGGGAACCGCCCACTACGTCAGCCCCGAGCAGACCCGCGGTCAGGACCTCGGCCCCACCTCGGATATCTACTCGCTGGGCGTCGTGATGTACGAGTGCGCCACCGGCCGCGTTCCCTTTGACGGTGACGACGCCATCTCGGTCGCACTCAAGCAAGTCAACGAGTTGCCTATTCCGCCGAGCCAGATCAACTCCGGTGTCGACGCCGACCTTGAGCGCATCATCCTCAAGTGCATGGAGAAGGACCCGGAAAACCGCTTCCAGACCGCCGACGAGCTTCGTCAGGTGCTCAACAGCTACCTGTCGGGCCGTGCCGTCAACGTCTCGGAGCCCACGCGCATCATCGGTGCCCCCGGTGAGCTGGGCGCCACCAAGACTCGCGAGCTTTCCGATCAGACGCGCGCCATGGTGCGTCCCGTCTCGGGCGTGAGCGGTCAGAATACCGCCCGTAGCTCGGTTTCGGGCTCCACCGGCTCCTACGAGGTCGAAAAGCCCAAATCCAACAAGAACAAGATCATCGCCGCCGTGGTGGCAGCCGTTGCCGTCATCGGCATCGTGGTGGCCTTTGCCACAGGACTCTTTGGCGGCGAGCAGGTCACCGTGCCCGATGTGCTGGGCAAGGACCAGCAGACTGCCGTCGAGCTGATCAAGGAAGCCGGCCTCGAGGTCGGCACCATCGACCAAAGCTACAACGACGATGTCGACGAGGGCAAGGTCGCCGAGCAGACGCCCAACGGCAACACCAAGAAGGCCAAGGGCACCAAGGTGAACCTGGTAATCTCCAAGGGCCCCAAGCCCTCCGAGAAGGTTGAGGTTCCCCGGCTTGTCGGCCTGACCAAGGACCAGGCAGAAGCCGCGCTGGCAAGCGTTGGCCTGAAGGGCAACGCCTCCGAGGAGGCCAACGAGGCCGATGAGGGCCAGGTCTTTGAGCAGGGCACCGAAGCCGGTAAGGAAGTCGAGAAAGGCACGACCATCTCGTACAAGGTCTCGGGCGGCCCGGATACCACGTCCGTCCCCGACCTGACCGACATGACCGAGGCCCAGGCGCGCAACGCCCTCGATATGGCAGGCTTTGGCGTCGACGTGAGCTACCAGGAGAACGACTCGGTTACCGAGGGCACCGTGATCAGCTGGAACCCCAGCGGCAAGCAGAAGCCCGGCGCCACGATTACCGTCGTCATTGCCAAGAAGTCCGGCAAGGCCAGTGTTCCGGGCAACCTGTACGGCAAGAGCATTTCCGCCGCCGTCACCGCGCTCAACAACGCCGGTTTCTATAACATTGGCTTCTGTGACCAGAACGGCAACCCCGTGAGCGGTAACGAGGATGCCACCGTTACGGGCGTCTCCCCCACCGGCAAGCAGTCCACCGACAGCACGATCACGCTAACAGTCGCACTTTCTGGCTCGGGTTCGGGCTCTGGCTCGGGCACGGGTGACGATTCCGGTACGACCAACTAGTCGCCACCCCACCGCTCATCACGGCTCTCGCCGCAAACATATTCGCTCACAGGCGCCCGCTTGCTCCCCCAGCAAGCGGGCGCTTCGTTTTTGACATGACATGAGCCAGAAGAGCCCGGCACCGTAACGGTACCGGGCTCGGCAAATCTCTGGTGCCCCCGGGCGGATTCGAAAACTCCCCCCGCGGGGAAATGAGTGACGCGGGTGTCGACGGTTCGAATCCGCCGGCAGCTCCCACAAACCAGAAACGGCGCCGCTCTCGCGACGCCGTCATAATCTTCTGGTGCCCCCGGGCGGATTCGAACCGTCGACACCCGCTTTAGGAGATATGATTTAATGCTCCCCCCTACCATTCATCAAACATCATTGAACACCATATAACCGCAGATAAACACAGCAGTTTGTGTCTTTTGCCTCTGATAGCTGCGACTACGCTTTTACAAACATATTACTAACGGCTTTAGCTAAACTGCACTCAATGAATTGTTGAAAACTCATCAATGAAACGGAGTGCAAAGATGTCAGAACAACCACTCATTAGCGGAAGAGGCACGTGTTGGAAAGACAAGAGGTCGCCTAACACCTATCGCTATTATTTTTCACTTGGAATCAAGGACCCTAAGACGGGACGCTACAAACGATCCCCAACTTATACGGTTCACTGCAAGACTAAAACAGAGGCAAAGGCTGCAATGCAGGCCAAGCTGGCAGAAATTAACTCTTCTGGCACGGTCTCTAAAACTAAAAAGCCAACTCTGCTTGCATCCTACTGCTGGGCCTTTCATGAAAATAGGGACACCGAGCTTGCGCCAACGAGCTATGAAAGAGAAGCATACGATTGCAGGCATATCGAAGACCTATTCGGTGCGTTTCAGACAATTGAGGGGCTGACTCCCGATCTAATCGAAGAAACATATGCCGAAGCTCGTCGCACGGGAAAATACAAGCCATCGGAGCTTGTGCGGATCAACGCGAAGTTGCGTCAAATTCTCTCGAATGCAGTCGCGAAGCGAATAATTGACCGAAACCCCTGCGCTACCGTTCACGTTCGCAGACCACGCAACAAAAGAGAATCACTGACAATCGACCAGGTAGCTACCCTATGCACACATCTTCAACACATTGAGCTCACCGCCGAAGCTGTTGGTACGCTAGTACTAGTGTATACGGGTATGCGGAAAGGCGAGATGTTGGGCCTCGAATGGCGCGATTGGGACCCTGCCAATAAAACCTTGAAAATTGACAGGCAGTACACCAACGACCATGAATTGAGGGCACCCAAGTCACAAGAAAGCCAACGCAAAATCCCCGTTGGAGAAACCTTGGCCGAACGTCTTCAATCATGGTCAGCCATACAAAAAGAGCTCCTGGCCTCTCTGGGGCTGTCCCAGACTGGCAGAACTCCCATCATTAACGATATTGCCGTCGAGCAAGGGGTCCCTACTGTCTGTCACATGAAAAACTACATCTTCAACCATTGGTTTCGCGATTTCGCAGTTAGCTGCAATCTTGGAATCTATGAGCCGAACAATTCGACTGGCGGAAAGCTATATAAGGGCATCTGCCCGCATCAGCTCAGGCATTGTGTAAGCACTTTTATGCTGGCGAACGGATCGGACGTTAGAAGCGTGCAAGGTATTCTTGGCCACGCGGACCCCAATATCACGCTCAAAACGTATACAAGCCTCGTTCAACAATCAGAAATAAAAGCAGTTAAAGGCTACGAAGACTTCATCAACGCCTATATACAGAGAAGCGAGAAATAGCATGTTTTTCATTCATCGTTTCATCAATAATATTACGGTACTATGCTACTATTTCCGCAGGTAGATGCTTTATTTTATTGACATCTATTGAGTTTTAATACATGCTAAAGCTGTCAGATGGCTACGCATGTAGTCATAGAAACCGGCCCCCCAAGTGCTTATGAACCTGGTAAGTCTTACAAGCACAGGGAGGGCCCTCATTGAAAGGATAGCTCATCATGGCTACTCCAAAGATTAGCACTCAGGCGTCCACACCGACTTTCCCCACTGGTGCCGCTCAGTGCGATCGGTTGCTCCGCGTTAACGATATCCGCGAACTTACTGGCTGGAGCGAAAACACCGCACGCAAGTTTATGAGAGAGTCCGGCAAGCTCATCCAAATCCATCGTTCTAATTACATGTTTGAAAGTTCGTTTTATGAGCTTTTCAAGCAGCTTGAAGGTCGCACCGCCCACTTTGACTAGGCGGTAAACATGAGCGAGCTGCCGTCGATTTCCGACATATTTAGCGATGATGTTAATGAACAACGAAAGATTAAAGGGAAAATGGATAAAGCTAATTTTATTTCAGTGCCCGAGTGGGCGTGCTGCGTCACCACCGTCGCTGCTGAGCGCCTCATCCTCGGCCTTGTATGGAAGTTTGGAAAGCCTTCCACAAACAAAAAAGCCATGGGCTTTTACGCAAAAAGCAAATGGATTGAGGAGCACTACCACCTGAGCAAGAACACGATTTCCCGGGCCCATACCTCTTTGAAGAAAAAGAGGTACATTCAAAAGGCGGGTGACGGCAGCTGGATGCTTAATTACGCTGCAATCTACCGCGCCGCAGTCGAAAACGGCTGGGAGCCTCCGAAATCTTAAGCCCACAAACCGACTATCGAGGTCGTAAGAGTCGGCCACCGTCAGGGTGCCCACAAGAACATGCCGCGGATGTAAAATAAAATAGGGTCGAACCGAAACAGTTCCCGGACAATTGGCGTCCGGCCAGACACTTCGATTCGACCCTTTTTCATGCCCGCATCTAAAACAATCCCATAATCATTCTCGGCATCTTTAACGCCATCACTCTCCCGCCACCAACGCGTCGTAGGTGCCATTTTGGTGCCATTTTCAACGAATCGATATGGCCGTCCATTCATGGCCTTTAAGGCACGTGATACCATGAAAACGTGCGGTATTTCTCTAACCAAAAACCCGCGTGAACGTATGACTTGAGACGCTTTTAGAACTCACCGATCGCAGGACGACTACAAAACAACAGCGGCCGCGTATTTGTTCCCAGCCGTACGGCGTGGCGGAGCCATGCCCATTGTTGATTGGAGTGTCGCACGATGACAGACGAGAGAAAAATCAGGGAGATCTACGGCGTGAAGTCCGTCCACGAGGAGGCCGCCGAGCGAACCGAGGCGACGTGGCGGGAGAAGCTACTGCGCGAGACGGCCGACCTCAGGACCGAGAACGCGCTGCTCAGGGCCCAGCTCGACGAATTCAACCGCAAGCTCGTCGAGGCAACGGATCGGAATGAAAAGATTGAGGCCGACTGCAATGAGCGGGTTGCCTTTATAGAGGAGAAGTTCGAACTCGATACCGCGAGACTCGAACTCGAGAACAACGAGCTCCACGCCGCGGGCGTCAGGTACCTCTCCCGTGCTAAGGGGCTCGGCAGGCAGGTTGTCCAACTCCATGCCGAGGCTGAGGCCATGGTCGATGAGATCGAGCGGCTGCGCGGCGAGCGTGACGCCGCACTGAAAACCCAAGCCGACACACTCCTGGCCCAGCGCGACCTGATGGCCGAGGTCGCCGCCCTCAAGGACCGCCTCGCCGCCTCCGAGCAGCGGGCGGCCGTGGCCGAAGCCAAGGTCGAGGTCATGTCCCAGATGAAGGGCGAGTAGCCCCGCGTTTCTCCTATCAGGCGGCTGATTTCTAGAAACCTTCTAGAACGCTTCTAGTAGGTTTCTAGAGCCGGGCGCAGCATCTTCGATCGGCACGATGTCTCGGTAGACAAGGCGGTGCCTGTCGTCGCGCCATTCGTCGCCGTGGTAGTGGCCGAAGAACCAGGCGCGGTAGCCGAGCTGCCCGTCGAGCTCGGCAAGGAATCGCTGAAGCCGGTCGTCCCGATATTCGCGTCCGCACTCTCGGCACAGCCCCTCAGCAAGGGCGGCCGGCGCCTCGTGAGTCACCACGTAGTCGACCTTCCAGCCCACGCGGTCGAGCGAGGCGCGGCAGCGCTCCATCTCTTCCTCGCTCGGCATCTCCTCGGGCCACCAGCTCCTCCCCTCCCTGCGACACTGCCTGTCGTTGCTCGCGGCACCGCCCATGGCAAGGACCGTGAGCCCGCCGATGTCGAACACCTCCCCACGCATCAGGTGCAGCACGTGCGGTCGCGCCTCATGGACGAGCCCACCGTTCCACTCCCGTACCGGCAGATTAGCCAAGGCGTGATGGTTCTCATGGTTTCCGTCGACGAAGCACGTAGTCCACGGTTTGGACTCAAGCCAGTTGAGCCAATACTTCTCGGCGTTTGAGCCGTCCCAGACAAAGCCGAAGTCGCCGGCAACGATCACCACGTCATCGCGCGTCAGGGTCCGGCCCAGCGGCCAATTCTTGAAGGCAAACCGGCTGGACCCGTACTCGGCCCTGCCGTGCACGTCGCCCGTCACATAGATAGCCATCAGTACGCGCCCCACGGCAGGAGTTTGTCCCCGAGTCTCACGATCCGGTCATACAGCACCGTGTGCCGTTCGTCCGGGTTGCCGTCTCGGTGAAAATGGCCGTAATACCAATGTTTATAGTCCAGGCGGTCCTCGAGCTCGTCGAGGAATCCGGTCAGCCGGTCCACATCAGGACGTTCCCAGCCTGGGTCCGGGTAGAGCGTCGGCGAGAGCATGCGCGTGGCGCAGGTATGGGTGATGACGCAGTCGACCTTCCAGGCGACCTCGTCGAGCCTTGCCCGCGCGGCATCGAAATCGCGCTCGTCCGGCAGCTCCTGCGGCCACCACGAGCTGTACGGGATGCGGTACGCCCTGTCGACGCTCGTCGCCCCGCCCATGGTGAAGACCGTCTTCCCGTCGAGCTCGAAGACCTCCCCGCGCATGAGGCGACGGATGGACGAGGTATCCGATAGGCGCTGCGTCAGCCCGCCGTGCCACGGCTCCATGGGGCGCTCCGCCCAATGGTCGAAGCGCTCGTGGTTGCCGTCGACGAACAGCACCGTGTAGGGGCGCGACTCCAGCCAGGCGATGTCAGCGCATTCCTCGGCAGAAAAGCCCCACGGAAAGCCAAAGTCACCGGCAACGATGAGATAGTCGTCGCTGGTAAGACTGTCGCCAAGCTCCCAGTCGCGGAGCTTTTGCATGTCGAGCCCGCCGTGGATGTCGCCTGTCACATAGACCGTCATCGGATCGCCTCTTTCCGCTTGTAAGCCGCCAGCTCGCGCTCGACCTGCCTGTCGCCGGTCTCGTTGACCCACCAGGGCCATTTCACCCGGCCGCACGGCTCGTCGACTCCGGCGAACCATCCCCTCAGCTCGTCGAGGCTCACCGGGGAGTGCCCGTTGGCATCGCAACCGACGTCGTAGCGCAGAAGGCCCTGCTTGCGGTTGAACTCGTTGTACGCGCCGCCGCTGCTGTGGATATGTCCGTGGAGGTGCCACGATCCATGGCTCATGCCCTGCCAGTCGGCCATGGGGTAATGGCACAGGACGATCTTCTGCCCGTCGATCTTGAGCACGCAGATCGGCGGTTCCACGGTGAAGGCGCCAGCGACCGCCGGCTGGGTCCAGTCCTTGTCGTGGTTTCCCGGGACGAGGTGGATGCGTCTGCAGGCAATCCGCTTGCGAAGCCCATAGGCGTCCTGGGCGGTCATCTTGAATGAGAAATCACCCAGGATGTAGAGTTCGTCGTCCACGGCAACCCTGCCGTTGATGCTGTCGACGATGGCGTCGTTCATCTGCCAAATCGTCTCCCACGGGCGGTCGGTGAACTTCAGCACGTTCTCATGCCCGAAGTGGGTGTCGCTGGTAAACCAGATCATATTGATTGTCTCCTTCTGTCGCTAAAAAACGTTCTCCTTCGAGGTCAGGAGACGTATTTTGAGCGACATGAGGTACATATCCCTCATGTTCCAAGCTCCAATCTGCCGAATTTGCTCGGATAAAAGTCTAAGGCTTCGATAGCGAGGGTTGATTTCCGATCTCAGCCGAACACATTAGGCGGACAGGCCGTTCCCGCAG
>CAUEQD010000002.1 GCA_959019945.1 uncultured Collinsella sp. | reverse complement strand
TCCGTACATGTACGGATGAATGTGGGAGGTGTTCGGATGAAGTCGATAATCAAGGGATTTCCGTCCAGTCCAAACCAAATCTCTCAGTCTTCCTGCAATTTCGAACATGTGGCCTATAATGTTGCTTTGGTTACGCTGTATATTGCGCAGCCATTTAATACGTCGCCCACCGGGAGCCATTAATTCCTATCGCCATATTGGCTAGGAAGCAATCAAAGGAGGTATCCGTGGCAGCAGAGACGCCTTGCTCGGTCCTCTATAACGATATCCGCTCGTTCGGCGGTCTTAAACATCTCGAGATCGCCCGAATGCTCATCAATGGAAACTCTTATCTCGGCAGTACCCTGCTCGAGAAATGCTCTTCCAACCGCTCGTATCTCACCCGTTACATCGTCCATCGCAAGCCTGACCAGTGCGCGCCCGCCATCTACAGCGACTTTACCGTCACCACGCTCAACCTTTCCGCGGCAATCTGCAGCAAGCTCGGCGGCGGCGAGTCCGCCTATCGGGCAATCGCCGAGCACTATCGCGGTCCGGCCGCCAACGAAATGATGTCGGCTCTCGCCAGCTACAAGCTGGACAGCCGCCTATATGCAAATGCCCTCAATCGCATCGACAACTTTGACGGCAATGCCGTGCGTGAGAAAAGCACGCTTTACCTTATGCTCTTTGTGGCAACGGGGGCGCTCGCCGATCCCGTTCAGGGCGTGGCCACCGTCGAGCGCTTTTGCGACAGCAAGACGGGTGGGCACTTTGGCACCACCGAAACTACCGTCGGACGTGGCTTTATGGGCAGTCTGGATCAGCCGCACGCCGTCGCTCCCAACCTCGGTCTGCTCAGGACACATGCCGGCAATAGCGTTGACATGCAGATTCATCCGCTCACGCGCGACCCGCACGGGACCGTGATTGGCTCTTTGCCCAAAACTTCGCCCTGCATCACCGACGTGGGCGCAGATGCATCGCGCGAACATCTACGCATTTGGCTCGAAGATGGGCACTGGTACGCTCAGGGGCTCGAATCGACTAATGGCACGGTACTTGAGTCGGGCGCAGGCGACGGCGATATCGTGATTGAGCCGCCGCGTGACCAACGCGAGCCCGGCAAGGTCTATCCCCCGGTGGAAATCGAAAACAGCGACAGACTTCACTTGGGTCTCTACACAACGTTTCTCGTTATTGTGGACTAGCGCGGGCGATGATCGAAAGACGGTCACCGCCCGTCTTCCGTCTACTACCTTCTACGTCGTAAACGACAATACTCAGCGGCATACGTGAACAGCGCGGCTATTATGGTACTTTACCGATAGCCGCACTGCTCACGTACACGTGCGGCAACCCATGCCAGACAAAGGAACGCCATGGATACTACCGATAGCGCCTATGGCGGCAAACTTATCCGTCTCGACACGTTCGATACCGCCGTGGCGGTCGACCCCAGCGCCGAGGATGATGCCAAGCGCCGGTTTATGACGCTTATTCTTCAGACGGCATACCACGACGGCGGCAATATCGGACACGTGCTGCGCGCGACCAACACGAACGGCGAGGTCTTTGCCGTCAAGCTGCTCAAGGACAACGCCATCCTTTCCGGCCAAGCCCCCGATCGCTCTGCCGAGCAATCGGCCGCGCACCTGGCCAGCACCGCCGCGCTGTTCGAGGAGTACCGCCATCTGTGTACCGTCTCGCACCTGCGCGGATTTCCGCGTGTCTATGGCTACGGTTCTTGCGAGGACGACCCGCTCATCCTCATGGAGTGGGTCGAGGGCACCTCGCTCAAGCAGGCGCTGCCCTTGCTTCCGCACGATGCCTCGGGCGGGCTAACCACCCAGATGGTGGCCGCCGTTGGAAACGCCGTGCTTCGCGCACTCCTGATGACCCAGGGACTCGTGAATCCGGTCGTCCATCGCGACCTGTCGCCCGCCAATATCATGTTCCGCACCACCAGCCGAACGCTCAGGCAACAGATTGCCGATTGCTCCTTTGACCCCTGCCTCATCGACATGGGCTCCGCGACCATGGCCCTCGGCGACGACACGATCACCCGGCGCGCCGACATCTGGCGCTTTGCCACGCCCGCATACGCCGCGCCCGAGATGCTCACGCAGGATATCGAAGGCATCGCGGCCCTTCGCCGTTCGCCGGCAATCGATGTCTACGCGCTTTCGAGTATTCTGTACCAGCTCTACAGCGGTCGCAAACCGTTCGATGTCGAGTCGACGGGTGCCGCGGCAACCGGCTCGTTCTACCTCATAAAGACCAAGACCAAGCCGGCACCGCTCGAGCCGCGATGCAATGACGACGAGGCGCTCGTCCAGATCATCATGAAAGGCATCTCAGTCGAGCAGTGCGATCGTCCCACCGAGCAGCAGATGCTCGAGGTGCTCTCGGCATACCTCACCGATGCCAAATCCGAGAGCCGTGCAGACGCAGGGGACGAGGCCGCAATTGATATCGATTCTGGCACGCACCTTAAGGTCGACGTCGCCGGCGAGCGAGCGCGAGAGATTCTGGAGCAGGCCCGATACGCCGCCATGACCCGCCGCCGCTTTATTATCGGTGGCGTTGTCGCAGCCGTTGCGGGGCTCGGCGTTATCGGGGCGGCAACCCATGGCTTTGGCATCCCCGACTACCTGGACGGCATCCGCGGTTCACTTGACGACTACACCTGGGATCAGCTGCAGGAGATTTCGCTCAAGATTAAGGCCGCCGAGACCCGTAGCGAGGCACGCGAGATTGCCAAGCACTATCACCTGCTCGATGCCGATGAACATATCCCCTATCCATGCACCAAGCGCGTAAAGCTCACCAACGGGCTGCACGTCGGCGCGCAGCTTGTGGGCATCCGCCACGACGAGCTTCTAGACGGTACGGGCAAGGCAGGGTTAACGTTTATGTTCGACGCCGGTATTGCCGAGCGCGATGCCGCGGCCCAACCGTTGAGCGCCGGCTGGGCAGATTGCGAGCTACGGGAATGGCTCGACGGCGACGGCCTTAAGCTGCTGCCCAACGAGTTGCGCGCACTCATTAAGTCTGTCAAAAAGGTCTCGAATAACGTTGGCGCCGCCAACAGCGCGTCGTGTCTGAGCGAGCTGCCCGCGACCCTTTGGCTGCCCGCCATGGTCGAGCTGTGCGGTACGCAACCGCCCGATTCGTTTGCCAAGGACTTTCGCTACCTAGCCGACATCTACAACGGCGAGGGCAAGGAGTACCAGCTCTTCCGCGAGCTCAAGGTCAGTCCGTATACCACGAACGAGATGTTGGTTCGCCAGTGGAAGGGCAAGGACACCTGTTGGTGGGAACGCACGGTGAGCCCCGACACATCGGAGAGTGGAGGCACACTCTACATAAACCGCGTGGGACACAACGGCGACGTGTTCACATACGCGACCCCCGCGGACAGCCCCAAGAAGCGGACGTGCGTGATCCCCGGGTTCTGTATTTAGGGAGCGGGTATCTTGCCGTGGCGGAACCCCTCCCCGTCAATTGTCTCGATCTGTAACACTAGCTCGGCAGATACAGGTCTAGATGTTACAGAACGAGACAAAACCCCAACCCCGCGAGACAACATCTCAATCTGTAACAGTAAGGGGTCAAAAACCGGTCTAGATGTTATAGATCAAGACAATCAAGCCGCTGAAATTTGCTCCCCAAAATGTGGCTCAAGTGTGTCGATATCTCCTTGCCAATGTTGCGCAACAAGACCTCCCCACATTAGACCTATCGTGCAAATTGTCATAGTTGCCCCTTCATCGATTGGGAGAAGAAATGGCAAAGTACGAACCAAAACACCTGGAAGACTCAAGCTGCGCCGAACCCCGTCTTGCACGCTCGGGACGCAAGGGTGCACGACTCGCCATCACGGCGGCGACGACCATCGCAATGACAAGCTCGACACTGCTCGCCCCGTTCTCGGCATTTGCCGAGAACACTGGCAAGACCACGGCAAAAGATGCCATCATGTCTCCGCTCGCAACCTACGCCGGAGCGGTTGCCGGCTCTGTCGTAAAGACGGACGCCGATAAGATCACCGAGCTTAAGGCGGCAATCGATGCCGCAAAGGCCGACGAGGCAAACGCCAAGTCCGACTATGATGCGGCGGCGACAACGTACGACGAGAAGGTATTGGCGCGCAATAACGCGCAGGGCGCTCATGATGCCGCAGTCTCTGACAATAACCAGGCAGAAGCCGCAGCACGAGCCGAATACGCTCGCCAGCTCGATGAAAGCACCAAGGCCGCAAGTAGCGCCAGCACCGCACTCAAGGACGCTCGAGACAAGCTCGATGCAGCCAAGACCGACGCCGAGGACAAGTCGAAGGTCCTTGATGCCGCAAAGCAGGCGGCAGCTAATGCGCAGGCTAAACTCGAGACGGCAAAAAAGGCGGCCGCCAACGCAACGCCGGAACAGCTCAAGGCTGCCGAGCAGGCCGCCGCGGATGCGCAAGCTGCTCTAGACCAGGCAAAGGCCGCGAAGGCCGCTGCCGACTCCGCGCTTGCCGATGCCCAGCAGACGGCAAACGCGGCCCAGAGCGCCTACGACCAGGCATCGAGCTCACTAGCTTCTGCCCAGCAGGCAAAGACCACCGCGGATGGTAAAGTAACCGCGGCACAGGCAGCCTATAACAGCGCACAAGCAGATCTCGCGGCAGCAAAGGCAGGCGTCACGGGCCCTGAGTATGATGCCGCCCAGGCAAAGGTCGATGCCGCCAAGGCCGATCTTGATGCCGCAAAGAGCGCCCAAGCAAGTGCCGAGAAAGCCTTGGAAAGCGCTCAGCAAGCTCAGGGCGAAAAACAGAACGATCTGGCAACAGCACAAACGGGACTCGGCGCCGCAAAGCAGAACGCCGAGCAAAAGAAGTCCGAGCTCGATGCCGCCAATGCCGAGGTAGCGACAAAGGTCAAAACACTCAACGATGCGAAGGCGGCCCACAGTGCCGAACTTGCAAAGCTGGACGAGGCAAACAAAGCCGTAGAGGATGCCAAGGCAGCAAAGGCCGCCGCGGATAAAGCCGCTTCGCAGGCTCAAAACGAGCTGCAGGCAGCGCAGGCCAATGTTCAGTCCGCCCAGGCTGCCGTCGATGCTGCCCAGCAGACAGCAGATTCCGCCGAGGCAACGCTCAAACAAGGTGCTATCGGATTCTTTAAGTCCGTCGGCGCCAATGAGGCAGTCTCGATTATCGAAAACTGCAAGTATAAGGATGCCACCCATGTTGGCGACAGCACCGACGCAACCTCGCTCGACAATATGATTTCGGCTATTACGGTCATGAAGTCAATCAACAGCTACCGCGTTTCCGTTGGTCTAAACCCACTTAAGGTTACCTACAACCTTGTCGCAGCGGCAATTGCCAATGCCAACTGGTCAAGTTCGAACATTGAGCACGCAAAGCAGTTTAATGTTACCGAGAACCTCTCATGGGGGTATAGCGACCCCTGTCAGGGATGGATTACAGAGGAAAAGGCGTACTTCGACGAGGCGGCCGCTACATTGGGCGGTCACAACCTCACAGGACAAGCTGCCTATAACTTCTACACTGCCCATAAAGCCGACATTATCAACTATGTCGCCGATAAGTTTCACGCAATGGTGGGCCATTACACCAACTGCATCAATCCTAACCTTGCAGTTATGGGCACGGGAACAAACACCTCCACCAAAAATAATATCTACGGCACCACCGTCTCGTTTACTGCCCAGACAGCCTCGCCATGGAAACCCGACCACGATTGGACAAGCTCTTCCATGTCCGTCGATGCTTACGAGCAGGCACTCAATAGCTATGTCAACGGGCTCAAAAACGCCGGGAGCAGACTCGATGCCGCGAAGAGCGACCTTGCGGGCAAGCAAGCTGCAGTCCAGCAGGCTTCTCAGAAGAAGCAGCAGGCCGATAAAGCCGCAAGTGAAGCGGCGTCTGTTGTCGAGCAAAAGCAGCAGGCGGCAAACGAGCAGAGTGACAGCGTCGCTACTGCCGCAACTGCCGTAGCCACAGCCCAAGCGGCGCGCGACGCAGCGCAAAAGGAAGCTGACGAGGCCCGTAAGCAGCTAGAGGCCGCTACGACCAACGTCGAGCAGGCACAGAAGGACGTTGCCGCAGCGCAGGCGGCATATGACCAGGCACAGCAAGTGATTGAAACGCGAGCGGCAGACCTGGAAAAAGCAAAGGCTGCCGTTGCAGAAAAGCAGGCTGCCTACACGACCGCCAACGACGAATTAGCCAAGTATTCGGCCGACGTTG
This sequence comes from uncultured Collinsella sp., assembly GCA_959019945.1. Lineage (GTDB taxonomy): Bacteria > Actinomycetota > Coriobacteriia > Coriobacteriales > Coriobacteriaceae > Collinsella. The sequence goes on along the minus strand of CAUEQD010000002.1, from coordinate 166,850 downwards.
CCGCAGCTCAAGAAAAGGCCGACAAGGCCCATCGGGCGCTTAATGAAGCGGTTGCGGCGCAGGCGTCTGCCCAGAGCGCCTTTGAAAAGGCGGATCATGACGCACAGGCCAAGAAGCGGGCTCTTGATGCTGCAAAAAGCGCCGTCGAGACCAAGACGGCAGCAGTGGAGCGTGCCGCAAGCAACCTGACCACAGCGAAAGAAGATCTTGCCTTAAAGCAAGCACACGCCGCTGCCCTGAACAATGCCGCCGATAACCTCGCGACGGCAGAAGCCGCAAAGAAGGGCGCCGACGAAACGGTTGCCCAAGCGCAAAAAGCCCTCAACGCGGCAAACGATGCCGTCGCAGTCGCCGAATCGGCCGTCCAGAATGCACAGGACGCTTCGGATACCGCCGCTGCCGCCCTTAGCAAACTGACGTCTGTCAATGTCGACAACGGCATCGCGACCGGATTTGATGCAAATGCAAACGACGCCCTCAACAAGCTCTTTGCCGCATGCGTTGCCGCCAAGCAGGCCGAGAAGACCGCGAAGGACGCACTCGATGCCGCCCAGGCAGACCTTGACGCCGTGACGCCTGAGTACACCGCAGCGCTCAACGCCTACAACGAGGCAAAGGCCAAGCGCATAGCGGCCGAGCAGGCGCTAAAGAACGAGGTCGCTCGTCAGCAACAGGAAGCCGCAAAGGCCGAGCAGGGCTCAGCCGCGCCGGCCGCGTACAAGCCGCAATCCACCGCTAAGCGGGCGGCAAATGGCTCCAACGCAAGCAGCAACTCCGCGCTGCCCACCACGGGCGATAATGCTGCGCTCGCCGGTGAGACGTTTGTCATTGGGGGTGCCGTGCTCGTAGCGAGCGGCGTCTTCCTAGCCGACAAGAAGCGCCGTCAAGAATAAGAATCTCAGCAAGGCGCGACTCCTGCCTTTCTTCTGCTCAGCAAGCACTACCTGCCGCGCCGGGGCGCCCATCACACGGGTGCCCCGGCGTTTAACGTTGTATGGCCGGGGCATCTGCTCCGAGATTGTCTCGATCTGTAACAACCAGGGCTCAAATATCGGTCTTACTGTTATAGATCGAGACATTCGGGTTACCCTCGAATGGTTTGTCTCGATTTGTAACATCTAGCAGGCAAAACGGTCCCCAGATGTTACAGATTGAGACGTTAAGTTGTGACTCGATGTAATGTCTCGATCTGTAACAGTTACTCGACAAAAACGGGTCTAGTTGTTACAGATTGAGACATTAGACCGGCTACGGTCCGCCGACCTGGCTATCGCCTCGGCCAATAACAGAATGTCATACATTTTCATCTCCAATGGACACCCCCAGGGGGTATGGGTGTATAGTATCGGCAGGTTAACATTTCCGACACCACGTCACGGAAAGGAGAAGCCATGGCTCAAGATAAGTTCGACGTGGGCGGCATGACGTGCGCCGCCTGCCAAGCGCACGTTGACCGCGCCGTCAGCAAGCTCGACGGCGTCCAAAACGTCGCGGTCAACCTGCTCGCCGGCTCCATGCTGGTCGACTACGACCCCACGCAGGTCACGCCCGACGACATATGCACCGCCGTCGACCGCGCGGGTTACTCGGCATCGCCCGTCAGCGCGGGCACCGAGGCCACCCCGGGCGGCAGCGCGCAGGCCAGGTCCGGCGCCGCCCATATGGAGTCGCCCACCAAAAAGCTGGAGGCAGCCGCCTCCGCCATGCGCACCCGACTCATCGTCTCGATCATCTTCCTCATCCCGCTGTTCTACATAGGCATGGGGCACATGCTCGGCTGGCCGCTGCCCGGCGTTTTCACCGACCACACGCACAGTATGACGCTCGCGCTCACCGAGCTCGTCCTGCTCATCCCCATCGTCTACGTCAACGACGCGTACTTTATCAACGGCTTTAAGTCGCTCGTGCACGGCGCGCCCACCATGGACGCGCTCATCGCCGTCGGTGCCACCGCCTCCATCGCCTGGTCGCTCTACGCCATGTTTATCATGGCCGACCAGCTGGCCGCCGGACAGATCCACGAGGCCATGATGACAGGCATGGACAACCTGTATTTTGAGAGCGCCGGCACGATTCTGTCGCTCGTCACCGTGGGTAAATACCTCGAGACGCGCAGCAAGTCCAAGACCGGTGGCGCCATCGAGGCCCTAATCGACTTGGCGCCCAAGACCGCGACCGTCGTGGCCGAGGACGGCACCGAGCCCACCGTGGACGTCGACGCCATCCTGCCCGGTCAGGTGCTGCGCGTACGTCCCGGCGAGTCCATCCCCGTCGACGGCGTGGTGCTCGAGGGCGCCTCGGCCGTGGATGAAAGCGCGCTGACCGGCGAGTCCATCCCCGTGGAAAAGACCGCCGGCGACACCGTCAACGCCGCCACGGTCAACCGAACCGGGTCGTTCACCTTCCGCGCCACGCGCGTGGGGGCCGACACGTCGCTCGCCAAGATCATCCAGCTTGTGGAGGACGCCAACGCCACCAAGGCGCCCATCGCCCGCATGGCCGATAAGGTCGCCGGCGTGTTTGTGCCCGTGGTGTTTGCGATCTCGGCCGTGACCTTTGTGTCATGGCTGGCGCTGACCGGCAGCGTGAACGAGGCGCTCACCTCCGCCGTCGCCGTGCTGGTAATCAGCTGCCCGTGCGCGCTGGGCCTGGCCACGCCCGTCGCCATTATGGTCGGCACCGGCAAGGGCGCCGAGATGGGCATTCTGTTTAAGAGCGCCGAGGCGCTGGAGAATCTGCGCAACGTGGGCACCGTGGTGCTCGACAAGACGGGCACCGTTACCCGCGGCAAGCCGGCCGTAACCGACATTGTGGTTGCCGAGCGCGTCGACGGCGCGCCCGTCATGAGCGAGAAAGCGCTGCTCAAGCTGGCCGCCGCACTGGAGCGCCAGAGCGAGCATCCGCTGGCAGAGGCGATTATGGCCGAGTGCGAGACACGCGGAATCGTCGCGCGCATGGTCGAGGACTTTGCCGCCGTGCCCGGCCGTGGCGTCACGGCGCGCGAGGGGCAAAACGCCATCGCCGCCGGCAACGTGCAGCTGATGAACGAACTGGGGGTCACCGTGCCCGCTGGTCTTGCTGAGCAATTTGCCGCCGAGGGCAAGACGCCACTGTTCTTTGCCAAGAACGGTGAGCTTGCCGGCATCATCGCGGTGGCCGACGAGGTTAAAGAGACGAGTGCCGGGGCCATCGCCGCGCTGCGCTCGCTTGGCGTCGACGTTCGCATGCTCACCGGCGATAACCGCGTGACGGCAGAGGCCATCGCCCGCCGCTTGGGGCTGAGCCGTAAGCAGGTCATCGCCGACGTTCTGCCCGCCGACAAGGAGCGCCACGTGCGCGAACTGCAGGACGCGGGCGGCAAGGTCGCCATGGTGGGCGACGGTATCAACGACTCCCCCGCCCTGGCGCGCGCCGACGTGGGCCTTGCCATCGGTACCGGCGCCGACATCGCCAAGGAGGGTGCCGACGTGGTGCTCATGCGCAGCGATCTTATGGATGTCGCCCGCGCTATTGAGCTGTCGCGCGTCACGATCCGCAACATCAAGCAGGACCTGTTCTGGGCGCTGTTCTACAACGGCATCGGCATTCCGCTGGCCGCGGGCGTGTTCTTCCCCCTCACCGGCTGGCAGCTCTCGCCCATGTTCGGCGCCGCAGCGATGAGTCTGTCGAGCGTATGCGTCGTGAGCAATGCCTTGCGTCTGAAATCCTTTAAGCCCAAGACGGCACGCTGAGGTGCCCGACCTTGCCCCTCAAACCGTCGCTCGCGTACCCAAGTACGCTTCGCTCCTCTTTCGGGGCAATCTCGGGCACCTCAATGCACCTTTAAGATGACCTTGTTCACAACTAAACTGTCAGATAATCTCAATCGATAAGGAGACAACCATGAATTATACGATCAAGACTTCGGGCCTCATGTGCGGCCATTGCGACGCCACTGTCGAGACCGCGCTGCTCAACGTGGCCGGCGTGACCGATGCCGATGCCGGTCACGAGACCCAGACCGTCCAGGTTGAGTGCGCCGACACCGTGACCGCCGAGCAGCTCGCCGCCGCCGTCGAGGGCGCCGGCGAGAAGTTCCACGCCCTGTCCGTAACCGCCGCGTAGCAACTGACGGGGGTATCCGGAAGATCGACCAGAAACGAGGACCCGCCATGATGGCAGACCATAAATCGGTGACCCGCATGCTCAAGACGGCGCGCGGCCAGATCGACGGCATCCTGCGGATGGTCGAGGAGGACCGATACTGCGTCGACATTTCCACGCAGCTCATGGCCACGCAGGCGCTCATCGCGCGCATTAACGCCGATGTGCTCAAGGCCCATATCGAGGGCTGCGTCGCCTCGGCTATCGAATCGGGCAACGAGGAGCTCAAGGCCGCGAAGCTCGCCGAAATCGAACACGTCGTCGACAAACTCGCCAAGTAATTGGTGCAAGGGGGGGGTCAGGTTTCTTTGCACCATCTTGGTGCATTGGGGACAGACTTGCGCCGCCACTGGTGCATCGGGGACAGGTACGTTTGCACCACATTGGTGCAGATTAACCTGTCCCCATTGCACCAAATCGGGTATAAAGGCGTGCAGAAGATCGAACGGAAGGCAATTCGCATGAATGACTTTATGAAAGGTCGCAACGGCGCCGACGAACTTACCATCGTGCTGGGCTTTGCCGGCGTCATCATCGCAATGATCGGCTCGATGGCTCGCATCCAGTGGCTCAGCTGGATCGCCATCGCCGTCATCGCCATCGGCGTGCTGCGCGGCCTGTCTAAAAACGTCGACGCACGCCGCAAGGAGAACGAGGCCTTTGTCGTCGCGACCGCGAACGTCCCCGGTCTGGGCAAGTTCGTCGCCAGCTTGGGCGGCGGCGCTGCGGCGGCCAATGCCTCGCGCGCAGCCGGCACCAGCAAAGAGGACCTGGAGCGCGCCAAGCGCACGGCAAAGAAGATGTGGAAGGGTCGAAAGACCACGGCCTACCTCAAGTGCCCCAACTGCGGCCAGATGCTCTCCGTTCCTAAGGGCAAGGGCAAGATCCGCGTCACCTGCCCCAAATGCCACGCCAAGATGGAAACCCGCTCCTAGCCACTGCGCATGGGACAAATTAATCAGGTTTGTCCCAAATCTTAGGCATTTGTTCGATAAAAAAGCCGAGGCCTCGCACTGAGACCTCGGCTTTTTTGCATGGGGCGACAGCGTTCGACGAAGCTGTCGCCCCCTGTCACGCCGGAGCCTACGCCACGCCGTCGCGGGCAAGCTCCTCGGTCAGCGCCTCGGTAGGCATGGACATAATCGCGTCGAGTTCGGCATCCACCTCGGGAATGTGCTTGACCTTCAGCTTGCGCACCAAACCGCCGCGACACATCACGTGCATCGGCTCACGCAGGGCCGACAGGTCATCCAGAGGATTCTCGCGCGTCACCAAAATGTCGGCCGCCTTGCCGCACTCGATCGTGCCGGTCTCGTCGCCCAGGCCCAGCAGCTCGGCATTGACCTGCGTGGCCGTGTGCAGCGCAAAGGCATTGCTCACGCCGACGTACTTGGCAAAGTACGCCACCTCGCGCCACATGTCGTACTGCGTCACGAACGGGCAGCTCGAGTCCGTGCCCAGGCCCACCTTGACGCCGGCATCCAGTGCGGCGCGGGCGCTCTCGATAATGCCCGAGCACACGATGTCACCGTTCTTCTTTTGCGTATCGGTCGAATGGGTCTTCTCCGGATCGAGCAGTACAAACGGCAACGCCGGACTGATCGTGCAGGTCACGCTCGGTGCGCGCCCCTCGAGCTGCGTACCCGCGGCGCCGCGATACAGGTCCAAGATCTCGGGCGTCATCGGAGCGCCATGCTCGATCGTGTCGACGCCGGCCTGAAGCGCGGCCTTTACGCCCTCAGTGCTCTCGACATGGGCCATAACCGGAAGGCCAACCTCGTGTGCCGCTTTGCACGCCGCCGCGGCGACATCGACCGGCATGCGCAGCACGCCAGGCTCTCCCACTTCGGTCGCATCGAACACGCCGCCCGTCACGAACAACTTGATGACGTCGGCACCGCGCGCATACAGGTCGCGTACCTGCTCGGCTGCCTCGGCGGGACTATTGGCTACCTGCGCGAACAAGCCTGCGCCATGACCGCCCGGCACCGTGACGCCCGTGCCCGGCGCGACAAGACGCGGACCCTGATACTTGCCGGCGTCGATGGCGTTGCGCACGGCGATGTCGGCAAACAGCGGATCGCCCGCACCACGCACCGTGGTCACGCCACTTGCCAGCTGTTGCTGGGCGCTGCCTTTGAGGATGTGGCGGACGATGGCGCGGCCCATGGGGTTGTCGAGCTTCTTCATGAGCGCGCCCGCATCGCCCGCCGAAACCGGCTTGCCCGAGCCGCACAGATGCACATGCATGTTGATGAGACCGGGCATGAGATACGCACCGGCCAGGTCGATGACCTCGGCACCCACCGGCGCCTGCGCCACGGCGCTCGCCCCCATCCACGTAATGACGCCGCGCTCAACTGCCACAGCCATATCGAGCTGCGGCTCCATATGCTCCGAACCATCCAGAACGGTCGCATTGATAAACAACGTGGGACGATCGGCAGTCGCCATATCGGACTCCTCCCCCTCAATTAACATGAACATTTGTTCATTATCACCTAGTCCAGTAGGGCTGCTGCAGACATATCGGCTAACGGAGAAAGGAGGGGAATATGAGGGAGGACGGGAGTCGATGCAGCCCTTCCCCAGCGGTGCCTACAAAACATCTCAATCTGTAACAGGAGAACCGTCTTTGAGCCTCCAGATGTTACAGAACAAGATCTTTCGGTCGCATACCCACCCTTTATCTCAATCTGTAACAGATAGACCGCATTTTGACAGCCATATGTTACAGATTGAGACATTCGGTCGAGGCTGCACTTTTCATCTCAATCTGTAATAATTACGGGCCCAAACAGCCCCAAGATGTTACAGACCGAGACAAACCCTCTCAGCGCCCGTACCACTGACGTCTCCATTCCACAGCCAGATCAGCCCGCTGCGGAATACCCGCCAGCCTCATCTTCTCGACCAGCTTCCCCGGATTCTTGAGCTCGTTAAACGTAAACCGAAGCACCTTATGCCCGAGCATTGTCAGATGAGATTCCCGCTGACGCTCTGCCACGAATGGGTCAACCGACTCCCGACCCTCGCCGTTCTGCAAGGTGTACTTCCCCTTTCCGTCGAGCTCGCCGATGACGCACGTCCCATCCTCGAGCCGCCAAAAATAATCGACGCGAAACACCTGGCCCGGATCGAGCGGGTCGCGAAACTCCACCTGCAACTCCGGAACCGGAAAGCCATATGCAATAAAGAACGCTCGGAACCGAGACTCGCCGCCGTTTTCGGACAGCCCGTCCGCATACGACGCGATCACCTGCGCCCTGCGATACCCTCGCCTGCCTTCGCAATCGGCACGGAGGCACTCGCAAAGGTCCTCGCGCGATACGCCCTTCGCCCGAAGCGCCGAATCGGCAATCGCCAACCCATACGAAAACGGCGCGCGCAGCAGACAGTCCTCCACCGTGCGCCAAAACGGCGTCACCCACACGCCATCAACACGCCCGAGCGCACCCGCGACCTGCGGACGCAGCAACCTGCACCCGCCGCTCAACGCCGCAGAGCAGCCCGTCTTAACAAGAAAACGCGGCCCGAGCAAATCGTTCGGCATCTCCAAGCCCCACAAAAGCGCCGCGTCATAACCCCAAAACGCCCAATCGGGATGAAACTCCGCAAGCCCCTTAATAGTCCGCAGCGCTCGATCCACCGGCGTCAATGCATCCCAATCATGCTGAAAACAGAACAGATACGACTCGGGCTCCGCGATATCATCGGTCCCCACATGGCGCCGCAGCCACATGAGCTCGGCATTGTCGTGGGTTACAAGCAGCGTCCCCTGCTCGCCCGCCCCCGCGAGCCGAGCGAGCATCCTGTTTCGCGCCAATGTGTTACGAGTCGCATGTTTATGCTTGCAGACGGCACTGGACACCTTAATCACCATCACATCAGTCAAACGAGCCATTGTCTCTGTTGCCCGCCGCGTCCGTTCATCTCAATCTGTAACAGGAAGACGGCATTTGAGCCTCCAGATATTACAGATCGAGATCTTTCGGCAGAGCCCAACCCTTTGTCTCAATCTGTAACAGGTAGACCGGCCTTCAGCCTCCAGGTGTTACAGATCGAGATCTTTCATCAGCAGCCAATCTTCCGTCTCGATCTGTAACAGTTACGTGGCAAAACGGCCTCCAGATGTTACAGAACGAGACATTCGGAACCACGCGCCCGTCAATCTCGATCTGTAACAGATAGACCGTGTTTTGACAGCCAGATGTTACAGATTGAGACAAACCGGCACCGGCCCCGCCCCCTACTCCCATTCCTGTTCGTAGATGTTGAGTGACTTCACGTACCGCCCTTGGGCACCCATGATGTCGCGAACGAGCCGCAAGAAAAAGCAGATGCGCGAGGTGTCAAAACCGTCCTGCAGGTCCTCGGGATGCACCGCGCCCGGCCCATCGACCGCCGTGTCGCTCAGGCGCGCAATGTCGTAGAGGTAGAGCTGTCCCGCTGTCAGCCAAACATCGTCGACACACGCGAGGCGCACCGCAATCGCGCCGTCGCTCCAATGCTCCTTTTGCACGATATGCGGGTCGTAGACATCAAAACGGCGGTCGGCGCGCGTATCCTTCAGCGCAACCATACCAGTCGCAGGATCCTTGCCCAAAATGCCAAAGCGCGAAAAGTACTGCGTATCGCGCACCTGCTTAAGTCGCTCGAGCGAAGCGGGCGAAATTGACGCTGGTGGCTCGTCAACATACAGTTCGAGCAGCGTCGCGCCATGGCGATAAGGGCGCTCGAAGAGCAGCCAATCGGTAAATGCCATGTTGTAGGCCATGATTTCGTTTTGCGAAGGCTCGGTGCAATAGCTGAGCCACGGGTCGACAATGATCTCGAACTGTTCGCGCGCCGGCTCCAAAAACTGGAACTTCCGCAGCATCCAAAAATGGGCCATGTCGGCAATATCGTTGCCGACGGCTTCGGCCAGCTGCGCTCGATCTAAAGCGTGATCAGTCATGGCATCCTCCTCAAACTGATGGACCTCAATTTGAGCTTACGAGGAAGGCAGACGACCGTGGCCAGCACGGGCAAAATGGGCCTCCGGCTGCAAACCAAATGCTGACCAAACACTTGACGGAACACTTGACCGAATGAGCGCACTACAAAGAAACCGCAGGTAGACATAGACAGCAAACCTGCCATTTTGAGCCAAGTACCCGTTACCACCACAGAAACAGCAGAGCACCACAGCCCAAGAAGTCGACGAACGAGCACCCACACGTCGACAAATGAACAGACACCCCGCAAAGAGTGTCCCCAACGACTAGACAAAAAAATGACTAGTCATTGGGGGCGTTCTTAAATGACTACTTTACAGCTCCAGCGCCTCGGCGACTTCGGCAGCGCAGGCCAGGGCGTCGGCCATGGCGCTCACCACGAGCGAGCTGCCGTTGCGAGCGTCACCGGCAACATACACCGGCGCGGCATCCGCGGCGACGCCCTCGCCACGCGCCGCAAGATGCGAGCCCTCGGCGGCCATCACAGGCAGCGGACGACCAGCGGTGGCAACGGGCACGCCAACGGCGTCGAACACACTGTGCTCCGGGCCCGTGAAGCCGCAGGCGATGAGCACCAGCTGCGTCGGCACCTCGTGCTCAGAGTCCGCGATGCGCTCCGGCTTGCCCGCCGACCAGTCCAGGTCGACCACGCGCAGACCCGCAGCCGCACCCTTCTTGTCCAGCAGCACCTCGAGCGTATCCACGCCCCAGGCACGCATCTCGCCGCCCATGGCAGCGATGGCCTCCTGCTGACCGTAGTCGGTCTTCTTCACGTTGGGCCACTGCGGCCAGGGGTTGCTCGCCGTGCGCTTATCGGGCGCCGCCGGCAAGAACTCAAACTGGCGCACGCTGCGCGCACCCTGGCGCACCGCAGTACCCACGCAGTCGTTGCCGGTATCGCCGCCGCCAATGACCACGACATCCAGACCGCGCGCGTCAATGGCAGGCTCGCCGCCGTCGAGCACCGAGACGGTCGAAGCCGTCAGGTAGTCCACGGCGTACACCACGCCCGGAGCGTCGATGTTCGCAGCCGAAAGACCACGCGGAGCACGGGCGCCGGCAGCCACCACGACGGCGTCAAAGTCGTCAAGCTTGGCGGCAACCTTAGGATCGCTCACGTCGGCACCCAGCTCAAAGACAATGCCCAGCTCACGCATGAGTGCCACGCGACGCTCGACCACGGACTTCTCGAGCTTCATGTTGGGGATGCCGTACATGAGCAGGCCGCCCGGACGGTCGTCGCGCTCAAACACCGTCACGCGGGCGCCGCGGCGGGCGAGCTCCCACGCGGCTACCAGGCCAGCAGGGCCGGAGCCCACCACGGCAACCGTGGGCGCGCCCTCCCCCGCTGGCTCAAAGCGGCGCGGGCCGCCGTTGGCCCACTCGTGGTCGCTGATCGCACGCTCGTTGTCGTGAATCGTCGTGGGCTGGCCGTCGACCGAGCCCAAGTTGCACGCGGCCTCGCACAGCGCCGGGCACACGCGGCTCGTGAACTCGGGCATGGGTGAGGTGAGTGACAGGCGCTCGGCGGCCTCGTCCCAACGGCCGCGGTACACCAGCTCGTTCCACTCGGGAATCAGGTTGTGCAGCGGACAACCGCTCGGACGTGCCTTGCCAAAGCTCGCGCCCATCTGACAAAACGCCACGCCGCACATCATGCAACGGCTCGCCTGGGCACGGCGCGCGTCGTCATCGAGCTCCACGTACAGCGGATCGAAATCGCGGCTGCGCTCCTCCACAGGGCGAAGCTCGTGGGTCACGCGATCGATATCAAGAAAAGCACCGGGCTTACCCATGGCACTTACGCCTCCTTCTTGGTCGAAGCAACAGAGCTGGCAGCGGCGGTCGCAGCACCAGCCACAGCGCCACCCGCAACATCAAAGCGATCAACATCAGCAGCGTCGGCGCGACCGGTCACGATGTCAAACGCCAGCTCCTCGGCCTGCGCATGCGTCTTGCCCGCGCCCTCGGCGGCGGCGACAATCGCCAGCACGCGCTCGTACTCGGTCGGGATGACCTTCACAAAATGCTTGCTCATCGAGTCAAAGCTGTAGAGCAGCTTAATGCCGCGCGGGCTCTGCGTCGCGTCCACGTGCTCCTGGATGAGCTCGCGAATCTGCGCCAGCTCGCCGGCCGTCGGGGCTTTAAGCTCAACGCTCTCGTGGTTCACACGGGCATCGAGCGTGCCGTACTGGTCAAAGACATAGGCCACGCCACCCGTCATGCCGGCGGCGAAGTTCTGCCCGACCTCGCCCAGGATGAGCGCCAGACCACCCGTCATGTACTCGCAACCATGGTTGCCGCAGCCCTCGACCACCACGGTGGCACCGGAGTTGCGCACGGCAAAGCGCTGGCCGGCAAGACCGTTAATGAAGCCGCAGCCGCTCGTGGCGCCAAAGAACGCAACGTTGCCCACGATGATGTTCTCGTCGAACTTGTAGGTCGCACGCGGGTTGGGGCGCACGGAGACCTCGCCGCCCGAAAGGCCCTTGCCAAAGTAGTCGTTGGCGTCGCCGCACACGTTGAGCGTCACACCGCGCGGCAGGAACGCGCCAAAGCTCTGACCGGCCGAGCCATCGCAATCGATGGTGATGGAACCGGCGGGCAGGCCCTCGGGATGCGCCTTGGTCACCGCGTTGCCCAGGATGCTGCCCACGCAGCGGTTGACGTTGGCGATATCGGCGCGGAAGCGAATCGGGCGCAGGTGCGCACGGGCATCGGCCGTATAGGGCACAAACAGCGTGGAGTCGAGCGTCTTGCCGAGCTCGCTGTCCGCAGCCATCTGGGGCAGGAAGTGACGGCCGTCGGCGCCCGGGATGTGGGCACCAAACTCACAGGTCGCGCTTGCCAGCACGGGCGACAGATCGAGCAGGTTGGCCTTGCGGTTGCCCGGGACCTCGATCTGGCGCAGGCACTCGGGATGGCCGACCATCTCGTCGACGGTGCGGAAGCCCAGGCTCGCCATGACCTCGCGCAGCTGCTCGGCCACAAAGAGCATAAAGTGCTCGACGTGCTCGGGCTTGCCGCGGAAGCCGCGACGCAGGCGGCAGTTCTGCGTGGCGATGCCGGCCGGGCAGGTGTCCTGCTGACAGTCGCGCTGCATGAGGCAGCCCATGGAGATGAGCGGCATGGTCGCAAAGCCAAACTCCTCGGCACCCAGCAGGCAGGCGACGGCGACGTCGGTACCGTCCATGAGCTTGCCGTCGGCCTCGAGCACCACGCGCGAGCGCAGGCCGTTTTGCAGCAGCGTCTGCTGAGCCTCGGCAAGGCCGAGCTCCAGCGGCAGGCCGGCGTGCCAAATGGAATCGCGAGCAGCGGCACCGGAACCGCCGTTGTGGCCACTAATCAAGATCTTGTCGGCAGCACCCTTGGCAACACCGGTAGCGATGGTGCCGACGCCGGCCTCGCTGACCAGCTTGACCGACACGCGTGCGCCGGGGTTGGCGTTCTTAAGGTCAAAGATGAGCTCGGCCAGGTCCTCGATGGAATAGATGTCGTGGTGCGGCGGAGGCGAGATCAGGCCGATGCCGGGCGTGGACTGACGGACCTCGGCGATCCAGGGGTAGACCTTCTTGCCGGGCAGGTGACCACCCTCGCCGGGCTTGGCGCCCTGGGCCATCTTGATCTGGATCTCGAAGGCGCTGCACAGGTAGCGGCTCGTCACGCCAAAGCGCGCGCTTGCCACCTGCTTGATCGCGGAGTTCTTGGAGTCGCCGTTGGCCAGCGGGGTCTCGCGACGCGGATCCTCGCCGCCCTCGCCGGAGTTGGAGCGGCCGTGCAGGCGGTTCATGGCGATGGCCATGCACTCGTGCGCCTCTTTGCTGATGGAGCCGTACGACATGGCGCCGGTGTTAAAGCGGCGGACGATGTTGAGCGCAGGCTCCACCTCGTCGAGCGAAACCGGCGTGCGGCCGCTGGCATCAAAGTCGAGCAAGTCGCGCAGGCGCACGGCACGGCCGGTGCGGTGCAGGCGGGCGCTGTACTCCTTAAAGGTGTCGTAGCTGTCCTCACGGCAGGCGGTCTGCAGCAAGTAGACAGTCTGCGGATCGATAAGGTGATCCTCGCCGCCGAGCGGGCGCCACTTGGTCAGACCCAGCGTAGGCAGCTGCTCAGGCGCGGGGCTCTTAAGGATGGCGAGCGCGGCGTCGTAGCGCTCGTTCTGCTCGCGCTCGACGTCCTCGACACCCATGCCGCCCACGCGGCTCACCGTGCCGGCAAAGTACTCGTTGACGAACTCGGTGGTAAAGCCCACGGCCTCGAAGATCTGCGCGGAGTGGTAGCTCTGCACCGTAGAGATGCCCATCTTGGACATGATGGAGACGATGCCTGCGGTCGCTGCCTTGTTGTAGTTGTCGATGCCCTGCTCGGCCGTCACGTCCAGGTCGCCGTGTGCCGCCAGATCGCGGATGCACGCATGCGCGTTGTACGGATAGATGCCGCTCGCGGAGTAGCCCACCAGCGCCGCGAAGTCGTGCGGGGACACGGCGTCGCCGCACTCCACCACGATGTCGGCAAAGGTGCGCACGCCGGCGCGGATCAGGTGGTTATGGACGCAGCCCACGGCGAGCAGCGACGGCACGGGCACCTCGCCCGCGGCAGCGCGGTCGCTCAGTACCACGATGTTCACGCCGTCGCGGACCGCGGCCTCAACGTCCTCTGCAAGCTGCTTGAGCGCAGCCTGCAGCGCACCCTCGCCGGCATCGCGGCGGTAGACGGCACGGAAACGGCGGGTCTTAAAGCCCACGCGGTCGATGGCGCAGATACGCTCGAACTCCTCCTCGCTCAGCAGCGGACGCTCCAGGCGCACCAGCTGACAGGCCGTACGGGAGTCCTCGAGCAGGTTGCCGTGGTTACCCAGGTAGAGCGTGGTCGAGGTGACCATATGCTCGCGAAGAGCGTCGATCGGCGGGTTCGTGACCTGAGCGAACAGCTGATAGAAGTAGTCGAAGAACGAACGCGTCTTCTTGGACAGGCAGGCCAGCGGCGCATCGATGCCCATCGAGGCGAGCGGGGCCTTGCCCTGCTGGGCCATGGGGCGCACGACCTCGTCAACATCATCCCAGTGATAGCCGAGCTTGGCCATGCGTACGGCGGCGGGCACCTCGGCGTCCTCGGCGGGCGTTGCCGCAACGGGCTCATCGAGCGCGTCAACGGTCAGCGTCTCCTCGGCAATCCAATCACGGTAGGGCTTTTCTTTGGCATAGCGGGCGCGCAGTTCGTCGTTGTAGATCACGCGGCCGCGGGCAAAGTCGACCTCGAGCATCTGGCCCGGCCCCAGACAGCCGCTCGTCAGGATGTTCTCGGGGCGCACCTCGATGGTGCCCACCTCGCTTGCCAGCATAAAGCGACCGTCGCGCGTCACATAGTAGCGGGCGGGACGCAGGCCGTTACGGTCGAGGGCGGCACCCAGCGTGCGACCGTCGGTAAAGGCGATGGCCGCCGGGCCATCCCACGGCTCCATGAGCATGGACTGGTAAGCGTCGTAGGCGCGGCGCTCCTCACTCAGGCTGTCGTTGTGGTCCCACGGCTCGGGCAACAGCATGGACGCGGCACGAGTGAGCGGACGGCCGTTCATGACCAGGAACTCGAGTACGTTGTCCAAAATCGCGGAATCGGAGCCCTCGCGGTTGATGATGGGCATCACGCGCTCAAGATCGTGCTGCAGCACGGGGCTGTACAGGTTGGGTTCGCGGGCGCGGATCCAGTTGACGTTACCCTTGAGGGTGTTGATCTCGCCGTTGTGGATGATAAAGCGGTTGGGGTGCGCGCGCTCCCAGCTGGGCGTGGTGTTGGTGGAGTAGCGCGAGTGGACGAGCGCCACGGCCGTTTTGACGGCGGCGTCGTTGAGATCGATGAAGAAGCGGCGCATCTGCGTGGCGACCAGCATGCCCTTGTACACGATGGTGCGCGAGCTCATGGAGCACACGTAGAAGATCTTGTCGCGCAGGGCGAACTCGGCGTCGGCCTTCTTTTCGATGGTGCGGCGGCACACATACAGACGGCGCTCGAAGGCGTCGCCGGCGGGCGTGTCGTCCGGACGGCCCAGGAAAGCCTGCAAGATGGTGGGCATGCAGGCGCGGGCTGTCTCGCCCAGGTCGTGCGGGTCGACCGGCACCTCGCGCCAAAAGAGCAGCGGCACGCCGGCCTCGGCGCAGCCCTCCTCAAACACGCGACGGGCATCCCCTACGCCCTTGTCGTCCTGCGGGAAGAACAGCATGGCCACGCCATAGTCGCCCTCTGCCGGCAGAATCTGGCCGCACTTTTGAGCCTCTTTGCGGAAAAAATGATGCGGAACCTGGAACAGGATGCCGGCGCCGTCGCCGGTATTCTTCTCGAGTCCCGTGCCGCCGCGGTGCTCCAAGTTGACCAGAATGGACAGCGCGTCGTCCAGGATCTGGTGATGGCGCTCGCCGTTGATATCGGCGAGCGCGCCGATGCCACATGCATCGTGGTCGAATTCGGGGCGATAAAGGCCCTGCTGCTGAGCGGAATCTGCCTGCATCGCGATCCTCCCCTAGATATTAGACAGTCAGTTGCATAGGCATACTAGGAGCATCGCCGGCCCGTTGTGTTTCCCACCCGTTTCGAAACAATCGCGTAACGCGCGCCTTACGAGTGGACACCGCCGACCTCAAGGACGACGACAAGGGCCCCAAGTTCGGCCCGTATGCTCACCGCTTCAAACATCTCAATCCGTAACAGGAAGACCCAATTTTGGCGCCTAGATGTTACAGATTGAGATTTTCTGCAGGACGGTTTTGGTTTGTCTCAATCTGTAACACGAAGGGCCGGTTTTTGCAGCCAACTGTTACAGATCGAGATTTTCCATAGGACCATTTCTTCCTGTCTCGATCTGTAACACCTGGGTCCAATTTCCATCCCTAGTTGTTACAGATCAAGACATTTCGGCAACTCCTTTCCCCATCCTATTCAAATACAACAATTTTGTTAGTCTCGGTTAACTTTTGAGTCTAAAACGGGTATGCTTTGCGGCGTCAAACAAACGGCACGCAGGAGCTCACCATGCTCAACCATCTCAAACAACACTTTGGCTCGCACCGCACCGGAGGCCACGGAGGTCTGGATATCGCCCGGCACATCGGCCCCGGGCTGCTCGTGACCGTCGGCTTTATCGACCCGGGCAACTGGGCCTCCAACATGGCCGCGGGCTCGCAGTTTGGCTACGCACTGCTGTGGATCGTCACGCTGTCCACAATTATGCTCATTGTGCTGCAGCACAACGCGGCACACCTGGGTATCGCCACGGGCGCCTGTCTTGCCGAGGCCACGACACGTTACCTTCCCCGCTTCGTTGGGCGCACGGTGCTTGCCAGTGCCTACCTCGCGACCATCGCCACCGCTATGGCCGAGATCCTGGGCGGCGCGATTGCGCTCCAGATGCTCTTTGGACTGCCCGTGCGCGCCGGCTGCGTCATCGTGGCGGCAGTATCGATGGCGATGCTCATGACGAGCTCCTACAAGCGTGCCGAGCGCTGGATCATCGCCTTCGTAGGCGTGGTAGGACTCTCGTTTTTGGCCGAGCTCGCGCTGGTCAAGGTCGACTGGCCGCAGGCCGCCGCAAGCTGGATCACGCCCAGTATGCCCACTGGCTCTGCCGCGATTATCGTGAGTGTCCTGGGTGCGGTCGTTATGCCCCACAACCTCTTTCTACACTCCGAGGTCATCCAATCCATGCGCTTCGAAGGCCAAGGCGAGCAGGTTATCGAAGAGCGTCTGCGCTATGAGCTCTTCGACACGCTCTTTTCGATGGGCGTGGGCTGGGCAATCAACTCGGCCATGGTCATCCTGGCCGCAACGACCTTCTTTGCGCACGGCATTGTCGTAGACGACCTCGCCGTCGCAGCGGACACGCTCTCCCCCATTCTGGGCCCAGCAAGCTCGACCATCTTTGCGGTGGCGCTGCTGTTTGCGGGCATATCGAGTAGTGTGACGGCGGGCATGGCGGCGGGCACCATCATCGCGGGCATGTTCGACGAGGAATACGACATCCACGACCGGCACTCATCGATTGGAGTGGCGGTCTGTTTCGTCGGCGCAGTGGCGGCGTGTCTGGTCGTCCCAAATCCTTTTGAAGGTCTCATCTGGAGTCAGGCACTGTTGTCGCTTCAGCTGCCGATTACTGTCTTTGTGCTCATACGGCTCACCAGTTCACCCCGCGTCATGGGCAAATACGCCAACTCGCGCCCACTCAACGCGCTGCTTGTAGGGATCGGTGCCATCGTGACGATTCTAGATGTCGTGTTGTTGACAGGGATGTAATGGGACGGGGCACCTACCCAGGCAAACGTCTCGATCTGTAACAGGAAGACCCGTTTCGAGCCGTTAGATGTTACAGATCGAGATCATTCCGAGGGACAGCTCCGTTTGTCTCAATCTGTAACAAGTGGACCCAATTTCCACCGTTAGATGTTACAGATTGAGACAAAAGGTCGGCCGGACTCACAACAGACAGGATCGGCCAACAGCAACCGTGATCCCTTGGGGGCGGAGGAAAAGGGTCCCGGCCGGGATATCCGACCGGGACCCTTGGACAGAGCTATGTGTTGCCGTGAGCCGCGTGCCGACGAGCTACTCCTCGACGAGCTCAAACTGATCGGGACCGACGCCGCAGACCGGGCACACGTAGTCCTCGGGCAGCTCGGGCGTGTCGACCTCAACCTCGTAGCCACAAACGATGCACACGAACTTATACGTCTTCTTCTCCTCAGCCATGATGTTCTCCTCTCGAACGCGACTGGTGATGTACTTCATCTATTAGTATAGATTCTCAATAATATAATGCAAGTATTTTTAAAACATTTCTAGCCTTGATACGAGGACGCCTTCGGAGGCGTCTTGCCCTTCAGGACCTTATGGTAGTAATCGTAGGTGAGCGGCGTCTCGTCGATCAGGCGCTCGGCATCCTCGACCTCGCCGATAAACAGTAGATGCGTGCCCACATCCACAGTGTCGATCAAACGGCAGCTAAACAGGGCCGTCGCGTGCTCGGGCACATAGGGCATGCCCAGAGCCGTCTCGCGGGTCTCGTATTTGGCAAACTTGTCATAATCGCTGCTGGTGCGGAACCCAAAGTTGCCGATGTAGAGCATGTCGGCGGTCTGATCGATCACGGTCAGCGCGAACGCTTTGGCCGATGCGATGACGCTCGAGGTGACGTTGTCCTTGTTCACGGCAACCGAAATGCGCGGCGGCATGGACGTCACCTGCACCGCTGTGTTGATGACGCAGCCGGCGCGCAGCCCGTCTGCCGCGGCGCTCACCACGTACAGGCCGCTCGGCATGGTAAAGAACGCAGTTTTGTCCATAACGATCACTCCCCTAGCTCGGGTTGGAACCTCATGGATGTATGTACCCACAAAAAAGGCAGCGCCCATAACGGACGCCGCCTTTGAAACATATGTGTCAGAACAGTAAGAAAGATGAGACACCCGCAGTTGCGGTGAAATAGGGACTGAATAGCCCCTCAAACAGGCAAAACAGTCCGTATTCCACCGCAACTTATGAAGGACGGTCAGCGGTTGCGTTCCTTGAGGGCGCGGTCGATCTCGCGTTGGACATCACGCTTGGCCATGTCCTCGCGCTTGTCGTAGAGCTTCTTGCCGCGACCCAGGCCCAGCAGCAGTTTTACGCGACCGTCGGTATTAAAGTAGAGCTCCAACGGAACCAGCGCATAACCACGGTTGCGAAGTTTGCCGTCAAGAAAGTCGATCTCCTTGCGGTGCAGCAGCAGACGGCGCCGACGGTCGGGATCGCGATTCCACACGCCACCATGGCTATAAGGGTGGATATGCAGGCCGACGAGCCAGCACTCCCCGCCACGAATCAGTGCAAAGGTATCGGTAATCTGGCACGCGCGCTCGCGAATCGACTTGACCTCGGTACCGCTCAGCTCAATACCGCACTCAAACGTCTCATCGATAAAGTACTCGTGATGTGCCGAGCGATTCTTGGAAATGAGCTTGCGCTCGCGCTTACTGGGCATCGCCGGCCTCCTTGGCGCCATTGGCGTTTGAGCCCGCAGCCTCGCGCTTTGCCCTTCGCTCGGCATTAAGCTCGGCATCGCTCTCGCGCACCAGCTTGATAATCGCCGCGCATGCCTCCTCGCCCACCAGGTCGCGGGCACGGACCGTCAGACGCGTAGCCTCCTGCTTGTCGCCGTCGCTTGCAGCATCGGTCGCGCACATGATCAGGCAGATGGCGATCTCGGCCGAAGGCGAGGTCGGCACGCCCTGCAGGGCGAGCTCACCCATCACATGGTCGTCACTCTCGTCCGCGGCATCCGGATAGGTGGTATGGATCTTGTTGAGTAGGCGCGTCGTATGCGCATCATTGGGCGCCAGGCGCAGCGCCAGACGCGCGCAGCCCACGGCAGCCGAAATGTTCTCGGTCTCGGGCTCCAAGAAGTACTGACCCAAGTTGGTGTAGGCGCGTGCGGCGCACTTACCGTCGCTCGCGCGCTCCAGCACCGAGAACGAGAGCGATGCCCACTCCTGCTTGTCCTCGAGCGCGCGGAACAGCTCGGCCAAGTCCAAGCGATAGTTGCAGTTCATGGGATCCCAACGCACGGCCTGCATCAGGGCATTCCGAGCACTCACATAATCCTGCTGGCGAATGTAGGCAAACGCCATGTCGGAGTACAGGCGGTCAAAGGGAACCTCGACCTGCACCAGCTCGCGCGGATCCTTCTCCACGCGGCGATAGGCCAGGCGCTCAAACTTGCTGTCGAAGCTAAAGTACTGGCGCTTCTCCTCCGTCTTGCACTCGGCGTCGATATACTCCTCGGCGAGCTCCACCAGACGCTCCAGCAGCGGCGTCGCCGTGGCCAGGTCGCCCTGCGCCAGATAGTTCTCGGCATACGTGATGTCTTCCAAGCTGATAGGCAGGTCCATGGCTACTCCTCGAACGGATCGAAACGCGGCAAACGCCGCTTGCGGTCAATACACAAAACCCGGGTCTCTTACGAGGCCCGGGCGTTCATTTTGTGGTAGCCCGTACCAGATTCGAACTGGTGATCTCCGCCTTGAGAGGGCGGCGTCCTAAACCGCTAGACGAACGGGCCATATGTAGCAAATGCAATGGCTGGGATGGAGGGAGTCGAACCCCCATTGACGGAACCAGAATCCGCTGTCCTGCCATTAGACGACATCCCAATGACTGCATCGCTGCGCTCGGCTGTGCCTTTGCGCAAGAAAGAAATATACGGGAAGTCCCGCCGTGACGCAAGCCCCAATTTTGACTTTTTTGAAATTCGGTCAAATACGGCCAACACGTGAAGGACCTGTGAAGCACCAGCGACACCTACGGCGTCAAAGCCCGTAAAACATCCCACATCTACCGCTGGTAGATTACAACAATGCAGCACTCACGGCTGATGGCACAATCGAACCGTCATCATTGCACGGATATCGAGGCGCCATGGACGAAGAGCTTGATTACCTATGGGAGACCCTGGGCCTCGAGATCACTGCTGACCTTTGGCCCGAACGGGACAAAATCCATCCCACACTGCGCCCCGCCATCACGGTGATGCAGGCAAAATACCGCCGTGCATCCTTTTTGATCATGCGGGTGTCATGGCACGCGGGACTCCCCGACCTTAAGCGAATCCAGGCAAGCCTCGTCGAGCTGTCCGGTATGCCGACCGTCATATCCGAGGCGCACCTGGAGCAGCGCCAGCGCGAGCGACTGCAACAGCAGCGGATTCCCTTTATCTGCCCCGGCGTTCAGGCATATCTGCCCTTTATGGACGAGGAGTACTGGAGCGGCAAGCCCAACAAGCACGTAAAGGTCTACGATCCGCACGAATGGGCGCAGCTCGAGGATTGAGCCGAGCGAGCCCGCCGATGGAAAACACGTCCCACCCTGAGCACTCAAAACGGGTCGCGCTTTCCGCAGCCGCTACAGCAACGCCTCGGCCCAAGCCGATTCCCTAAAGCCGGGAATCGCAAAGTCGTCGCCCACCAGCAGTGGGCGCTTAACCAGCATGCCGTCGGTCGCCAGCAGCTCGTAGCACTCCCGATCCGTCATGCCCGCATCCAGACGCGCCTTCAGGCCCAGCTCTCGATATTTCATGCCCGACGAATTAAAGAAGCGCCGCACCGGCAGCCCCGAACGAGCAATCCAGGTCGCAAGCTCATCAGCCGTGGGATTGTCCAAAACGATATCGCGGTCGATATACTCTACCCCATGTTTGTCCAGCCATGCCTTGGCCTTCTTACAGGTCGAGCACTTGGGATATTCAACAAACAGTACGGTCATGGGAATCCTCCGAATATAGATCGGCCAACGCAGGCACACGCCACACGAGGCGCCTTCGCATGATGGGCCAATTGTAGCCCACGGGTCACACACTAAACGAACCGTACCCCGAATCCGCGTTTGATGAACGGCAGCAGCTCCATTGCCTCGGGCGTGATATGACCCGCAACGTTCATGCGCTCGTCACCGGGAAGATCGACCCGCGCAATCTCAAGCTCGCCTTCGTAGCGCCCATAGCCGCTATTGCTCACAGCGATCGACCCCGCCTTTCGAAACAGGCCGGCACCGGCATCCGTCGGCACGGAATCCGGCTTAAGCGTCGTACGCGACTCCTGAGACCTAAAGATGAGGGTGCTCGAATCGGGCCGGTCGTGATGAATCTGCCCACGTACATAGGCATAACCGGGCTCAAGCTCGCATTGCAAGTCCACGTATCCGGCGGAAACTTGAGCAAACTGCGCCCAGCCCGCATCGGAAAGATCGGGGTCGCCGACCAACACAATGTCGCAATCGGCGCCATGTGCAAGCTCAAGCATGTTGAGGGCAACCTTTGACGCGCGACCGCGCTGCGCCTCGACCGTCGGCAGTCCCTCGAATACCGGCCCGCGAACGTTAGCATCACCCGGCACAAAAGCCATGATTTCGAATCCAAGCGCCGCAAGACGAAGATTCACCCGAGCAATGTCCTCCAGAGCTAAACCGGTATAAGGCTTGGGGTAAAAATTGTGGCAGGCGGCAAAACGAGTCACATCGGCACCGGCCTCACGCCACGATGCGATTTCATCAGAACTCACCGTCGATGCATTGACCACAATGCGAAATACACCGGACAGCTCCGCGACCCGCTGGGCGCTAAAGCCATAGTCCAAACGAAGGTATTCCAACCCCAGATCGCGCAGGTCCTCGATGCGCTCAAGCCCGAGCAAATCGCACGTGCGAGGCCCCACATCGGCAATGAGCGCAATGCCGCGGGCGGAAAGCAGCGACAGCACATGACGGACCTTATCGGCATACGCCGCTCCCCCATCCTCGGGAATATGCAGCGAGGTGAACGCATAGCGCGCACCCGCCGCGGCACCACGCTCAATTGTCCGCTCAATATCCTGCAGAGGGCTGGAAAGATAAATCGAAATACCCGTTTTCACGTTTCAACGCTCCTTTAAAAAGGCCGGCGGAGCAGTTAGCCCCGCCGGCACAACCATAGCATCAAGAAATCTGCCGCGCGCCGCGAGCCCTGAGCAACACGGCTCGCGATATCAAACTATTCGCCAAAGAACTCGTTGATCTTCTGCTCGTCGACGCCAAAGAACCACGTCAGGACAAAGCCGGCGGCATAGGCAAGCAGCATAGCGGCAACGTAGCCGAGCTGCTGGCCAGGAACGACGATCAGCAGGCCAAACAGACCGGAAACGCCCTGAGAAACCGTGCCGATGTGAAGCAGCGCCGCGAGCGCGCCGCCAAATCCGGCACCCAGGCAGGCCGTCACAAACGGACGAACGAGCGGCAGCGTAACGGCATACATCAGAGGCTCGCCCACACCGAGGATTCCAACGGGAATGGACTCTGCGACGTACTTCTTGAGCCTGGCGTTCTTGGTCTTAAAGTACAGCGCCAGACCGGCACCGACCTGGCCGCCGCCAGCCATCATAAGGATGGGAAGCAAGTAATTGATGCCCTTGGTAGCACCGTCGGGATCGTTGAGCATAGCGTGGATCGGCGTGAGCGCCTGATGCAGGCCGACGGAAACCAGCGGCAAGAAGCCTGCCGACAGGATATAGCCACCCAGGACGCCCAGCTTCTCGAAGATAAAGGTCAAAACGCTAAAGATGGCAGTCGTCAGCCATGCGCCAACCGGCTGGATGACGAGCATCAGAGCAAAGGCGCCGATGATGAGCACCAGCAGCGGGGACAGGAACGTATCGAGCGCGTTAGGCATGACCTTGCGAATCTGACGCTCCATCCAGGCGAAAAACGCACCAGCGATGAGAGCCGCGATCATACCGCCCGCTGCGGGGTTGTACTGCGCATTGGTGAGCGGCAGCAGAATGGCAGTGGCAGGATCAGCAGCGCCAGGCGCAAGCAGGGGCATGGCACTGTTGGCGATGCACATCATGCCGGCGATACCGCCCAGTGCAGCGGAGCCACCAAACTCGCGCGCCGCGTTATAGCCCACCAAAATGGGCAGATAGGCGAAGAGTGCCCAACCCATGGAACGAATGCCCTGATACCACCACTCGCCCGCAAGCGCACCCGCCGTCGAGACATTGATGACGTTGCAGATACCGTTAATGAGGCCAGCCGCAATGATGCCGGGAAGCAGAGCGACGAAGACGTTGGAAATCTTCTTAAGGAAGGCCTGAACCGGTTTGGACTCGTACTTGGCCTTCTGCGCGGCCTTGTTTGTGGCCGCAGCGTCAACCACGCTCTCGTCGGCAACGCCTTTCGCAAGGCCGGTGAGCTTGGAGAACTCTTCGAGCACCTTATTCACCTTGCCCGGCCCCAGCACGATCTGCATCGTGTCGTCCTCGACCAGGCCCATCACGCCGTCGAGTGCCTTAATGCCCTCCGTGTCGACGCTGCCCGTGTCTTTGACGGTCACGCGCAGGCGCGTCATGCACGCCGCGTTTGCCAGCACGTTGTCTTTACCGCCCAAAAGGTCCAGCAGCTTTTGAGCCAGCTCTTTGTTCGTCATAACTCCTCCTTGTATTGGGTATCTCGTCTGGATGTCATATCAGCTCACGCCGCGCACCTATTGGGCATCGGCATTGCTCTTCTCATGGCCACTCACCGCAGCACGGACATGGCCTCGCGCTCGCTCAAGAGCTACCGCAGCCTGCTCGGCATCGCAGTCCAGCAGTACCGAGACAATAGCGGTTTTTACGTGGCCGCCGGCATCTGCAAGCGCCTGAATAGCGCACTCGCGCGTGCAGCCGGTCGCCTCCATCACGATGTTCTGGCCGCGCACCACCAACTTCTCGTTCGTCTGCTGCACATCGACCATCAGGTTTTGGTATACCTTGCCGATCTTGACCATGGCACCGGTCGAAATCATGTTGAGAATGAGCTTTTGAACCGTTCCCGCCTTGAGCCTCGTTGAGCCGGTCAGTACCTCGGGACCGGGCACGGGTTCAATGGCAAGATCTGCGCTCTCCCCGATCTTCGATCCTTGGTTGCAGGCAATTGCGATCGTCTTGCACCCAGTTGCCTTGGCGTACACAAGGCCGCCCACCACATAGGGAGTACGACCGCTTGCCGCCAGGCCAACGACAAGATCCTTGTCCGAGAGCCCACGCCCCCGCAGGTCGCTCGCGCCAAGCTCCTCGCTGTCTTCGGCACCTTCGACAGCCTTGATAAACGCCGTCTCGCCTCCGGCAATGAGCCCGACAATCAGATCGGGTGACACGCCAAACGTGGGCGGACACTCCGAAGCGTCGAGTACGCCCAGACGACCGCTGGTGCCTGCGCCCATGTAAAAGACGCGCCCGCCGCGCTCGAGTGCCTCAGCAGCCCAGTCGATTGCTGTGGCAACCTGGGGCAACACTTTTGTGACCGACTGGACGGCACGAAGATCCTCATCGTTCATCGTCGTGACGATTTGCAGCGATGTCATCGTATCGAGGTCCATTGACCTTTGATTACGCTGTTCGGTCGTGAATTTTGTTAAATCGAGCATTTCATTCACCTCATCTTTCCTGTTTCTCGATGTAGTTTTGCTTAATGACATGCGTCGCTCGTTCGTAGTCGCTGGCAACGTAAGCAGCGTACAGGGCATCGACAACCATAAGCTGAGCCATACGCGAAGCCATGGCACCGCTGCGGACCAAGGGCTCACTCGCAGCGACGCCGAGCACGGCATCGGCCATGGTGGCAAGCTTGGATGATCCATCTACTTTGGTCACGGCCACAACGGGACAGTTGTGACGTTGGGCCTCGGCGGTGCAGTCCAGCACCTCTTGCGTCAAGCCCGAGTAGCTAAAGGCGATTGCCATATCGCCCTCATGCATGTTCTTGGCACACAAGAGCTGATCATGCCAGTCGTCGTACAGATGGCACTCTTTGTCGACACGCATGAGCTTTTGCGCCAGATCGTGCGCGACCAAACGAGAGGCACCGATACCGAACAGATTGACCGCGCGTGCCCGCTTAAGATAGGCCGCACATCGCTCCAAGACGGTGTAATCGAGCGTTCGCGCCGTCGCTTCGATCGTGCGCACGTTGCTTTTCATCACCTTCCCCACGATACGTTCGACGCTGTCATCCATGGAGATGTCCTCGAGGGCAACGTCTTTCTTGTCACCCAAGAGCGCCAGCTCGACAATCAGTTCGCGCTGGAACTCCTTGTAGCCCGCAAAACTCAAGCGCTTGCAAAAGCGCAAAATGCTCGAGGGCGAGGAGAACGTGGCATCGGCAAGACCACGGACGGACAGCCCGACCACCTCGTGCGGATGAGCGCTTACATATGCGATGACATTGCGTTCCGCCGGGCTCGCGCTGAGCTCACGCTCGCGAAGCCGCAAAAGCAATCCGTTTGCCATCCCAAACACCTCCGTTGAGAAGAATTAAAGACCAACGAACGATTCGTACCGGATATAAACAGCTTTTACGGTACATTGTGCCGCATCGTGGCGCACAAAGGGCGAGCGTTCTACCGCTCGCCCCTCAAATCCGACCGCTCGGAAATACGCGCGACACAAAATAATTCAACAAGGTCGCATTATCAGAAACGGGTTTGTTACCGGCTAGCGCCTCGCATGGGCGCCGATCGGCCGAGTCGCATGGCGCACCAACGCCGCTGCCAGCAATACCAACAGCATCGCGGTGACATAGCCCGCAGCATCGAATCCTAAATCGATAACGTCGAAATGCCTGCCGGGAATAAAGATCTTATGCACCTGATCGCCAATGGAGCAGGCGGCGCAAAATAGCAATGCGGGCAGGCAACGGGAGCATACGCTCCACGGACGCCTGGAAAAGCAAACCACGACCACCGAGGCGAACAATCCGACGAAGAAAAACTCTACGGTATGGGCAACGCGACGGACGTTCGTGCCCACCCACATGCGAATGGAAGCAAGTCGGCCAGACCGTACATTCGAGGCAGCCGAATCGGTGCCCCCGGTCATTCCGTTCTCCGTCTGAGCTTCACCCGTGGCATTGGCAGCCTGTACGCCCGTAGCCTGACCCTCCACCACACGCGCGGTGGACTCGCTCAGCAACGACGTCTCCACCGCATTTTGCTCCGTCAGCACCCAGATGCCCGCCAGCGTTGCAGCGAACAGAATGATCGCGGTCCATCCGATTATTTGTTTTACGCGCGCCAAGGGCCTACCTCCTTTTTTTGAATATCAGCGAGTGTAGCCCCAAATGACATCGCCACCGTATCAAAATTTGAATCACAACAGGAAGCGACAAAGCGACGCAAACCCCTACCCCGCCTCGCGCATCCAGCGATCGAACGTCCCCACGCACACGCCCAGGCACTTTGCTGCCTGGCTGCGCGTAATATCGCCTGCCTCATAGCTATCGCGCACCAGCTCAAACTGAGGAGGGCACGGCTTGCGAGGTCGACCGAAACGAACCCCTCGCGCCCGCGCCGCTGCAATCCCCTCCGCCTGGCGCCGATGGATATTCTCGCGCTCCACCTGCGCCACGTAGCTCAGCAGTTGCAGCACAATATCGGCAATCAGGGTGTTGGTCACATCCGGCGCGCCGCTGGCCCTGGCGCGCGTGTCAAGCAATGGCATGTCCAACACCACAATGGCAACCCCGAGATCCTTGGTAATGCGTCGCCATTCCTCAAGAATCTCGGAGTAATTACGGCCAAGTCGGTCGATAGAAAGCACCACCAGCACGTCCCCGTCTCCCAGGACGTGCAGCAGCTCGCGATACCGCGGGCGGTCGAAGTCCTTGCCGCTCGCATGGTCGGCATAAATATTCGCCGAGCCCACGCCATAGGCGCCCAGCGCATCCAGCTGCCGGTTCAGATTCTGATCGCGCGAGCTCACCCGCGCATAACCGTACACCGTCGCCATCTCATCCCCGCTTTCTTGTAAACCCGCCAAAAAGGGACAGGTTTATTTTGGTAGGTTTTACCTCTCAAATAGCAGGTAAGCGGGCGGCCGAGCAGACGGCAAGGTAGCCACGATTCAAATGCGGAGGGCGGCCCCGAAAGACCGCCCTCCGCTCTCCCGCCACGAGTCGTGATTTGGCTAATGAATAAGCTTAAAGTCCAAGTGCCCGCGCGTGGTATTGACGCGCGAGACCTCGATGATCACACGCCGCCCCAGTTCGTAACGAGTGCCCGTGTCGGCACCCGTCAGCATAAGCGCATCCTCGTCGAACTCGAACCACTCGTTGCCCAGGCTCTTGATCGAAACCAAGCCTTCGACCTGCGTCAGGTCCAAGCGCACAAAGAGGCCCATGCTGCTAACCCACGAGACGGTTCCGGCATAGCGCTCACCCAGACGGTCCTCATAGTACTGGGCAATCTTGATCTTTTGCGTCGCATGGCTGGCGGCATCTGCCGCGCGCTCGGCATCGCTGCATGCGCGGCAGACCTGCGGCAGAATGCGCGGCAGCGACTCGCGCCCCTTGCCGATCAGCCGCGGCGTACGGACCAAGGCGTCCTTGCCGCCGAGCTGCTCATAGGCCAACTGCAGTTTGAGCACGCGGTGCACTACCAGATCGGGGTAGCGACGGATGGGACTCGTAAAGTGACAGTAGCACGGCGCGGCGAGCGCAAAGTGGCCCTCGTTGCGCGGCTTGTACAGCGCGCGCTGCATGCTGCGCAACAGCAGCGTGTTGACAAGCGGCGCGTTGGCCGTGCCAGCCGCGGCGTCGACCGCAGCCTGCAGCTCATCGGGACTTCCCAGGGCAATACCAGCCGCACGGCGGTCGTCGATGATGCCCAGCTGCGCCAGCGCCACGGCGGCGCCGTGCAGGCTATCGGGACTGGGATCATCGTGCACGCGATAGCAAGCCTCAATGTCGCGGTCGGCCAGCCACTCGGCCACGCACTCGTTGGCGAGCAGCATGGCTTCCTCGATAAGCGACGTGGCACACGAACGCTCACGCGCCACAATCTGCACGGGCACTCCGTTCTCATCCAATAGAGCGCGAATCTCGGCCGTGTCAAAATCGACTGAGCCGCGAGCGCGACGAATACGACGGCGAAGTTCGGCGAGTTCGTTGGCGGCGACAAGGAAATCGCCGAGGTCGATGTTGTAGCCGCGGGCGGTCTCCTCGCACGCAAGACCGCGCTCAAGCGCTTCCTCGCGCGAGGTCTCGGCAGCCGCAACATCCTCGGCCGCACCCTCCAGCACCGAATACTCAACCGCGCCGGCACGCACCAGCAGCGCCTCGGCGCCGTCATAGTCCATACGCACACGCGAGCGAATCACGCTGGGGTACGGATCGTAATGCCGCACGCGACCCTGCGCATCGAGCTCGATATCGACGGTAAACGCAAGACGGTCCTCGTCAGGGCGAAGCGAGCACAGGTCACAGGACAGGCGTTCGGGCAGCATGGGAAGCACGCGATCGGCCAGATACACCGATGTCGTGCGATGGCGAGCCTCAAGATCGATATGCCCGTCCCAAGCCACATAGTGTGAAACGTCGGCAATATGCACACCCAGCTTGTAGCCACCCTCGGGCGTACGCTCCAGCGAAATGGCATCGTCAAAGTCGCGCGCGTCGACCGGGTCGATCGTGATGACAAAGCGGTCGCGCAGATCGCGGCGGAGCGGGTCCTTAAGCGCCGCGGACACATCGAGCGAAAGCCCCTCGGCCTCGTCTAGCGCGGCCTCGGGATAGCTATCGGTATAGCCGTAACGCGCCATCACATATTGAACGCCCAAATCGGGCGCGTCATCTCCGCCAATGCGACGCTCGATCGTCACGGTGCCCGATTCCAGGCGCGTCGGGTAGGTCAAAATGCGCGCGGCAACGGCATCACCCGGGTGGACGCCCAGGCGATCCGCCGAGGTATCCTCGGGCAGAATGAAGAAGTCGGCCTTCAGGCGCGAATCGAGCGGCTCGATCACACCGAGCGGACCGGCGGTCTGGTACGTACCCACCACGCTTATGGCTGCGCGCTCAACCACGCCCTCGATCACGGCGCGACGCTCGCCATGCGGGCTGTTCTTAATGCTCACGGCAACGGTATCGCCGTCCATGATCTCACGCTTGCCGCGACCCATGACCTTGTAGTCGCCATTCTCGGTTATGACATAGGCACTGTGCTCATGGAGCTGCACGCGCCCGGTCAGGCTCGGACGGCGTTCGCTGCGCACCGGCCCGCGCTTATTGCGGGCACCGTGCTTATGCTTGTTGTTGCGCCCCATGGCGCCTCCTTACTATCGATTGCGGACTCCAAAGAGTCTACCCAAATGATTCGCGATCCTGCCGTCGCATAGGCATCAAAAAACGGGCCGCCCCAAGAGAGACGACCCGTTGGAAGGAATGAATTCCAGGCATGCCTACACGCGCAGGTAGCGGCGCATGGCGATGGCAGAACCAAAGAGACCGATAATCACGCCGACCAGGATCAGCGCAGCATAGGTCACCAGGTAGTACTGCATCGGCAGGGCAAACGACATCCAGCCGATGCTCTCCTGCAGACGCGGAATCATCAGGTTGCGCAGCAGCTCCAGCACGCCGATGGAAAGCAGCGAGCCCAAAATGGCCTGCAGCACACCCTCGGTGATAAACGGGCCGCGAATGAAGCCGTTGCTGGCGCCGACCAGTCGCATAATCGCGATCTCGCGACGACGCGCCGTGATGGACAGGCGAATCGTGTTGTTGATAAAGATGAACGCGATAAAGGTCAGCAGGCCGACGAGCACCACGGCAGCAATGCGGATGTAGTTGGTCACCTGGAACAGGCGGCTCACTTCCTCTTGGCCGTACAGCACGCTCGCGTTGACGTCGCCATCATCTGCGATCTTCTGGAAATCGGCGTCCTTCTTGAGCTTCTCTGCCGTGCTCTCGACCTTGGACGGATCGTCCATCTCAATTGCAAACGAAGCCGGCAGCGGGTTCTGGCCATCGAGCGCGCTCATGGTGGCGTCGGCGTTACCCGACATCTTGCTCGTATACTCGGCCAGCGCGTCGTCCTTGTCCTTGTAGGTCACGGACTTGACGTTACTCCACGTCTTGAGCTCGGCCTCAAAAGCCTGAACATCGGCCTGATCGGCGTCATCGCTGATGAACGCGTTGATGACAACCTGATCCTCGACGGTGCCGATCACGGAGTTCAGCATCGCGGAGCCCATGATGAAGAGGCCGATGATAAACAGCGAAAGGAAAATCGTGATGACGGCGCCGAGCGAGGTGGTCCAGTTACGGAAGAAGTGGCTGATTGCCTCCTTGAAGGAGTAGCCCACGTTAGTTGGTGCCATAGTTGCCGTAACCTCCCCTCTCCTGGTCGCGGATAACGTGGCCGCCCTCGAGGGCGATCACGCGACGGTGCATGCTATCGACCATCTCGCGGTCGTGCGTAGCCACGATCACGGTCGTGCCGGTGCGGTTAATGCGCTCGAGCAGCTTCATGATGCCCAGCGAAATCGCCGGGTCGAGATTGCCCGTCGGCTCGTCGCAGATCAACAGCGGCGGGCGGTTGACCATAGCGCGGGCGACGGCAACGCGCTGCTGCTCGCCACCGGAAAGCTGGTCGGGCAAAGAGTCCATCTGATCGGCCAGACCGACCAGACGCAGGACCTCGGGCACCTGGCTGCGAATGACGCCCTTGGGCTTGCCGATGCACTGCAGGGCAAACGCCACGTTTTCGTAGGCGGTCTTTTGCGGCAGAAGCTTAAAGTCCTGGAACACGGCGCCAATCTGACGGCGCAGGAACGGAACCTTGCGGTTCTTGATCTTCATGAGGTCCTGACCGGCAACCAGGATGCGGCCGCTCGTCGGCTTGACGTCGCGGTTGAGCGTCGACAGCAGCGTGGTCTTACCCGAGCCGGAGTGACCGACCAGGAAGACGAACTCGCCCGGATAGATCTCGATGTTGATGTCGTCGAGTGCAGGCTTGTTGGGCTGTGCCGGATAGATCTTGGTGACATGCTCCATAAGGATGACGGGCTCGACACCGGCCTGCTTGGCCATCTTCTTGCGGCTCGCCTGCGGGTCGATGGGCGCGAACACCGACGTAAAATCGGGGTTGTTGAGCGCGTTGTCGAGACTTGCGACCTCGGCGGCCTGATCGCGCTCGACCACCGGCGCAGCGGGCTGCGTGGGGTCGGGAATAGCGGCAAAAAGACCAGATTGCGCAGGCTGAGGAGCCGGTGTCGCAGGAGTCATGGGGTCGGGGATGCCGGCCATGGTAGGCTGCGACGCGGCGGCACCAGCCTGAGGCTGCTCCACGCGAGCGGTCACGGCCTGAACGGGCTCAAAACCCGCCGTGCCGGAAAGCGCGACATCGCTGGTGGGATTGTAGGCAAAGGGATCGGATGCCGGCTGTGCCTGATCTGCCGGCTGAACGGGGGCCTGAGCAACAGGCTGGCCCTCTGAATCCGGAGTGGCGAAACGACTGCCCTGGACGCCTGGCTGCGTCTTGGGGGCGTCATCGCCCGCACCGGAGGTACGGAAGTGGTTACCCACTGGTGCTCCTTATCGTCGTGCGTTTAAACTACATGAGCGCTTTGTATTTTAGCAGCATTAGCTTTGCTGCACATAAGAAGCATGGCGCACCTTGGATTCCCGTCGGCCGCCATGAATATCAACTTCATCCGAACTCCTCTGATGGATGGTCCGCGCTTTCCAAGCGCTTCCCCCGTCCGCCTCAATCGGGCATACTTCAATCATTGTGAAAAGCCCTAGGGCTTTTAGCGGCTGCGGGTACCTGTACCTTCAGCCGCATTTTTCTTATCTTGTGGAGCCGATATGGGAGATTCCGGCATCGCGACAACAAGGGAACGGCCATGAATCGTCTGCGCCGGGCAGCTCCGAGCCCTGCGCAGACGATTCATGACGCACAGGGACTACTTCTCCAAGCAGAGCGAGCTGAAGAACGGTCTGGCCATGCTCAGCGAGGTCATAGACAGGGCGGCCGATCGGCTCTCACGGCCATACGGCCATAGCGGACACGTCTCGTAGCACCAGAAGTCAGCTCTCCGTATCCATCACCGCCCAGCTCACAGGCGCAATACCCGGAATAGGCATTAGACAAGAGGGACAGGTGGCCTGATAGTCCCCCAACTTTGTCCTGCGTTGCATCGAGGCGGAGGCATATACCGCCTTTCGAGCGCGAGTGACGCCGACGTATAGCAGGCCGGTTTCCTCGATAAGCCCGTCTGGCATTCTCCTCATATCGACAATCCGGCAACTTTGCGCGGAACGTGAGCACATATCAGCTCTGTCGCACTGAACCTGCGCCCCCGACTCCCAAGAAGCTCAAAGAGATCGCGCCTCGTTCAAATGACCAGAGCGGTTTGGGAAAGTGAATAAGCTCCCTTTCCGCCTGCCACCCCCTCGCATATCCGCCACACACCAAGCATCGCTGGCTGCGGTTTCCCCCATTACATGGGACGCACGCGCCTTACGACCCGCGCCGAGCCGTATGAACCCGTCCTCCAACGGCACCCGCACGCTCATCGCGTCCGGCAGAAGCGACCGCCGCATCGGCGCCGCCCCGGCATCACGCCACCCCGCAGAATGCGATCCCCGCGCCGCTAAGCTCCGCCAGCACGGCGCGGGCCGCCTG
Organism: uncultured Collinsella sp.; assembly: GCA_959019945.1. Taxonomy (GTDB): domain Bacteria; phylum Actinomycetota; class Coriobacteriia; order Coriobacteriales; family Coriobacteriaceae; genus Collinsella. Next base: position 133,721 of record CAUEQD010000002.1, on the reverse strand, counting down.
CGTTGGCCCGCTCTCCACGCCGTCGCCCACATGGCGCGACACCTTGAGCGCCACCACGTCGCCGCCGTGATCCGCGAGCAGAGCCTTGGCCGCCGTTACGCTGCGAGCGCCCACGAGGCGCAGCTCGTACTCCACGCGCTCGTCCGTAGCGGCGGTCTTCACCGCCTCGATCTCACCGCGAAGCGCCTCGGCAGCCTCCTTGGAAGCGGAGGCGTCGGCCACCTGTGCCTCAAACTCCGCGATCCGCTCGTCCCGCTTCGCAAGCATCGCCTGGTAGTCGTCGCCGGCTCCGCCCAGGGCCGTCACTTCCCCTTGCTCCTGCGCGTCTTCCGAGCCCGCCTCTTGCTGCTGCGCCTCGTCCGCTTGCCCGCCATTCGATCCCTCCTTCACGAGAACCGCCTTTCCGCTCGTACGGCAAGCACAACAAGATGCCCGCCTGGTTACTCATCAAGAGCAGCCTAGGCGGGCGTCAAAAAGTCAACCGCGCATCGGAGCCGCAAGGCGGCAGTGCCCGAAGAAATACGTCCCACTGGGTTACACACACCGAACTTAAGAAGCGTTTTTGGGCCATCATGGTAAAATTCCCATCGGAGGTAACGATGGAGACCATGCTACTTGATGACATAGAGTTGAGGGAGACTGCAAAGCGGCTCTACGATTCATACTCGACTGTTCTCTCCGAATCCAAGCTCATCTCCATCATCCAAGACGTCCTCGGCGACTTCGCTCCCGCGCTCGACTCCAAATACGCGGCCCGAAGGACCATCAACGACTTGGTGATGGGTTATTACCCGAACGAAGCCACCATCAAGGCCAATTTCATCGATAGGGTCCTCTTTCCGCTGAGCCCCGCGAACATCTCCATCTTCGAGCTTCCCATCGGCAACAGCCGCGTGGACATGTGTAAGGTCAACGGCCACAGCGCCGCCTACGAGATCAAGACCGACCTCGACACGTTCGATCGTCTCGAGGGCCAGTTGAGCGACTACTTCGACGTGTTCGAGACCGTCTACGTCGTGACGTCCGACAAGCGTTGGCAAGAACTGCCAAGCTACGTCCCCGAGGCCTGTGGGATTTACTCCTACAGCCAGGACGCAAGGGACGGCTCCTATCACTTCAAGGCACAGCGCAAAGCCATCAAAAGCACCAACCTGGACTCCGAAAAGCAGCTCGCGGTCATGCCCAAGCGCGCCCTCTGCGAGACCTTCGGCATCGACGGCGGGGGCACGTCAAAGCCCGCCATCATTCAAGAGTGTCTTGCCGAGAACAGCCAGGCCAAAATCAACCGGCTGTTCAAGGCCTATCTCAAGCAACGCTACGGTGCCTACTGGGAGCACTTCTGCAAAGTCAAGCCGCGAATCTTGGGTATCGATTATGAGTGGTTCTACCGCAACAGGTTAGAGCCGGGGATTGTTTACTGAAACACCCTCGAAGATTCTGTTAGCTGCTGTATATAGCGGATAAGCGTGTACTTAATCCACTCGGCAAAGGTGCTTTGCGTGCCTCGAGCGTATTTTTCAGCAACAATGCCAAGGGCAAGGCAGTTCCCTTTGGGGTTAAGCGTGGCGTCGGCCAAGATGGCTGGGATGATGTCCTGGTAGCCGTTTGGCCCGCGATCATAGTCGTCGTTCACGAAGGTTTTGAATTCGTTCCTCGAGCCATCATAGAGAACGGCAAGGGCTCGCCCCTTGTTCGTTCCTCCGTATGGAAGGTTGTCGCGGAGTCCGCCGTAATCGCCGACACCTTGGAAACCATAGTTTGCAAAGGTGTCGAGGTGGCTATTGTTGATGATGTTGGCATAGTCTCCGTTGGGGAAATCCTTGCCAGTGGAGTTTCTCGCCCTTGGAGAGCAAAGCGCGATAAGATGGGCGGGAAGATTAAGGCGCCGAAGCTGCATACACTCTATTGGCTTCGAGCGAATCGGCTGCTCGTTGAAATCATACAGAAGGAAATCGTCCGCCCGCAGAACTTGTTTGACCGCACTTTCATAGCCCTCAAGGTCGTCGATGCGAATCGCAATTCGCTGTGCCGGATTATCCACCCTCAATTGACCCGCAAGCGCCAAAACCTCATCGGGTTTCAGCGCGTCAATGCCACGCTTAACAGTGATGATGGGAATCAAGTTTGGGTACGCAGCAATTCCGAGGACCTTGGTCTTGTATAGCCCGAGGTCTCTGTTGAGTTGAATGACGAGGGGAATCTTGTCAGGCTTATAACGGTATCTACTGAGATCGCACCTGAAGTAGTCGACCAATACAGGGCGATTGGGGAATAATCGGGCAATCTTCTCAAGCGTAACGTCATGCGGAGAGGACAAGTCCTTTACTGCTCGGTGGATTATTTTCCCGCCCTTGCAGACTTTCTCCTCGCGAACGGTTTCGCCTGTAAACGGGTCAATCTTATTGTCGTAGGTAAACTTCTCTTGAATGACCTCTACAAGGGGAATCATGTCGTCGCGTAACAGGCTCTTTTCCTGAAGAATCTTCATCGCTGCGAACTCGCTTTGCCGATTTTTGATGGCGATTACGTACACGGCTCCGCCCCCTAGTTAAAGCGATCCTTCAAATCGTTCAGTTCAGCAAATGGCACAAAGCCGTCATGCTGCAGGAAGGCGACGACGATCCCCGGAGGCGTTCCCTGAGAAGCGGCAAAGCTCTTTACGGCGGCGCTGGAAAAATCTCCAGTAGATGCGAACGACTGATAGCTGTCCTCGTCTACAAAAAACTTTCTCGCATACACATTGGCACGCGCGTCGTCCTCGTCAGAACTCTTGAACTTTGGGTCATCAATAGAAATGTCTGTACCCTTCTGTCCAAGCCCGTCGAGGAGATGCCCAATCTCATGAGCAATCGCAAACCATGCATCGCCATGGGTCTTGTAGCGTCCGCTGATGTAAATAGTCGGATGCCCGAGATAATACGTTAGGGCGCCTCGTACCTTGGCGTTGGCGATAGCCGGCCTATAAACCAAGTAAACGCCAACCGAGTTGAGCAGCATGCGGCAGCTCTTCAGCGAAGCCATGAAATCGGTGTTAGAGGCCACGTCCTTCAAATAGGAGATGGCATCGACAAAATCCTTCTTGGAGTATTCGGGAGAGTTCTCAGTGTCGTTCTGCTCCTCAATCTCTTCTTTGCAGAGCCCCAGCCAAACCACAACGGCTTCGGAATCGCCACCATCTTGCATGAACTCGATTCCGTCGGGAACGGCATTCCCATAGCGGTCAAAGTCCGTAATGCCGAGTATCTTCAGCATCGCGATAGCCTGCTCAACGAGGGACATGCCGCCCACACGTCCAAAAGCCTCCTTGAAATGAAACCTCTTGGCGATCTCCTTAAGGTCAAGCTCCTCCAGATGCGCCTCCTCGCGTTCGCGGGCAAGGTACTCCTGATACTTGACCTCATAGTTAAGCCAAAAACTCGCGGGAACGTCGGGCATGACCTTCTCAAGCTTCAGCGCCATGTCCTCGGTAAGCCTGGTCTTCCCGTTCAGAAGCTGGGAGAGGTGGCGCTCGCTCACGCCGGTACGCTTCGAAACTTCCTTTTGGGTCAAACCACGCGCATCAAGGTATTCCTTGATGATCTCGCCGGGCGCGACGATGAAATCACTCATAGCTATCTTCTCCTCTCCTAGCTCAGTGGTAGTCCTGAATATCCACGATGCAGACGCTGGTGATCGTCGTAAGGTCATCCGGGTCAAACTCCCCGACGGGACGGATGACCAGTCTCATGTTCTTGCTGAGGTCGATTTCCCAACAGCCCTCAAAGTTGCCGGTCAGCTTGTGCCTGCGCGGCGGCGGCAGATGGGTAATCTGCGAAAGGTCATTCGCAACCCGCAGATCGGAAAGACGATGAATGAGGTTCTTGGCTATCTTGCCGTAGTTCCTCGTTATCGCCCTCTGATCCTTAAGGCTCTTCTCCAGCGACTTGCTTGCATATTCGATATCCATCGCCACCTCCTTTGATAGAAGGATATTGCAATTGACCTCTGAGGTCAATATTGACTTTTAAGATCAATTTAATTCTGTACCTAGACCACTCAGACTGATACTCGTCTGACGTTAGGGTTTTCTAATGAGCGGTGCCACCTCTTAAATACTCTCGCATAAACCGCCCAATCTCTTCTCCGAAAACGCTCAAGCCGCCCGATGCAATAAGCTCTGGATGCACCCTAACCCCATTAATATCCCAGCCATCATCCCTGACATGCTGGAATTCAGTGAAATGCCCGCCACTCACAGGGCTGCCGCATGGATACAAAATGGGACGTAAATATCAAAATTCCGCGCACATCCCGGCGCCAAACCACGTTATGCCCTATAGGAGGTGAGGGAAGAGAATGCATAGCTTTCCATACGGCAGCAACGGCAGGGCGGACGCGCCAGGCCGCGAGAACGACTCTTTGGTAGGGCGCTTCGCAGAGGAGCACTACGACAAGGTATACCGCTACTGCGCGCGAAGGCTCCCCTCGAAAGAGGATGCCCAAGACGTGACGCAGGAGGTGTTCCTTCGGCTCGTGCGGAGCGATGCGCTATACGCCGAGCATGGAAAGCCCCTTGCGTATCTCTACGCCTGCGCGCGCAATGTCTGTGCCGACTTCTACCGAGGTCAGAGACCGGTTGGTGCCTTGGACGAGGACGATGTGCAGACAATTCCTGACGTGCGGCATGCAGACATGGACGGACGGCTGACCATGGCGGGTGCCCTCGCCCGCCTTACGGAAGAGGAGCGCGAGGTCATCGAGCTTCGCTACGGCCAGGACCTGCCTATGTCCGATATCTCCGCCGTGACGGGGAAGTCGAGGTTCGCTCTCTATCGAATCGAGCGGCGCGCGCTCAGCAGGCTCAAGGAACTGATGGGAGAAGGCAATGGATGACTCGAAGCTAAAGGATGCGCTGAGGAGCTACTACGCCGCCGACGCGGCATCCCCCGATACCTCGGCGCGCAAGCGCACCTTGCTGCTCGTGGAAGCAGAGGCGGCTCGCGCCTGCGGAGGCGCGAGGGAGGCGGATTACATCCCGCTCTGGCGGTTCGTCGCGAGCCAGGTCCGGTTCGTGCGTCCCTGGGCATGGATGCTCCAGATCGCGCTTCTGGCATGCATGCTCGTTCTCGTCGGCGTGATCGGCCCGCGCTCGGGAAGTCCCGTCGTCGTCATGGCGGCATCGGCCCTCTCGGTTGCCATAGCGGCACCATCGGTATTCAAGAGCTTCGAGACCCGCGTCTGCGAGATGGAGTACTCGTGCCGGTTCAGCTGCGTGCAAGTGTTGGCGAGCAGGCTTTTGCTTTTCGGCCTTGCCGACGTGCTTTGGATTACGCTCTCCGTTGCGGCAGTGCCAACGCTCGCGGGGATCGACGCGCTTCGCGTACTGCTGTACGCATGCACGCCGTTCTTCTGCTCGTGTGCCGCCTGCTTCTATGCGGCGCGCCGTCTGCCGGGCAACTCGCTCGTCGCCAGCGTCGCCCCTGCGATGTCCGTACTCGCAGCGCTCTGGCTGCTGAGCACGGCGTTCCCCCTCTGGTACGAGGGCGCGTCTCTCGCCGTATGGGTCACGGCGCTCATGGCCTCCATGGCGCTCGCCGCCCTGGAGGCGTCAAGGCTCATACGCTGCGTCTCAGGCGGCCTCTCGCCACGCCCATCAAAGGCGGCGCTCTAGCTCTCCTCCTGCATGCCTGCAACATCGAACGAAGGACAAGGAACGAACATGGAACTCAGGCTTGACAGGCTCACCAAGCAGTTCGGCAGCCATATCGCCGTCGACCGCGTGAGCTTCAGCTTCACGCCCGGCGTCTACGGCCTACTCGGGGCCAACGGCGCAGGCAAGACCACGCTCATGCGCATGATATGCGACGTCATGAGGCCGACATCGGGAAGCGTGTTGTTCGGGGGCACCCCCATAGACCAGCTTGGCGACGGCTATCGGGCGCGCCTCGGGTACCTGCCCCAGGACTTCGGCTACTACCCGGACTTCACGGCCTGCGATTTCATGATGTACCTGGCATCGCTCAAGGGGCTCACCGCGCAGCAGGCGAAAGTGCGTACGCGCGAACTCCTGGGAGTTGTCGGTCTCGCAGAGGCCGCAAAGCGGAAGGTCAAGACCTTCTCCGGCGGCATGAAGCAGCGGCTCGGCATCGCCCAGGCGGTGCTCAACGACCCGTCTGTCCTCGTGCTCGACGAGCCCACCGCAGGGCTCGACCCCAAGGAGCGCGTCCGCTTCCGCAACCTCATATCCTCTCTCGCCCAAGACAAGATCGTCATCCTTTCCACGCACATCGTCTCTGATGTGGAGTACATCGCCGACGAGATCCTCGTGATGCGCGCTGGCGGCATCATCACGACGGGCACGGTCGACGAGATCACAGGGGACATCAGGGGATGCGTCTGGGAGTGCACTGTCGCCCCGAGGGAGGCAGACGCCATGTCGGCATCGCTCACGGTGGGCAACATCCACTACGCCCAGGACGGCTCTGCCATTGTTCGCGTGGTGGCGCAGCAGCGCCCGCATCCGAGCGCGCGCGCCGTGGAGCCGACGCTGGAGGACGTCTACCTCTACCTCTTCCAGGAGCAGTCCGGGGGCCTGCCGGTTTCGCGGACGAAAGCGGAAGCGGGACGGGACGCAATCGCACGCAGGAAAGGAGCGCGCCGTGGGTAGCCTCATCAGATACGAGCTCAAGAAGATGCTCTCAAGGCGCGTCTCGCAGGTTTCCATAGCGGCCGTCCTGGCGCTGGTCGCGGTCATAGCCTTCTTCAACATAACGTCCCAGTACGCCCTCGACCCCAAGGAGATGGGCACCGAATTCGAAGGCACTGCCGCCATCGCCCAGATAAAGGCAAACACGGAAGCGCTCGCAGGCCCCATCACCGACGAGGAGGCCACCGAGGCGCTCCGCGAGTTCAAGGAGTTCGTCGGTCCGGACGGCGAGGTCAAGGAAGAGTACAGGACGGACAGGAAGCCCTACGGGGAGAAGGCGAACGAGTACTGGGAGTTCAGCGCGAAGAACGGCGCCCTCATGGCGCTGCTGACAAGCCCTTGGATGCAAGGCTACCAGATGCCCGTGTCCGCGGCAGCCGCTATCGACACGACTGGCACCGTCGACCTCTACGGGCGAGTCCGCTCGAAGATAGCCTCCGGGCTCGACGCGAACGGGGCCCTCTCGTACAACGACGATGAGAGGGCGTTCTGGAGCGAGAGGGCGCAAGGCATGCAAACGCCCATCGAGTACGGATACGCAGGAGGATGGGAGGACTTCCTCAACCTCGCCCAGTTCCTCATATTCGCGATGCTCGCAGTCGTGATAACGTGCGCATCGGTGTTCAACGGGGAGTACCGGGCCAAAACCGACGCCATCCTGCTGTCCACCAAGTTCGGCAAATCAAGGCTCGGGCGCGCGAAGGCGGCGGCCTCTATGATCGCGGCAAGCGCCATATACTGGGTCTTCACACTCGTCTTCCTGGCAATAACGCTCGTCTTCTACGGAGCCGACGGCGCAGGTCTACCCATCCAGATCTACAGCATCACATGCACCTACGGCATAAGCCTGTCAGCCGCCGCCCTCATATGCTGCCTCGTCGGGTATCTCGCAACCCTCGCCCTCCTTGGGATAGTGCTCGCACTGTCAGCCAAGATAGACAGCCCCATGGGAATCCTCGCAGTCGGCGTCGCTCTCATCTTGATTCCGATCTTCGTGCCGACGATGACGAGCAGCATCGCGAACCGCATCATCTACCTGTTCCCCTACGACGCACTGAACCCCCTCAACCTCTTCGGCATGGTCTCGTATGCCATAGGCCCTGTCGTGGTCGAGCTGCCCGTGTTCCTCGCCGCTTTCTACCTCCTGCTTTTCGCGACGGGCATTGCTCTCGCGATAAGGACGTTCAAACGCCATCAGGTTGCCTGATGATGTCAAGGAGGGCCGTTGCCGCCAAGGATGCGTGAATCAGCGAGCCTTCGAGTGGATGCATGCCATCGCATTTCAGGGCGAAATCCTCTCCGATTCGCCTCTGGCTGTTAGGGTTTAGGGCTGAATGTTGCGCAACTGCGCCCTGGCCCCGACCGTAAAACCTCTCTAGCTTCTTTCCCTGCCGTCTCCAAACACAAAGCCGGAGTGCCCTCCACATGGAAGGCGCCCCGGCTTGTTCATTGCCCAATGCGGAAGCGGCTCTCAAGTTAAGGCCAAAGCAGACCGCCTTATGCCAAGAACTCCTTGGTGGTTGCCACGATGTTGGCGGCGTCCAGGCCGTACTTGTGCAGGAGTTCGGCGCCCGGGCCGGACTCGCCAAAGGTGTCGTTGACGCCGATCTTCTTGAGCGGCGTCGGGCACTGCTCGCACAGGACGTCGGCAACGGCGCTGCCCAGGCCACCGATCACAGAGTGTTCCTCGACGGTCACGACGTGGCCGGTCTTGGTGGCGCTCTTGACGATCAGGTCGGCATCGATGGGCTTGATGGTGTGCATGTTGATGACCTCGGCATCGATGCCCTCGGCAGCAAGCTGCTCAGCGGCCTCGAGCGCCTCGCCGACCATCAGGCCGCAGGCGATGATGGTGACGTCGGTGCCCTCGCGCATGACGATGCCCTTGCCCACCTCGAACTTGTAGGTCTCGGGGTCGTTGATAACCGGCGAGGCCAGACGGGCGAAGCGCATATACACGGGGCCGTCGCACTCGTAGGCGGCGCGCGTCACGGCACGGGCCTCGATGTCGTCGGCGGGAACGATCACGGTCATGCCGGGGATGACACGCATCAGGGCGATATCCTCGCAGCACTGGTGCGTGGCACCGTCCTCGCCCACCGAGATACCGGCGTGCGTGGCACCGATCTTAACGTTAAGGTGCGGATAGCCGATGGAGTTGCGGACCTGCTCAAAGGCGCGGCCGGCGGCAAACATGGCGAAGCTGCTCGCGAAGGCGACGCGGCCGGTGGTTGCGATACCGGCGGCGACGCCCATCAGGTTGCTCTCGGCGATGCCCACATCGAAGAAGCGGTCGGGGCAGGCGGCCTTAAACTTGCCGGTCTGCGTGGCGGCGGCCAGATCGGCGTCGAGGACCACAAAGTCATCGTGCTCGTTGGCGAGCTCGACGAGGGCCTCGCCGTAGCTTACACGCGTGGCGATTTTCTTGACGTCTGCCATCCTAGAGCTCCTCTCCGGCGGCCGTGAGCTCTGCCATGGCCTGCTCAAACTGTTCATCGTTGGGGGCCTTACCGTGCCAACCCACCTGGTTCTCCATAAAGGAGACGCCCTTGCCCTTCGTGGTCTCGGCGATAATGGCGGTCGGCTGACCCTTGGTGGCGCGGGCCTCGGCAAAGGCGGCGCGGATCTGGTCGAAGTCGTTGCCGTCGGCGAGCTCCACCACATGGAACTTGAAGGCGCGGAACTTGTCGGCGAGCGGCATGGGGTCGTTGACCTCCTCGACGGGGCCGTCGATCTGCAGGCCGTTATGGTCGACGATCACGCAGAGGTTGTCGAGCTGCTGGTTGCCGGCAAACATGGCGGCCTCCCAGACCTGGCCCTCCTCGCTCTCGCCATCGCCCAGCAGGGCGTACGTGCGGTAAGTATCGCCCCAGTGCTTAGCGGCAACCGCCATGCCCACGGCGGCGGAGATGCCCTGGCCGAGCGAGCCGGTGGACATGTCGACGCCCGGGGTGTCATTCATGTTGGGATGGCCCTGCAGGTGACTGCCGATGTGGCGCAGCGTCTCGAGATCCTCCTTGGGGAAGAATCCGCGCTCGGCGAGCACGGCGTACAGACCAGGCGCGCAGTGACCCTTGGAAAGCACGAAGCGATCGCGATCGGCCTTGCGGGGATCGGCCGGGTCGACGTTCATTTCCTCAAAGTACAGATAGGTCATGATGTCGGCAGCGCCGAGCGAACCGCCCGGATGGCCGGACTTGGCAGCGTGCACGCCGGTGACGATGCCCTTCCTTACCTCGTTGGCAACCTTTTTGAGCTCTTCGTCGCTCATTGTGCCTTCCTTTCATCCTCATTAGACAAAATGCGCACGGCACCGAAGGTAATCCCAACACAGCCGCAATGCACGTACGTCATTCATTATGCTGGAAACTGATGGCTTTACCAGAGTTTTTATCATTATTTGAACAATTTAGCAGGCAGAACCGCTGATGAAACGGTTTATCAATGTGAACGTCTTTTGGATGGAACGCGGTCGCCCTACGCGCTAATGTCCTTGAATCCCTCGCCGAAGGCTTCCGTAACGTCAGCGACCGTCACAATGGCGTGAGGATCGCGCTCGCGCACGATCGTCTTGAGGGTATTGAGCTCTCGACGGCTCACGATGACCATAATCACCGGCTTCTCGGCACCCGAATACATGCCAGTCGCCTTAAACTTGGTACAACCACGACCCAGACCATACATGATATCGGCAGCGATATCAGGGAACTTGTCCGAGATGATGAGTACCATACGGCGTTTGTTGCCACCATCGACCACGGCATCGATCACGTAGCCGCTAATGACCATCGAAAGGCCTGCATATAGTGCATTTTCGATTGAAAAGACCGGAGCCGACAGCGCGCATACGGCAACATCGATCGCCATGACGGTCGAGCCCACGGGCAGCGAGGTATTACGCGAGATGATTTGGCCAATCGTGTCCGAGCCGCCGGTGTTGGCGCCGGCGCGCAGCACCATGCCGTAACCGATGCCTGTAATAATGCCGCCCCACATGGCAGGGAGCATCAGGTCCGCATCCGCCAGAGGTGCTACGAACGGGGCGAACAGATCGGTAAAGAAGCCCAGCAGCACAAAGCCCGTCGCGGTCTGCACCACGTAGAACATGCCGCCCTCGCGCATAACGACCAGCAACAGCAAGGCGTTCATCACGATCGTCTGAATACCAACGGGAAGCGATATGCCGCGCGATGCGCCGACCGCCTGGATAATGGTGGCAAGGCCCGTAACACCACCGGCAGCAAGGCCGTTGGGAATCAAAAACAGGTCGGTCGCAATAGCGGCCAGAGCGCACCCCAACATAATCTGGGGCAGGTCGTGAAAGAAGTTCATCGATAGAATGCGCTTGATGTCCAGACGATATGCCATGCTACCTCCCTCAAAAAAGCGCACCCAAACGGATGCGCTTCGAACTTCTTGCTGTATTCGATTCTACCGATTCGCCGAACAAAAACCACCCCTGCGCAGGGTTTGCTTTGGATACAAAACCACCCTGCTCGGAGGGTTTTATCCATTTCCACATAAACCGGGCGGTTTATGCAGATGGGATCTCTGCATCGGCGTTGCCGGTGGCCCAGCGATGATAGCCAATAACAAACGGGTCCAGGTCGCCATCGTCAAGAACTGCCTCGACGTTGCTGGTCTCAACGCCCGTGCGTAGGTCCTTAACCATCTGATACGGGTAGAGCACGTAGCTGCGGATCTGGTTGCCAAAACCAATCGTGGTTTTGGGTCCGCGAATCTCATCGAGCGCCTCGGCGCGCTTCTCGAGCTCAATCTCGTACAGGCGAGCCTTGAGGATCTGCATGCACGCGGCCTTGTTCTGGATCTGGCTGCGCTCGTTTTGGCAGGTGACCACAATGCCGCTGGGGAAATGCGTCACGCGCACGGCGGAGTCGGTGGTGTTAACGCCCTGACCGCCCGGGCCGCTCGCGTGGTACACGTCCACGCGGATGTCATCGGGACTGATTTCGATGTCGATATCATCGGGTAGCACGGGGATGACCTCGACGCCGGCAAACGTGGTCTGGCGGCGCTTCTTGTCGTCGGTGGGGCTAATGCGAACCAAGCGGTGGACGCCGGCCTCGGCGCGCAGCATGCCAAATGCGTCCTTGCCCTCGACGGTAAAGGTCGCGCGGTCGATGCCGATGACCTCAGCAGCGGGGCAGTCGTTAATCGTGACCTTCCAGCCGCGACGCTGGCAGTACTTCATGTACATCTTAAAGAGCATGAAGGTCCAGTCCTGGGCCTCCAGACCACCCTGTCCGGGCTTGATGGTCACAATGGCATCGCCGTGATCGAACTCACCGGTAAACCAGCTCGAAAGCTCAAGCTCATCGATGGCACGGGCCAGGCGCTCAGCCGTGGCTGTAGCCTCCTCGCGAAGGGCGGCGGCATCGGGGTCATCCCCCATCTCCTCGGCAAGCTCCAGCGCGGCGCGGGCATCGGAAAGCTCGCCGCGCGCGTTGTCCACGGCAGCGATATCTTCCTTGGTGCGCGCGATTTCCTCCATGGTGGCACGGGCGGCGTCGGCGTCATCCCAAAAGCCGGGGGCCACGCTTTTGGCCTCGAGCTCGGTCACGCGCGTGCGCTTTTCGTCCAAGTGGAGATACGACTCGACCTCGCCGAGCCGGTCCGCAAACGCGTCCAGCTCGGCGGGCGTTACCTCTAAAGCCTCAGCCATTAACGATTCCTGCCGTGGCAGTACTTAAACTTCTTGCCGCTACCGCAGGGGCAAAGGTCGTTGCGGCCCACGTTGACATAAGGGTCATCGCTCTCGGACTTGCGGTAGGTGGTCACCTTGCCGCCGTTGTTGACAGCAGCCGGGCCTCCCTGGACGGCCGTGCGGGCCTGCACCTGTGCCTGCTTGCGCAGCACCGAGTTGCCGTTGTCGCCATCGACATCGGCGGGGCCGGAGAAGCGCGCACCCTCGAGCGCGGGGTCCTCCTTGTGCTCCACGGCGTGCGGGGCGGCCTTGATCTCGATGCGCAGGACGGTGCGCAGGTAATCCTCGTACATGGTGTCGACGAGCATCTGGAACGCGCCATAAGCCTCGGTCTTGTACTCGACCAGCGGATCGCGCTGACCAAAGCCGCGCAGTCCGATACCGGTCTTGAGGTAGTCCATCTCCTGCAGGTAGTTCATCCAGCGGGTGTCGATGACGCGCAGCATGACCTGGGTGTTGAGCTCGCGCATCAGGTCCTCGCCCAAGCGCTCGGCCTTCATGTTGTAGCACTTCTCTACGTAAGCCAGGACATCGGCAGCCAGAGCCTCATAATCCTCGTCGGGGAACTTCGGCGTATCGATATGGCCGGTGAGCTCAACGACCCACTTGCGCAGGCCCTCGAGATCGCGCTCGCCCTCGTGGCTGTCCTTGGTGCAGAACTCCTGTACGCAGCGGTAGACGGTATCGTGCATGACCTCGGTGATGTGGTCGGTCAGGTCCTTGCCGTCCAGAATCTTGTTACGCTCGGCGTAGATGACCTGGCGCTGCTTGTTCATGACGTCATCGTACTCGAGGACGCTCTTACGCATGGAGAAGTTGATGCTCTCGACCTTGTGCTGGGCGCTCTCGACGGCCTTGGAGATGATCTTGTGCTGGATGGGCATGTCGTCGCCCATGTCGGCGGTGACCATCATTTTGGAGACGCGGTCCATCTTGTCGCCGCCGAACAGGCGCATGAGGTCGTCCTCGAGCGACAGGTAGAACTGGGTCTCGCCCGGATCGCCCTGACGACCGGAACGGCCGCGCAGCTGGTTGTCGATACGGCGGGACTCATGGCGCTCGGTGCCGATGACGGTCAGGCCGCCGGCGGCAAGCACGCGCTCGCGCTCGGCCTTGCAAGTCTCCTTGGCCTCGGCGTTAAACTGCTCGAGCTGCTCGGGCGTCACGTCCTCCATGGTCAGGCCCTCGTACTCCAGGCGCTCGCGCACCAGCTCGTCGGGGTTGCCGCCCAGCAGGATGTCGGTACCACGACCGGCCATGTTGGTGGCGATGGTCACGGCGCCGTAGCGTCCGGCCTGGGCAACGATATGGGCCTCGCGCTCGTGATGTTTAGCGTTGAGGACCTCGTGCGCGATGCCGCGCTTGGTAAGGGCGGCCGACAGCTTCTCGGAGCTCTCGATGGAGACGGTGCCCACCAGGACCGGCTGGCCCTTGGCGTGACGCTGCTCGACATCGTCGGCGACGGCGTTGTACTTGGCCTGAATGGTGCGGTACACCAGGTCCTCGTGGTCCACGCGCTGCACGGGCTTGTTGGAGGGGATAACCTCGACGGGCAGCTTGTAGATCTCGCGGAACTCGGCATCCTCGGTAAGTGCCGTGCCGGTCATGCCGGAGAGCTTGTCATACAGACGGAAGTAGTTCTGCAGGGTGATGGTGGCCAGGGTCTGGTTCTCCTCGCGTACGAGCACGCCCTCTTTGGCCTCGATGGCCTGGTGCAGGCCCTCAGAATAGCGGCGGCCCTCCATGATGCGGCCGGTGAACTCGTCGACGATCTTGACCTCGCCGTTGGTGACCACATACTGCTTGTCGCGGTGGAACATGTACTGGGCTTTCAGCGCCTGCTGCAGGTGGTTGACCAGCTGGCCGGAGAGATCGGCATAGATGTCATCGATACCCAGGCGGCGCTCGATCTTCTTAAGACCGCGCTCGGTGGCGGCAATGGTGTGCTTGGCCTCGTCCATGACGTAGTCGCCCGTGGGTTCAACGTCCTCGGTGGCGGTAAGCATGTCGTGCGACACGTCCTCGCCGCGCTCAAGGCCGCGCACGGCACGCGCGAAGTCCTTGTAGGTACTGGCGGACTTGGTGCCAGCGCCCGAGATGATCAGCGGGGTGCGGGCCTCATCGATCAGGATGGAGTCAACCTCGTCGACGATGGCGTAGTTGTGACCGCGCTGCACGCGCTGCTCGGGGCGAGTGACCATGTTGTCGCGCAGGTAGTCGAAGCCGAACTCGGAGTTGGTGCCGTAGGTGACGTCTGCCTGGTAGGCCGGACGCTTGAGCTCGAGCGGCATGTTGTTCTGGAGCAGACCGACGGTCATTCCCAGGTACTTGTAGATGCGGCCCATCCACTCAGAGTCGCGCTTTGCCAGGTAATCGTTGACGGTAACGACATGCACGCCCTTGCCGGCGATAGCATTGAGGTAGCCGGCCAAGGTGGAGACCAGGGTCTTGCCTTCGCCGGTCTTCATCTCGGCAATATGACCCTCATGAAGCGCCATGGCGCCGATGAGCTGTACGTCAAAGTGACGCATGCCCGTGATGCGCTTGGAAGCCTCACGCACGGTGGCAAAGGCCTCGGGGAGCATGTCGTCGAGCGACTCGCCGTTGGCGTAACGCTCGCGGAACTTATCGGTCTGGGCGCGGAGCTCTTCCTCGGTCATCTTCTCAAACTGGGGCTCAAGACCGTTGATCTGGTCGACGATCTTGTAGTAGCGCTTAAGGTCCTTATCGGATCCAAAGGACAGCAGCTTTGACATGAATCCCATGTGGTTTTCCTTTTTGGCCATCGCCCACGCCATGCAGCCTTGGGCGAGTTAAACACAGATAAATGTACTTTAGCCAAACAAGGCACGGCCTATACGGTCGACCTCGACCGCCACGTAATAACTACGACCAACCTGCCAAAAAGGGACTGGTTTATTTTGGCAGGTTTTATCTGGGCAAACGCTGTCTCTCTGCCATTTGGTGCAAGCCAATCTGCCCCCTTCGCACCAATCTGGTGCAATGGGGACAGGTTGGCTTGCACCAATAAAAAGAAAAGGGCCGCGCACCCAAACGGATGCACGGCCCTTATGCCATGAATGCGAGCGATTCCGCGGCGAGCTATTTACTCAGCAGCCTCGGTGGTCTCAGCCTCGGCAGCGGCCTCCTCGACGGGAGCCTCTGCGGGAGCCTCGGCGGCCTGCTTGGCAGCCTCCTCGGCGAACTTAGCGGCACGCTTAGCCTTCTCGGCAGCCTTAGCCTCAGCGGCGGCCTTGCGAGCGGCCTCGGCCTCAGCAGCCTTGGCGGCCTTGGCAGCCTTGGCCTCCTCAGCCTTCTTGAGCTGGGCGGCAGCGGCGCCACCGAACTTGTCGGCGAAGCGCTGGACGCGTCCACCGGTGTCGACGAACTTCTGCTGGCCGGTGTAGAACGGGTGGCACTCGTTGCAAAGCTCGACCTTCATCTCGGACACAGTAGCGTGCGTCTTGAAGGTGTTGCCGCAGGAGCACGTCACCGTGCACTCGACATACTGGGGATGGATACCCTGCTTCATGGTAGGACTCCTTATTGGTCAGGCGCTGGTTACCGATCAGCGCATAAGGCGTCTTGGTTTCCGACCAAGACAACAAACTCGGCTATGTTACCACGGCGCCGCGCGTCCCACAAAAGGTTCACGGTCTTTTCGGCACGACATGAGCTGCCTTGATTATCGACTTCATCCGAACACTCCCCCACATTCATCTCTCGTATGTATCGAGGTATTCCTGCTTGAGCGTCTGCGAGGACGACTCGATCTTTTCCACGAGCGTGCCGGCCTCGATGAAGTAGAACGAGTCGGTGAGGTCTGCCAGGTCGTCGAGCAGATGGCTTGAAATGAGCACGCTGCGTCCCCGCGCCACCTCGCTGCGCATCGCGTCGCAGGAGGTTTTCCGCTTTCCCGGATCGAGGCCGTTCAGCGGTTCATCGAGGATGAGGTACGGGCAACCGGTCGATATCGCCATGGCAAGCTTTACCTGCTGCTTCATTCCTGTCGAGAGTTTACGGGTCGGCTTGTCGAGATATGGGGAGATTCCGAGGGAGTCGCAGAGCGAGTCGATGTCGGCGGCCGATTTCCACGCCTCCCTAACGAAAGCAAGGTGCTCGATGGCCGATAGCGTGGGATAGAGATCCGCGCCGCCCGAAGAGCTCAGGTAGACGAGTTCTGCGAATTCGGCTGATCGACGTTGGTAGATTCCGTCTGCCGCCAGGCTTCCCGAGCGGATGCGGGTGGGAAATTGGCCCGACAGCGCTTCAAGAAGGGTGGTTTTCCCCGAGCCGTTGGGGGCAACGAGGCCCGCCGCCGTTCCCGGGCTCAGGAAAAGCGACCCGATTGAAAGTATCGTCGTGCTCCCGTATCCCACGCTCGCGTCCAGGAGCTCGAGCCCATGGTGCTTTTTCGCGGGTCCAGGCTGTTTGGGCGAACGTGTCGCAACGGCGCCGACCGCAAAAAGGACCGCGGCGTATGCCAGGGCCACGGCAAGCATCGATGCGCTGCCCGAACCGGAGCCAATGAATTCTGTCGGGAAGCATCCCACGTAACCCGTTGCCTCGATAGGCGAGAATATGGCCAGCGGCAGGAGATTGAGCGCGGCGTTATGCCCTAGTGCCGAATCGGACAGTAACGGGAATGCCGGGGCCGCGACAAGCAGCGCGGAGGTAAGGGGGCCCGCGAGGACGCGCCTCGTTGCGGTCGATAGGACGGCGGAGCAAACGGATATCAAGGTTCCGCCCGCGAGCAGCGCGAGAAGCAGGGCTGTGAAGACGTTTCCCGCGGTCGTGGTGGTAAGCGCGCCGTCATGGAAGAAGGCGATCGGGTACCCGATCTGCCCGAAGCCGTTTAGGGCCAAGGCGTAAATGCCCCCGGGCGCGAGGCCGGCGAGGAGCATCGCGGTCCCCGCGGCGATTATCGAAAACACGATCTGGATAAGGCGCCGGAATTTGGGCACGGGCGCCTTTGCCGCCAGGGTCCCGGGCCTTGTGGCGCCGAGCACGAGTATCGACGAGAGAAGGAAGGGGATGAAGGGAAGGAAGGACGGCGCCTGGGCAATGGCGTAGGGCAGGAAGGAGAGGAACGGCAGGTCGTTTGCGGAGGCCGGGATATCCGCGATGCCGGAGCTGCTCAGGGCACGGCAATATGCGAGCGCCGCGTCATTGGTCTCCTGGTCCCCCACGATGGACCCGGATTGGAAGCCCTCGTCCATGAGCGCGTAGTAGCTCTCGGCAGAGTCGAGAAAGGCGGCGTCGGTTTGGGCGGCGAGGGCGGCGTTCGCGTATCTTGCAAGCTCAGCGTCATCTTGCTGCTCTGGCGATAGGTCTGTGCCGCTGGCCTGGGGCGCGCGCGTATTGAATGCGTCGACAAAGCCCTGCATGCCCTGCTTCATAAAGAAGGGGCCGTAGATGGGTGAATTGAACGCAATGGGGACGGAAAAGGCTGCAGCGAGAACGAGCGTACAAATCCATACGGCCTTGTCTCTTAGGATTAGTTTGAGAAGAAGTCGACAGTACATTTAGAAGCACCTACGTTCCTCAAAGAATTGTTAGATTAAAAGTAACAGACCGAATGAAGATGCGTGCGATGGGGGCGAGGCGAATGGCTGAGCGGTATCGACACGCGGGTTCAACGGCATCATATTGACCACATAGATTTTTAACTTGCATTTCTACCCGCCCTTTTCGTAGAGTCGCCGATACGTGCTTAGCGCACCCTCGGCGCGTCCGGCAGGCTTTGCGAAATGGGATCCAGGAGACTTCGGCGCAGCATCATCTTGCGGAATGCTTCTAATGAGCCTCCCATCCTTCAAAAACAGAATCTCATCGCACAGCCTATCGACCGAATCCAAGATGTGGGATGACATGATGATGCACGTACCAGAATCGGCCAGCTTCCTGAGAATCTCGGAATGCAAGTCCACCCTGCTGGGGTCGAGCGCGTTCATGGGCTCATCTAATAGAAGGCACCGCGCGCCCGTCGCATACGCAATCGCCAGGGTAAGCTGCTGCTTCATGCCCTGGCTCAGAGTGCGGATCCTCATCTTCGCGAACTCGCCTATCTGCGTTTGTTCCACTATCTCTTCGATATCGCGAGCGTGCGGCCACATATCGCAAACCATCTTGAGGTGATCTTCCGCACGCAATCCGGGATACAGCAGCGTCCCCTCACCAGGTGCATAGAAGATCATAGAACGGACCTCTCTCGCACCCGTACCCTGCACCTCATCCAGAACGATGCTCCCGTCCACGCGAGGACCCGGCAAACCTGCCATCGCACGCAGCAACGTCGTCTTTCCATGCCCGTTCGGAGCGACGAGACCGTAGACCGTACCCGGGGCAAACTCAGCGTTCACCGAATCTACGAGCACCTTCTTTCCATAAGAGATCGTCAGCGTTTGAAGGTCAATCATCGAGATCATCCCCTTTCGATCTTTGGAACACTCAGGCGCACCATCAACGGAGATACGGCGCCCAAGACCACCAGCAGAGCGCCCGATGCGCCGACGACCTCTCCAAAAGGCATCGCGTTCGTCCCTCGCCCAAGGAACCCAATCGTCCCCACCTGGGAAGCGGGATCAAACGAGGCGAATGGAGCCAGCAGCGCGACGCCCATGCCCACGCTTTCAACATGAGCGCTCAACGAACCCAACACCAAGAGAACCGCGCAAACCATTCCGGTGACAACGGGGTTGCGGCTAATCGCTGCTGTCAACGCAGCGACGACGGAAATCACGCCGTATGCCATGACCAGCAACGGAATACTGCACAACACCGCCTCCCCCACCATGGACGTTGTCGAAGCTCCCGCCCGAATGAGAGCGACGGGATACTCCGATCCACCCGCACCGTTCTTAATCACGGACACAACGACAGCGGGAACCATCGACACCAAAAGCAGCACCAAGCCAAGCAGGAGAGCCAGCGCAACAGCCGTCAGAAAACGCACATGCGCTGTTGCGGGGATCTGGAGAACCAGAAGGGAACGACACTGCAGGTGGGTGCACGCGAGCGATGTGACAACCACGGGCAACAGCAAAAATAAGGAGGGAAGCGCTGCCTGGAGATACGAAAGGAGGATTAATGGGGGCATCTTCGTACTTAACTCGTAAACCTTGGGTTCCGGCAAGCTCGCGATCGACTCAAGCAGAAGGGCGCGCGCCTCCGCACGAGAAGGAGTCTCCGGCTCGATTCCGATCGATTGCAGGAGAGTCGCATCTGCCGCGCCCAGCTCACCTCGAGCGCGCTCGTACGTCGCAAGGCTTCGAAACCCCTCCGCAGGCATAGGCGCGTACACGAAACCCGAAAGAGCATCCCGCATGTCTTCCAGGGCCGCTTTGCCCTCGACGTCCATATTCGCAGCGTTCTGCTCTAGATACCGATCTATTGAACGGAGCTCCCCATCCCTATACCGAACAGCGGAAACGTTATCAGCGTCAGGAAACATCTCGACCAGAGCCGGGGCCAGCATCGTCGTCGACATTGCAATCGCGCATACGGCGAGGGTAGGAGAACGCAGGAGCAGTTTCCCCATCGTTCTTACGTATGCAACGGCGGAGGCACAAGCGCTCGAACGAGTTGCCGTTCTCGATGCAGTGAAGGAACCTCTCTCAAGACAAATCGGGGATATCGGGCACGCGCAGCCGCTCTTTCCAGCAACGCAAAGCAGGCTAATTGCCAGCACCTCGATCCCGATTGCGCATACGAGGGCAATCGCGCCACGCTCGAAGCAAAGTCCAGGTAGATTCACTATCTGCGTTGTCGGGTACGGGCTATAGGCGCCGACGGTCAACTCAGTGTTCGCATACGTAAGGGGATTCAACAGGGCGAACTCACGTAAAGCGATGGATCTTCCGTAATACCCGGGAACCATCGTCACCCCCATCAGGGCACATACGAACACGATTCCAAGCGTAGGGTTATTGGCAATCTTCACGGCAAGGTGAACGACAAGCGAGATGAACGCTGCCACCAAGAATTGCAAGATGGCCGTCTGCGCGAACACCAGCCAAGCCGGTTTGATAACCGGAGTCGCATATTGAATGTAGCCTATCGGATAGAACGGCGAGCCCGGGCCATTCTTCACAAGCGCGGCGATTATCCCTGGAAGATTGATGGCGAGGACGGCAAGCATTGCAAAAACACTCGCCCATACGCTCGATGCAACAAGTCTACCCAGCTCGCCCATCGGTGCCTGGATGATGAGCTTTCCACGTTTGTTAAGACGCGCGGCAAGGAACGAGACGGCAACGGCCGTTGCGACCCATAGCAAGTACTCCTTCGATCCGTCATAATAGGTGTACTCTCCATCCGATATCTGCAGAAACGGAAGTAGGGGAGAGAGCGGTGCCAAGATAAGACGTCCCGCGGCAAGAGGGTACAGAAGCGCGGGCATGCTTGATGAAGAGGTATAGACACCGTCCTCCCCCGCATTCACAAGCGCATCCGCATAGGATGCTGACAATTCCTGCTCAACACGGGTTATTCCCGACTCGAGGTATTCGACCCGTCCGTCGATGCCAGCCGCGCTCCTGAAGACGGGCAGAGCACAAAGAACCATCAACGCAACAACGACAACACAGAGCGACCTGGAGGAGAGAAGCGACCTAAAGATCGCCTTCGAGATTTTGAGCATATTCATCGCCAACCTTAACCTCATCCAGTCGGAACAGAGGGGCCGAACAAAATGCTCGGCCCTTATTACTTGCCGGCAAAGTCAATTTAACATAAACTGTTAAAAAGTAACCTGAGTTTTTTAAATTCTTCGGAGGTTATTATGAGTTCCGACAATCGCACTCCCCGGCTTCATTCCTTCCGCATCGCATGTGCGATAGCCTCTGCGACCCTTTGCGCCACCGCCATCGCACAAGTGGCGTTCTCCTTAAAGCCAGCAATCGAAGTGCTCGACAACCCTGTAATTGCAGACTCCCCCGCGTATCCAGCCCTTGCGATCTCGACATTGGTCCCTGCCGTCATCGGTATCGCTACGACCATCCTCAGCGCCGTTCTCGTGTGGACGATCAAGAGCGGAGACCCCTTCAAGAAAGGGTCTGCGACATGCTTGAAGGTGCTCGGCATTCTCTTCGTTGTTCAAGCTGCCACCAGCCTCTACGCCGGCTCACTCAAAACCTCCGTTTCGATGTTTGGCGGCGAGGGGGCCGTCGGCGCCCAAGAGATCGCTTCATCATTCGATTGGACCTCTCTGGTTCTCGGCATCGTCCTGTTCATGCTTTCCCAGCTCTTCTTGTACGCCCGAGAGCTGTACCTCGACTCCGACGAGATTGCGTAAGGAAACGCCATGCCCGTAATTGTTCGCCTCGACAAGATCATGGCCGAGCGAAAGATTTCCTCGAACGAACTTGCCGAAAGGATTGGAACCACGCCCGTGAACCTGTCCCGTATTAAAAAAGGGCATATTCGCGGCATTCGCTTCAACACACTCGAGCAGCTATGCCTCGCCCTTCGTTGCCAACCCGGAGACCTTCTCGAAGTCATGAGCGAAGAGGATGCCCGAAAGGAGTTCGGACTCGATTGGTCCGCCGAGGATTAGAGGGCGGTCGTACTCGCCCTGCACACGGGGATGCGAATCGGCGAGGTCTGCGGCCTTCGGTGGTGCGATGTGGATTTCGAGACGGGCCTGATCTCGATCAGACACTCGGTGGCGTACGCGAAGGGAATGGGTTCGTTTATCAAGGACACCAAGACCCATGACGCCAGGGGTATCCCCATCGACCCGGTCGGCCTACTCCCCTTCCTGAAGGAGACCCACGAGATCGACTGCGGAAAGCTGCGCTTGCGCGGCCTTACCGGGGCGGTCGAGATCGGGGACTGCTACATCCTGTCGGAGCCGGGCGCGACCTTCGCGACGACAAGCTATATCCGCAGGGCGTTCAAGACGTTCTCGGAGACCAACGGCCTCATGGGCACCAACGACGAGCTGATCACGTTCCACGGCCTTTGCCACACGTTCGCAACGCAGTGGATCCGCCAAGGCGGCGATATCAAGGCGCTCCAATCGATCCTCGGCCACAAGGACGCCATGGCGACGCTCAACGTCTACGCCGACATCGAGCCCATCTCCAAAATCCATAACATGCTGCGCGCCACGCCGTGCCTTTGGCGCGGGCACCTCGGGCCGAGGGTCGATCCGGGTCCCATGTTCCAACAGAGGATCCAGGAGTCCATCGAGACGCTCCAGGCGTTCGGCTACGGCATCACCGAGCCGGACGACCGAAATATCGCCATACGCGACGTGAAGACGAACAGTTGGCTCTAGCTCACCGAGTACGCGGCAGTGCTGGGCCCATCCCAACTGAGGTCACGGTGGTCCGATAGGGGCGCCGCCCGCGGCATGCGCCGCGGAGCGGTATCCCCTACCGAAGGGCGGGGATGCCCTCCGCTTCCAGTTCGGAATCAGCCGTCGGAGGCGTTCGGCTGACTGCGGGAACGGCCTGTCCGCTCAATGTGTTCGGCTGAGATCGGAAATCAACCCAACACGAGCCGGACACGCGCCAGACGGCTCTTCCCCGTACGGCCTTCCCCCTTACGCTCATGTTGCAGGCATGTAACGCCGCAGCGAGCGCGCCTTTTTTGCGCCAGACAGGTACAATGATGAACACTGTACCGTAGCGGAGCGCCCCGCGCGCGCCGCAATCACGCGAAAGGGTTTCCCATGGCCGAGATCTCGTCCTCCCGTATCGTCATCACCGTCCTTGGCAAGAACCGCCCCGGTATCGTCGCCGGCGTCACCCGTGTTCTGGGCGAGGCCAACGTCGACATCCGCGACATTACGCAGTCCATTATCGAGGACATCTTTACCATGACCATGCTGGCCGACACCGCCGAGTCCAAGCTCGACTTCGCCGAGCTGCAGAAGGCCCTGGCCGAGGCCGGCGAGCTTTCGGGCGTCAACGTGTCCATCCAGCGCGAGGACGTCTTTAACTTTATGTACCGCCTGTAGCGAACAAGCCGCTCGGGGCAGCTTGACGTCATATCGTCCAAGCGCGCGGCCCCAAAGCGGACCGGAGAGGAGCGCGCATGGCCTACGACGCCAAGAAAATCTACTACCGCTTCGACGATCACCTGAGCCGCCTGGTTCTGGATTACGAGGCGAGCCGTCAGATTTCGCCCGAAAGCGAAAACCTCTACCACGGCCTGCCGACCGCCCCGTACGACGAGGGCCTGTTCGTAGAGCATAACGTCAAGCGCGGCCTGCGCAATGCCGATGGCTCGGGCGTGGTCGCGGGCCTTACCCGCATCTCGGACGTGCACGGCTACAACAAGGTCGGCGGCAAAGTCGTGCCCGACCAGGGCAAGCTTACGCTGCGCGGCTACAGCATCGAGGACCTGGTCAACAACGCCCAGGCCGAGAATCGCTATGGCTACGAAGAGGTCGCCTACCTGCTCATCACGGGCTCGCTGCCCAACAAAGAGGAGCTCGACGGTTTTTGCGGACGTCTGGGCGCTTTTAGGCACCTGAGCGATGAGTACGTCAAAGAGTTCCCCATGACCACGGTGTCGTCGAGCATCATGAATGTGCTTCAGCGCGCCGTACTGCTGCTCTACGCCTTCGACGCCGAGCCCGACGTGATCACGCCCGAGCATGAAATCGACGTCGCCATTTCCATGCTCGCACGTCTCCCGCGCATCGCCGCCTTCGCACACATGGCCTCGGTCGCCAAGCTTCGCGGCTCCGAGGTTCACGTGCCGCACCCCACGCCCGGTCTCTCCACCGCCGAGACCATCCTACAGGTCTTGCGCGGTGGCATGGCGTTCACCCGCGACGAAGCCATGCTGCTCGACGTGATGCTCATGCTGCATGCCGAGCACGGCGGCGGCAACAACTCCACGTTCGCCTGCCGCGTGCTGTCCTCATCGGCCACCGACCCGTATTCCGCCTACGCCGCGGCTATCGGCTCGCTCAAGGGCCCGCGCCACGGCGGCGCCAATGCCAAGGTCGTGTCTATGCACGAGGACATCCGCGCGCATGTCTCCAACTGGGAGGACGAGGACGAGGTCGCGGCCTACCTGGGCAAGATCCTCGACAAGCAGGCTTTCGACGGCACGGGCCTCATCTACGGTATGGGCCACGCCGTCTATACGCTCAGCGACCCGCGCGCCGAGGTGTGCCGCCGTTACGCGCGCACGCTTGCCGCCAAGAAGGACTTGGGCGAGGAGTTCGCGCTCATCGAGCGCATTGAGCGCCTGGCACCGCAGGTGATGCGCGACCACGGCATGACTAAGCCCATCTGCGCCAACATCGACCTGTACACAGGCTTTATCTACAAGATGCTCGGCGTACCCGAGACGCTTTTTACGCCGCTATTCGCCGTCGCCCGCATGGCCGGCTGGTCGGCACACCGCATGGAAGAGCTCTTCTGCGCGCACCGCATTATTCGCCCGGCTTATCGCCCGGTTATCGAGCCGCTTGAGTACAAGCCGCTCGCCGACCGCTAGGACGCGGACCGTTATAGAACTCGAGCGTGGCCAGGGAATCACCGCCCTCGGCCACGCTTTTTATGCCAGCAGAAAGGGCTGCATCAAATGATTGTGTTTTCCGATATGGATGGAACGCTGTTGACGAGCGATAAGCAGATGAGCGATGCCACCTGGGCGATGCTCGACGAGCTCGCTCAACGCGGGATTGAATTTGTGCCCTGCACGGGACGTCCGCTGTCAGGCATCTTTGAGCCCATCCTCGCCCATCCCGCCGTGCACTATGCCGTCTGCGCCAATGGCGCCAGCGTCTGGCAGCTCGACGACGATGTGCCCACCGACGCCTCGCGCGCCACGTGCATCTTGAGCCGTCCGCTCGATTGCGGCATTGCCCATCGCATCCATCGCATCGCCGCCGGCCACGATGTGACCTTCGATATCTTCGCGGATGGGCAGTGCTTCCTCCCCCGCTCGCTCTACACGCGCCTGGACGAATTCTGCGGCGGCGACCCCCACATCGCGGCTTCGCTCAAGCGCACACGAACACCGATCGACATGGATATCGACAGCAAGATCGACGAGGTCGAGACGCTCGAGCGCATCGCCATGTACTGGCACGACCCGGCTGATCGCGACGCCATCGCGGCGGAGCTCGACACGCTCGGAGGCATTGAGGTCACGCGTTCGTACGCCATGAATATCGAGGTCATGGGCGAGGGCGCCACCAAGGGAACGGCCCTCACGTGGCTCTGCGAGCACCTGGGCGAGCGTCTCGCCGACGCCTGGGCGTTCGGCGACAACATCAACGACATCCCCATGCTGCAGGCAGCGGGCCACGGCATGGCCATGATCAACGCCGAGCCCGAGGACCGCGAGGCCGCCGATGCCATCACCGAATATGACAACGACCACGACGGCGTCGCCCGCACCATCATGGCCGCTCTCGCCTAGTCATTGGCCAGTCACTGAGGACGTTCTTGAATGACAGTCGTTGGGGACACTCTTCGCGAAAAAACTGCAAGAACTGTCCCCCACTGCCGGCAGAAAAGAAACGTCCCCATCTGCCGGATTAAGCGAGACTCTCCAGCACGCGACGGAGCTCCTGCTGGACGGCGTGGTCGCAGTTACAACCCACCACGCGATCGGCCACCGCCTTGAGCGCGGGACGCGCGTTTTCCATCGCGCAGCCCGTGCCGACAAAGCGAATGATCTCGTAGTCGTTCATCGAGTCGCCAAACGCCATGACCTCGTCGCGTCCAGCGTCGTAATGCTCCGCGAGCTGCGCGATGCCCGAGGCCTTCGATACGCCGGGCTGCATGGCATCGATCCACGCGTTGCCCGAAGGCGCAAAAGTAAAGAGCTGACCGAGTTCGCGCTGTAGTACGTAAGCGCTGTCCATAACGGCACCGTCATCGCAAAAGATACTCGCCTTGATGATATTTACGCTGGGATCGGGCAGCTCCCAAATGCGCTCGGCATTGGGAAGGTCCTTATCGACCTCACGCACGAACTTGCACTCGTCATCGAGCAAGAAGGACTTGGTTCGGTCAAAAAGTGCAAGATGCAGATTGGGAAACGTCGCGACGGCCTGAGCGAGCTTTCGAATCGCCAGGTGCGAATACACCTCGCGGTCTACCATCTTGCCGTCGGCGTAGACCTGGGCGCCGTTAGCGGCGACAAAGTCCATCTTGTCGCGAACGGGCGCAAAGAACTCGCACAGGCGATCGTAGCGACGACCTGACGATGCGGCAAAGTGCACGCCATGCTCGCGTAGCGCCAAAATCAGTTCGTAGGTCTCGGGAGGCACCTGGCCGTTTTCGTCAAGCAGCGTGCCGTCCATATCGGATGCAATCAGTTTAAACATAGAAAAGCTCCCTTCGGGCTTGTTGGAATCGAACGTGTATCCGATTCCAACGTACCCAAAGGGAGCTCAAATAAGACTCCGCGGGCGTAAACGTTACAAGGACCTGGCAAATAGCTCACACATGCCAGAGGTCCTACGGTCGCGGCGCCAGGCGACACGCCACCCCAACGGCCAGTCGTTTAAGAACGTCCCCGATGACTAGTCGGCGTAGGTGAAGGTCGTGACGTCGAACATGCCCTCGGGGCGAATGCGGAGCGTCGGGATGACCGGCAGGGGCAGGAAGATGATGCCCATGATGGGGTCGAGCGGCGACTCAATACCCATGGCGCGCGCCTTGACCATAAAGTCGTCGTGCTGCGCGGCAACGTCCTCGGCCGTGCCTTCGCTCATAAGGCCACCGAGCGCCAGCGGAATGCGCGCCACGACCTCTCCGTTGCGCACCAGCACGTGACCACCTTGGCCCACGGCCTCAACGGCGGCCATCATATCGGCGGCGTTGTCGCCCACCACGCACACGTTGTGCGAGTCGTGGCCGATCGTGGAGGCAATGGCGCCACCCGTGATGGTAAAGCCGCGCACCCAGCCACGACCGATGTGCTTGCCGACAAGACCCAGGCCAGCGGGGCCGTCGCCGTCGGCGCCCTCGGCTTGCAGCGACACGCCGCGGCCGTGGCGCTCGATCAGCATAATGCGACGCAAGTCCTCGTCAGTCTCGGGACGAACCATGCCCGTGATGGCCTTGCCCGGCACCACGTCAATCACGGCTTCGCCCGGCTTAAAGGCATAGTCGAACACGTCGAGCGATAGCTTCGGCAGCTTAACGGAGGCGCGCAGCTCATCGGCAAGGGCCGCAACCTCGGCCATCTCGGGTGCAATCTCGCCCACAAAGGTGCCGTCCTGCGCCACCAAAGCACCGGCGGCATATACGCGATGCGGAGCCGTGGCAAACGTCAGGTCATTGAGCACCAGCAGGTCGGCACGCTTGCCCGGGGCAATCGCACCGCGGAGCTCGTGCGGGTCGCGGCAGCCGTGATCCAGGCCAAACGCCTCGGCCGTGGAGAGGGACGCCATAGAGATAGCGACCACGGGGTCGATACCGGCCTCAATCGCCACGCGGCAGGCATTGTCGATCATGCCGGCTGCAAGCGCATCAGAAGGGGCGCGGTCGTCAGTCGCAAAGCAGCAGCGGCGGGCGCGCGCGGGATTCTCCAGCAGCATCGGCGACAGGTTGGCCAGATCATGGCTGCACGTACCTTCGCGCAGCATCACGTACATGCCGCGAGACAGCTTGTCGAGCGCCTCCTCGGGAATCGTCGACTCGTGGTCGGCGATAATGCCTGCCGCAGCATAGGCGTTGAGGTCCTTGCCGGCAACGAGCGGGGCATGACCGTCGACCTGTTTGGACGGCGTCTGGTTGGCAGCGTCGATACGAGCACAGGTCTCGGGATCGGCCATAAAGACGCCCGGCAGGTTCATCATTTCGCCCAGACCAAAGACATCACCCGGATATTCGGCAAAAAACGCCTGCATATCGGCAGCGGTAATGACGGCACCGGCCTGCTCGTCGGGCAGTGCGGGCACGCACGAGGGCATCATGTACTTGATGGAGATGGGCGCGCGGTGACCGTCCTCGATCATAAAGCGCAGACCGTCCAGACCGGAAACATTGGCGATCTCATGGCTGTCGGCAATGGCAGTGGTGGTGCCGCGCGTCGCCGCCATGCGAGCATACTCGGCGGGACGGATGTTCGAAGACTCGATATGCAGATGCCCGTCAATAAAACCGGGAGCGAGATAGCGACCCTGGCAGTCGATGACCTCAGTTGCCTCGTAGGTGCCAGCAGCATCGTCGCGACCATCGTAGAGCACGCCGACGATCACACCGTCCTTGACGGCAACGCTGCCGGGCGCCACACGCTGGCCATACACGTCGACGATCTGCGCATTGGTAAACAGCGTGTCGACGGGCACGCGACCCTCGGCGGCCTCGATCACAGTCCTCATGACCTCAACGGACATACATACTCCTTTAACTGTAGAAATAACTGCAGAGCGGACGAACCTTCACCGCAGCAAGCCAACAGCCATTGTATGCCCAAACGATGGGTCAACAATACGCCTCTCCGCTTAACGGCACCGCCAAATAATCCCTCCGTCCCCAAGGGATCATCGTAATCAAAAAGGCCGCAGCCGGAATCATTCCGGCTGCGGCCCTATTGCACATGTTAGGTTGACCTACTTGCTAGACCAACTTGAAGCCCTTGCGCTTGCCCACGGAGAGGGTGTCGCCCAGCTTGAGGGCGCTGGGATCGATGTTATAGCTCTTGGGAGCCACGGCCTTGCCGTTGATTTTGACGCCGCCGCCGTCGATATCGCGACGAGCCTGGCCGGCGCTCGCCGAAAGACCCAGGTCCTTGAGCAAGCCGGCGAGGTAGATCTGGCCCTCGTCGTTGACGGTCAGCTCGACATGCTTCTCGGGGAAGTCGGCGAGCTGGCCCTCCTTGAATACGCGGTCGAACTCGGCCTGAGCCTCGTCGCCGGCGCCGGCGCCGTGGTAGGTGTCGCACAGGTCGCGGCCCAGAGCGCGCTTGAGCTCGTAGGGGTCGGCAGAACCATCGGCCAGGGCGGCGTCGATCTTGTCGACCTCGGCCGGGGTGAGCGAGCTGGCCAGACGATAGTACTTGCCGATCATCTCGTCGGGGATGGACATGGTCTTGCCGAACATATCCTTGGGCGCGTCGGTCAGGCCGATGTAGTTGCCATAGGACTTGGACATCTTGCGCACGCCGTCAGTGCCCTCGAGCAGCGGCATGGTGAGCGCGATCTGCGGCTCCATGCCCATCTTCTCCATGAGCTCGCGGCCGGCGAGCAGGTTGAAGAGCTGGTCGGTGCCGCCCATCTCCACGTCGGCCTTGATCTGCACGGAGTCAAAGGCCTGCATCACGGGGTACAGGAACTCGTGCAGGGCGATCGGCGTCTGAGACTGGTAGCGCTTGGTAAAGTCGTCGCGCTCAAGGATGCGGGCGACGGTGAACTTGGAGCACACCTGCAGCAGGCCGGCCAGGTCCATCGAAAGGATCCAGTCGCCGTTGTGCACGATGGTGGTCTTCTCGGGATCCAGGATCTTCATGGCCTGGCTCACGTAGGTCTCGGCATTGGCCTCGATCTGCTCCTGCGAAAGCTGCGGACGCGTGGAGTTCTTGCCCGAGGGGTCGCCGATCAACGCGGTACCGTTGCCGATGATGAGGGTGACGTTGTGGCCCAGGTCCTGGAACTGACGCATCTTGCGCAGCGGCACGGCGTGGCCCAGGTGCAGGTCGGGGCTGGTGGGGTCGACGCCGAGCTTGATGTTGAGGGGCTCGCCCTTCTCAAGCTTCTTGCGAAGGTCGGCCTCGGGAACGATCTGCGCGGCGCCCGAGGTGATGATACGCATTTGCTCGTCAACAGACAGCATTGGGTATCCTCCTTTTGCTATAGCACCCTCGCCGAAAACGGCGGTGCTGGAAGTCCATAAACTCTCTTATGATAACAAACTGACGCGACGCGGCACCTACGACAGGAAAATCCTCGTCCTGCCGCATGCGTCGACAGCGACCGGCAGACGCGTGCCGTCGCGCTCGACTAGGTAGCGCATCTGCCGACGGCGTTGGCAGTCACGACAATGGACCTGCCCCGTTGCATCGGTGGCACAGGTACCCTCGGCGGTCAGCAGGCAGTGCTCGCACACCATAAGCTCAGGGCGGTCGGCATCGACGGGGCCCAAGACGCCGGGGCGATCGGCGAGGCCGGCAACGCGCCCAGCGTCGTTGGCGACAAGCTCAGCCGGCAGATGCACGCAACCCGCACCAAGCCCGCGCAGCCAAGCAAGCGTGGCACGATTCGCGCAGAACACCGGCGCCGCCACGTCAAACGCCGCACCCAGCTCGCGAGCCATCGCCACCTGCCCCAAGTTGCGACAGACGACGCGCCCGGCACGCCGCATCAGCGAGCGGGTTCGCGCGGCATCGCCCGCACGGCAGACCTCGTCAAGCACCACGGTCGCATCGGACAGATCGAGCTCGTCATGCGGGTCGGCATCCATCAGCTGCCAGGCAAAAGCCACGCGAGTGGGAACCCCCCGCTCCGGCGACTCCATCAGCTCCCCCTTCGATGCATCGCCATCCACCTCGCCGCCTTCAAACGGCAAAACCTCAACAGTGCGCTTAACAGGTACAGCCGCGTCCACCTCAGTCCGCATACGCTCCAGCGCCGTCGCCGTCTGCTCCAGCACACCGGCGCTGCGAATCAGATAGACCTCGCAGTCCGTATCCACCTTGCGCTTGCAGTGAACGACAACGCGCTCCCCCGCCGCGGCATTCACCGGGCAGGGCACCTGAGGCCAGCGCTTGGGCACGTCGGGCCGCGCGTCGACGCCCGGATAAAACCGGATCTCGAGCGTATCGCCCGCAGCCACGGCGGCATCGAGCTCGACGGTCACCTCTTCGTGGCCCACAGCGACCAAACGCCCCACGCGCACGCCCTGGTTAATTGCGCGCTCAAAGCTCATCAGCTCGGCACCCGAACGCCCTCGCAGGTACGTATCGGTAAACCCACGGTTAAACGACCTCCCCAGCTCGCGTTCAAGCTCTTCCACGGCATCGGGGTCCCACGCGCCGTCGCGCAGCATATCGAGTGCCCGGCGCCACACCCGCACCACGTTGAATACGTAATCGGGGTTCTTCATGCGCCCCTCGATCTTGAGCGACGCCACGCCGGCATCTACAAGCTCGGGCAGATGTGCAATGCCCAGATAGTCGCGCGGGCACAGCAGGCGATCTCCCTCGACGGCGACAACGCTCTGTCCCGCCTCGTCCACCAGGTCGTACGCCAGACGGCACGGCTGCGTGCAGTCGCCGCGCATCGCCGAGCGCCCACGCCGCAGGGCCGAAAACTCGCACGCCCCCGAATAGCCGATGCAAATCGCACCGTGGCAGAATACCTCGATGGGCACGCCCGTGGCACATAGCGCCGCAATCTCGTCGACCGCCAGCTCGCGTGCCGTCGTCACGCGCTCGACTCCCAGCTCATCGGCGGCAAGCCGCACGGCGCCTTCGCTATGAACGCCCGCCTGCGTAGACAGGTGAATCTCGACCCCGGGAATCGCCGCGCGCAGCGCGCAGGCCAACCCGGCATCGGCGACAATCAGAGCATCGGCGCCCAGCTCCAGTGCATGAGCTCCCAACGCCACCGCGTCGGACAACTCATCGTCAAACACGAACACGTTGAGCGTCACGTACACACGCACGCCACGGGCATGCGCCACGGCACAACCGCGCACAAACTCGTCATCGCTAAAACCGTGCGCACTTACACGGGCGTTAAAGCCGCCCAACCCCGCATAGATGGCATCGGCGCCCGCGGCGATGGCCGCAAGCATCTGGTCGAGTCCGCCCGCCGGCGCCAGCAGCTCGGGCACCACCGCACCGGCAGCATTCAATCCAGTCTCGTATTGTCCGCTCGGCCCCATCGCCCGAATCGCCATCGGCAAACTCCTTACCAAGGTATGCATTCACTCTGAAAAATGCCGTCTTCCAGCATACACGAGGCCTCGCGCGCCCCGTTTGGTTTATCGTGTAATAACTTATGTCCATCCTGCCCCGACGGCACATCCACCGTCCGGCACGACATACCTGGAGGTCAATATATGGGTCCTCGCCAACGACAGGGACGCAGCCGTTCAAAGACGCATGCCCTGCCCATAATCCTGCTCTCGTTTTTGGGCTTTCTGCTGATTGCGGGCGTGGCATTTGGCATCGGCATGGTCGGCAACGTCAACCGCTGGCTGTCCGATCTGCCCGACTACACCGACGCCAACGCGTATCTGGTGAGCGAGCCCACCGAGATCGTCGACTGCAACGGCAACAAGATCGCGAGCTTCTACACGCAAAACCGCAAGTCCATCACCAAGGACGAGGTCTCCCCCTACGTGCTGCAGGGCACCGTTGACGTCGAGGACGAGCGCTTCTACGAGCACGGTGGTATCGACCTGTGGGGTATCGCGCGTGCTGCGGTGGCAACCCTCGGCGGCGGGCACGAAGGCGCCTCGACTATCACCCAGCAGCTGGTGCGCAACACCATCCTGCAGGAGGAGCAGTTCGACTCGACCATCGAGCGTAAGGTGCGCGAGGCCTACATCGCCGTAAAGATGGAGGACATGTACTCCAAAGACGAGATCCTCATGATGTACCTCAACACCATCTATTACGGTCACGGCGCCTACGGTATTGAGGCCGCTGCCGAGACCTACCTGTCCAAGAGCGCCGCCGACCTCACCCTGAGCGAAGCCGCACTGTTGATCGGCCTTCCCAACTCGCCTTCGCAGTACGACCCCACGGTCAACCCCGACCTAGCGCTGTCCCGTCGCAACAAGGTCCTCGACAACATGTTGCGCCTAGGCCACATCACGCAGGAGGAGCACGATGCCGCACAGGCCGAGCCCATCACCCTCAACGTGACCGAGATTTCGGGCAGCGGCGTCGACGTATACTCACAGCCCTACTTTGTCGCCTATGTTAAGCAGCTGCTGGAGCAGGAGTTCTCGACCGACGTGCTCTTTAAGGGCGGTCTGACCGTCAAGACCACCATCGACCCCACGATGCAGCAGGTGGCAGAGAATGCCGTCCGCCAGCAGCTCGACACGCTCTCACTCGACGGCCTGGACATGGGCATGGTCGTCGTCGACCCCAAGACCGGCTACATCAAGTGCATGGTGGGCGGCTACGACTACAACGCCGACGAGAACCACGTAAACCATGCCACGGCCAAGCGTCCCGTCGGCTCCACCTTTAAGGCCTTTACGCTGGCAACTGCCATCCAAAACGGCATGAACCCCAACGTCACCCTCAACTGCAACTCGCCGCTCAAGGCCAAGGGCACCACGACCGAGGTCCAAAACTACGCCAACCATAGCTATGGCAACATCACGCTTAAGCAGGCAACGGCATACTCCTCCAACACCGGCTACATCCAGGTGGCGGAAGCCGTCGGCAACAGCAAGATCATCTCGCTCGTCAAAAAGCTCGGCATCGATCCCGCCAAGGACAACATCGAGGACGTTCCCGTCATGACGCTCGGCACCGGCTCGATCTCGCCGCTCGAGATGGCCGCCGCCTACGCGACGTTTGCCAACGGCGGCTACTATCGCCAGCCGATCGCCATCACCGAGATTGACTCTCGTACCGGTTCGGTGCTGTACCAGCACACCGACAATCCCTCACAGGTGCTTACCGAGGGCGAGGCCGCCGCGGTCACCGATGTTCTGTCCGGCGTCATGCAGGGCGGCGGTACAGGTGCTGCTGGCGCCCTGAGCGTCAACCAGCCCTATGCCGGCAAAACGGGCACCACCGACAACACCACTAACCTGTGGTTCTGCGGCTATACCCCGCAGCTGGCGTGCGCCCTGTGGACCGGCTATTCCGCGGGCGAGATCCCCATCCAAAAATACGGCACGGACCTGCTGGGCGACAGCACCAACCTGCCTGTCTTTAAGCGATTTATGAACACCGTTCTGACCGGTACCGAGCGCGAGGAGTTTGCGACCGGAACGGCGCCCACCTACAAGAACAACAGCGTCTGGAAGTTCTACGGCACCAACAACACCAAGAAGACGGAGAACGACGACAAGGACGAAAACGAGGACGAAGAGGAAACCACCACAACGACTACCACGACGACCACGACCACCGAGACCACGGGCGGCGACACCACCGGTGGCTCGACGGGCGGCTCCACTGGTGGTTCGACCGGCGGCGATGGCGGCACGCCTACGCCTACGCCTACGCCCACTCCCGACCCCTCGCCCACGCCTGACGATACGGTCGGCTAGAAATTCATCCGACCATAAGCAACAAGGCCCCCGAGCAGCTTATTAAACTGCTCGGGGGCCTTTTAATTTAAAGCGACCTGGTGGGCGGTCTTTATACCGACAAACAAAAAGGCGGTACCGACCAACGTCAATACCACTTACAAGCCACGATGTCAGCGCGCACAGTGCCGAGCGCACGACCCACACGCCTACTTGCGAGAATTGCTCAGCTTATTGATCAGCGCCTCGAGACGCTCGCCGTCCTCGGCCGTCTGGGCAATAACCAAAATCGTATCGTTGCCGGCAAGCGAGCCAAGCACATCGGGCAACTCTGCCGCATCAACGGCGGCGGCGATGCCGGAAGCCGTGCCAGGCTGAGCCTTGATCATAACCAGATTATCGGTACGTAGAACGCCCGTTACGAGCTCGGAAACCATACGCTGCAGGTGCAGGTCCTCTGCCAGAACATAGATACCCTCAGGGAGCTTACGCAGCCCCATGTCGGCAATATCGCGAGAGACAGTCGCCTGTGTGCAATCAAAGCCCATAGCACGGAGCTCATCGACCAGCACGCGCTGCGTGCGGACGTCCTTATTGCGCACAATATCTCTAATGGCATCCTGGCGCCCATTGCGTTTTTTAGCCATACAAACCCTCTCTCCAAAAGATGGCGGAGACAATCAATCAGTGATTGAATAGTTTAACGCTATTTGAAGGCTTTTGTGTATAAGAACGCATTTCGAAACAATTCTATGCAAATTTGTTTCGAAATGAGCCGTTTAGGCGGTTTTTGCGCCCGTCCGGTTAAGAAAAGCTGCCAGATGCGTACACATCACGCAGCGCGCGGGCTTGGCGCTGGCGATCGGCCCAAACAACAGACCAAGTCCCCGATGGTTGTCCTTGAGCGCGGCGACCATCTGACGGGTTCGAGGCGCCTCGAGCATATCACGCATGCGGGCGGAACGCTCGATTGACGACACTCCATGCGGGCTCAGACACAAATTCTCGATGCAGGCGACCAGTCCGGCAAAGTAGAACTTCTGGCTTGCCAGCTTGAGCCGACCACCGCTATCTACTTCCGAGAGTGAGTCCGCAAGCTCGTCGAGCGCTCGAGTGTCATCGGATATCCTGGCATACATGGTGGGATCAAAGGCATCTGTAAGCTTAGGTGCCACCGCGTGGAAACAAGCGTCGCCGCAGCCGGACACGAATCGTGCCTGCGAGAGTGCATAAGCCATAAACTCAACCGTACGGTACGCCTTGCCGCGCGACAGGCATGCCTCAAATAGCGGACGGCTATACATCACGCCAGAGGTCTGAGCGACTAGGCCGCCCAAAATCAACTGGGGCAGCCCAGTCACCATAGAAGACTCGTCTTCTATGGCAATAGAGGCAGCATCCAAGACGCGCGAATGACGCTCGCGATGCGCATCGTATCGATCGAGCGACACCGAGGGGAGCACAATGTCTGCCGCAGTATCGCACGCGATATCGACCATCTTGGAAAGGGCCTGCGGAGCAAACCACTCATCGGCGTTCATGGCGATGATTTGAGAGCCGCGCGAGGCATCAAAACCGGCACGAAGACAAGCGCCGCGCTTCGCGTCCTCGACGTCAATCAAATCAATATGGATGTCCCTGTCGGCAGCAACTTGAAGCGAATGGCGAACGCCGGGCGCAGCATCGCGGCAGACAACGACAATCTGCAAATCATAGAGGTCTTGGTTCTGGATACTCTCGAGCGCACGCATCGCATAGCTGGGCGAACCTTCTACCACAAGGATCACCGAAAGTCGCGGATGCGAGCCACGTCGAACCAAGTTATCCGTCCTCTCGACAGCAATGAATCAAACCGTGGTTCATGGTACACCCCATAAATAAAAGCAATGAGACACCGGTTGCACTGCACGCCAAGAACAGATGTTGCACACGCGCAGCCCACAGATGACAGATGCCGACGAACGGCGCGTCGAGCCCTCCCCTAGTCGAGCACGACAAGCTCGGCGGGATCGTAATCCACGCCCATAAACGTAAGGCCGCAGGCAGGAGCCGTGGGGCCCGCAGCGGTACGATCGCAAGCATCGATGACCTCGCGCATCCACTCGGGTTCACGGCGATGCATGCCGATCTCGACAAGCGTGCCCACGATCGTACGGACCATCGAATGCAGAAACGCATTGCCCTCGATGGTAAACGTCAGGATGTCCTCGCCAAACGCAACCTCATGGCCAAACTCGGCACGCATCACGCAGCGATGCGTGGGCTTGCCAACGGCCGAGGCAACCTTGCAAAAGCTTTTAAAGTCCTGCTCGCCCAGCAGCGCGGGGCAGGCAGCAGACATAGCCGCAACATCCAAGGGATAGCGATGCCACCACACGGCACCACGGGACAGCACGGGACGCGCATCGCGATCGGCAATACGGTACGTATACGTACGGGAACGCGCGTCAAAGCGTGCAGAAAAGCCCTTACGGGCCCTGTAGACCTCGTTTATGGCGATATCTTTAGGCAGCAGGGCATCCATGGCCCGCAGCCACCTACGGCGCGTAAGGGCGAGCTCAGCGTCCGTTACGGGCACGCTGATGTATTGAGCCACGGCATGCACGCCGGAATCGGTACGCCCCGCGCACGTCAGATCGATCGGGCGGCGAAGCAGCGTCTCGATGGCTCGACGTAGCTCACCCGCAACCGTCGTCTGTCCCGGCTGCTCGGCAAATCCGCTATACGACGAGCCATCATAGGCCACGCGGAAAACGAGCGTGGCATCGAGCTCTGGAATCGAATTGAAATCAGACGGCGCAGTCATGGGCGCTCCCAACAAACAAGCAACGGTATCGCGACAAAAAAAGAGGGGTACGCGAACGTACCCCTCGAATATAGCCTATGCAGACGGAATGTCTACTCAACGGTCTCCTCAGCAGGAGCCTCCTCGACGGCCTCGACCTTCTTGGGAGCAGCGGCCTTCTTGGGGGCCGGAGCAGCCTTCTTGGCCTTAGGCGTGCAAGGCTCGGTGACGAGCTCCATGATAACGATGGGAGCGTTGTCGCCCTTGCGGTTGCCGAGCTTCATGATGCGGGTATAACCGCCGTTGCGGTCCTGCCACATGCCCTGGGCAGCCTTGTCGAAGATCTCGGCAACGAGCTGCTTATCGCCGAGCTTGGCGATAGCCAGACGACGAGAGTGCAGGTCGCCCTTCTTGGCCCAAGTGATGATCGGGTCGACGACCGAACGCAGCGCCTTAGCGCGGGTCTCGGTGGTCTTGATGCGGTCGTTCTCGAAGAGGGCCTTAGCAAGACTCTTCTTCATGGCCTTGGTGTGGCTCGCATCGGTGCCGAGCTTCAGGCCCTTCTTAACGTTGTGACGCATGGTCTAGTTTCTCCTCAAATATGCGAAGCATTAAGCCTTCAGGCTCAGGCCCATGGACTCAAGCTTGTCCTTCACTTCCTCGATCGACTTAACACCGAAGTTACGGATGTTGAGCAGATCGTTCTCCGAGAACTCAACGAGCTGACGGACCGAGTGAATGCTGGCGCGCTTAAGGCAGTTGTAGGAACGGACTGAAAGGTCCAGATCCTCGATCTGCTTGTCCAGCTCGGCGTTGTCGTTGGTGACCTCGGGAGCGAAGATCGAAGCCTCCTCCTCGACCTCGGGGGTCTCGGCAAGGTTCATAAAAGCGGCCATATGCTGGTTGATGATATTGGCAGCCTGGACCACGGCGTCGCGCGGGGCGATGGAGCCGTTGGTCTCGATCTCGAGGACAAGGCGGTCGTAGTCGGTGTGCTGACCGACACGGCAAGCCTCAACGAGCTTGGCGCAACGGGAAACCGGCGAGTACAGCGAGTCGACGTGGATCACACCGATGGGATCGTTGTCGCGCTTGTTGGCCTCGCCAGAAACATAGCCGCGGCCATAGCCGATGCGCATGCTCATGGTGAGATGGCCACCCTCGGTGAGCGTAGCGATGTGCTGCTCGGGGTTAACCAGCTCAAACTCGGACGGAATAAAGAAGTCCGCACCGGTGACCTCGCAGGGGCCGTCAACCGAGATGGTGGCGGTCGCCTCGTCGGTCGTGCCGAGAGCCCTGAAGACAAGACCCTTGACATTCAGGACGATGTCGGTGACATCCTCGACCATGTTAGGGATGGTCATGAACTCGTGCTGCGCACCATCGATCTGAATAGCCTCGACGGCGGCACCCTCGAGCGAGGACAGAAGAACGCGACGAAGGGAGTTACCCAGCGTATCGCCGTAGCCACGCTCGAGCGGCTCGACGGAGACACGAGCAGACGTCTCGTTGATCTCTTCGACCTGAACCTGAGGCCTAATGAATTCTGACATGTATTACCTCCAGCCTCAGCAGCCCGGATGGACTACTTAGAGTAGAGCTCGACGATGAGCTGCTCGTTGATATCACCGCTGATCTGCTCACGCGTCGGCAGAGCGAGCACGTTACCAGACAGCTTCTCGATATCGACCTCGAGCCAGCCAGGGACCTCAAAACGCTCGGAGGAAATCAGGGCCTCCTTGATGGGGAGGAGGTCACGGAACTTCTCGCCGACAGCGACGACATCGCCGGCCTTGACGCGGTAGGACGGGATGTCCACGCGCTTGCCGTTCACGGTGAAGTGACCGTGACGGACGGACTGACGAGCCTCTTTGCGGGTGCGGGCGAAGCCAAGACGGAAGACGACGTTGTCGAGGCGAGACTCAAGGATGATCATGAGGTTCTCACCGGTGACGCCGTTCATCTTGCGGGCCTTGTTGAAGTAGCCGTGGAACTGCTTCTCCAGAACGCCATAGATGAACTTGACCTTCTGCTTCTCGCGCAGCTGCATGCCGTACTCAGATTCCTTGCGACGGCGCTTGGGCTGACGGATAGATTCCTTCTTGCTGCTGTAACCGAGCTCAGCGGGATCGATCCCGAGCTGACGGCAGCGCTTAAGAACAGGAGTCCTGTCGATTGCCATATTGATACGATCCTTTCAGTTACACGCGGCGACGCTTCTTGGGGCGGCAGCCGTTGTGCGGAATGGGGGTCTTGTCCTGGATGCTCGAGACCTCGAGGCCAGCAGCCTGGAGGGAGCGGATGGCGGTCTCACGACCGGAGCCGGGGCCCTTGACGAAGACGGAAACCTTCTTCATACCGTGCTCCATGGCCTGCTTGGCAGCAGCCTCGGCAGCCATCTGGGCAGCGAACGGCGTGGACTTACGGGAGCCCTTGAAGCCCACCTGGCCAGCCGACTTCCAGGAAATGACGTTGCCCTGGGGATCGGTGATCGAAACGATCGTGTTGTTGAACGTAGAACGAATGTGAGCCTGGCCCACGGAAATGTTCTTACGGTCCGCGCGCTTCAGACGGGCAGCGCGAACGTTCTTCTTAGCAGTAGCCATCTATCTAGCGCTCCTTATTTCTTCTTCTTAGCACCGATCTGACGCTTCGGGCCCTTGCGGGTACGAGCGTTAGTGTGGGTGCGCTGGCCGCGGACCGGGAGGCCCTTGCGGTGACGAAGGCCGCGGTTGCAGCCGATGTCCATAAGGCGCTTGACGTTCTGGTTGCGCTCACGGCGGAGGTCGCCCTCAACCATGATCTGGTTCTTATCGATATAATCGCGGATGGCGTTAACCTCATCCTCGGTGAGGTCCTTAACGCGCGTATCCACGTTAACGTTGCACTCGACGCAGATCTTCGTCGCAGTGGTGCGGCCGATGCCGTAAATGTAGGTCAGACCGATCTCAACGCGCTTCTCACGCGGGAGGTCGACACCATTAATACGGGCCAACGTAGTCTCCTCTCTTAACCCTGACGCTGCTTATGACGGGGGTTCTCGCAAATGACGAGGACCTTGCCATGGCGCCTAATGATTTTGCACTTATCGCACATCTTCTTGACCGAAGGACGTACCTTCATCGTTCTTCCTTTCGGTAGCGCTCAAACTACTTCCCTACTATCTACTCGCCCAGCCGCAGGCGTTTAAAACTATGGCTGGTCTTCACACACAATCCGACCGTAGGTTGAGCTAAGCCTGCAGCCGGAAATGGAGTGCGTGTATGCGTGCCGCTATTTATAGCGATAGGTGATGCGGCCGCGGGTCAGGTCGTACGGGGAAAGCTCCACGACAACCCTGTCACCGGGGAGAATGCGGATGTAATTCATTCGGATCTTGCCAGAAATGTTGCACAGAACCGAATGACCGTTCTCGAGCTCGACCTTAAACATGGCATTGGGCAGCGGTTCCTTTACCGTACCCTCGAGCTCAATTGCGTCTTCCTTCTTCACAAGCAATCATCTTTCTCTAGAAAACGACAGCGATTGAGTATTCTACAACACGTATGCACGCATCGTAATAACTTCGTAATGGCTCCACAACTAAGTGGAACTTGTTACATTTCTCCGCCCTGCAAGGAACACCAGGCACCTTGCGCATCCGTGGTGAGAATCACCGGACCGTCATTGGTAATGGCGACGGTGTTCTCGTAGTGCGCGGCGGGCAGGTGGTCGTTGGTCGTAACAATCCAACCGTCGGAGCCCGTGCTCACATGGTTGGAACCCATCGTAACCATCGGCTCGATGGCAATGACCATGCCGGCCTGGAGGCGAACGCCCCTCCCCTTCTTTCCATAGTTAGGAACGTTGGGGTCCTCGTGCATCACGCGGCCAATCCCATGGCCCACATAATCGCGAAGCACGCCGTAACCGTGAGACTCGGCGAGGGACTGAACGGCATAACCGACGTCCCCGATATGGTTACCGGGAACAGCCTGCTCGATGGCAGCCTTAAGGCAATCGCGCGTGACCTCGCACAAAGCCTTGGCTTCGGGCGTGGGGGTGCCGACGAAAAACGTCCAAGCGTTATCGCCGACCCAACCGTCGACAACGGCTCCCGTATCGATGGAGATGATATCGCCGTCGCGCAGGATCATGTCGGGGTTGGGAATACCGTGGACCACGGCATCGTTGATCGATGCGCAAATGGTCCCCGGGAACCCGCCGTAACCCTTAAAGGCCGGGGTGCCGCCATGCATGCGGATAATCTGCTCCGCGAGCTGATCGAGCTCAAAAGTCGAAACGCCGGGGCGCACCATGGCTCCAACGTGGCGGAGCGCCATCTTAGATAGCGCTCCTGCCTTCTTCATCTGCTCGATTTGCGTTGCAGACTTAATCTTGATCATAGACCGAGAGCCTCTTTGACATCCCCGTACACGGTCTCGCGAGCCTGGTCACCGTTGACCGACTTGAGCAGACCCTGGCCACGATAGTAGTCGACGAGCGGGCTCGTGGACTTCTCGTAGACGTCGAGACGGTTCTTGATGGTCTCGGGCTTGTCGTCGTCGCGCTGATACATCTCGCCTGCGCACTTGGGGCAGGTGGCATCGGCAGCGGTGCCGGTGTAACCGCAGGCGCGGCAGGTGCGACGCGAAGACAGACGATCGATGATGACCTCGGGGGCCACATCGACCAGAAGGGCACAGTCGATCTCGCGACCCATGGCGGAGAGCTCGGAATCGAGCGTCACGGCCTGGGCGGTGTTACGCGGGAAGCCGTCGAGGATGAAGCCCTGCTGGGCGTCATCGGCGGCAAGGCGCTCCTTGACAAGGTCGATCACGAGCTGGTCGGGAACGAGCTCGCCAGCGTCCATGTACTTCTTAGCCTGAATACCAAGCTCGGTGCCACCCTTGACGGCAGCACGCAGCAGGTCGCCCGTGGAAATGTGAGCGACGCCAAACTCGGCGACGAGCTCCTGTGCGACGGTGCCCTTACCGGCACCCGGAGCTCCGAGCAATACGAGGTTCATGAGCAATCCTCCTCTAGCCTATTTAAAGAATCCATCGTAATCATACATCTTGATCTGGCCTTCGAGCTTATCGACCGTGTCGAGCACGACGCCGACCATGATGAGGATGGACGTGCCGCCAAATGCCTGGATCAGCTGGTTACCCGTAAAGGAGAAGATGATCGAAGGCACGATGGCGATGAGCGCCAAAAAGACAGCGCTGGGAAGCGTAATCTTGTTGAGCGCGTTCTTGATGTAGGCCGCGGTAGCCCTGCCCGGACGGACGCCCGGAATAAAGCCACCCTGCTTCTTAAGGTTGTCGGCCGTATCATCGGGGTTGAACACCATGGAGGTGTAGAAGTACGCGAAGAACACGATGAGGACAACGTTAAGCACCCAATTGAGCCAACCGGTCGAAAGCGCGGAGGCAACTGCCTGAATCCAGCCGATGCCGGGGAAGAACACGGCAATCTGAGCCGGGAAGTACAGCAGCGCCGAAGCGAAGATGATCGGCACGACGCCCGCGGTGTTGACCTTGATGGGTAGGTAGGTAGTCTGGCCACCCATCATGCGACGGCCCACGACGCGCTTAGCGTAGGAGACCGGAATGCGGCGCTGGCCGCGCTCAAGGAAAACAATCAGCGGGATAACCAGCAGGATGATGGCGCAGATGATCACCATGGTGATGATGCCACCGGCATTGCCCTCGGTGCTGGAGAAGATAGCCTGCGGCAGACCGGCCATGATGTTCGCGAAGATGATCAGCGACATGCCATTGCCGATACCGCGCTGGGTGATGAGCTCACCAATCCACATGATCAGCATAGCGCCCGCGGTGAGCGTACCGACGATCATAAGGTCGAAGATGACCTCGGGAGCGCCGGCGCCATTGAAGCTGATGCCGAAGCTCTTAAAGAGGAAGAGGTAACCCACGGAGTTGAGGATTGCCAGAGCCAGGGTGAGGTAACGCGAATACTGCGTAATCTTGGTCTGACCGACCTCGCCCTCGCGGGCAAGCTCATGCAGGGAAGGCACGACGGCCTGGAGCATCTGGAGGATGATCGAGCTGGTGATGTAAGGCATGATGCCCAGCGAAAACACCGAAACATAGCTCAACGCGCCGCCAGAGAAAAGATTCAGGAGGGCCATAGCACCTGCGGCGACCGAATTATTATCGGTCGAGAAAAGGCCCAGCATCCCCTGGAAGGGAATGCCGGGCACAGGAACGTGCGCACCAATGCGGTACACGACGAGCATAGCTATGGTAAAAAGAATCTTTTCGCGCAATTCTTTGATGCGGAAAGCATTCTTAAGACCATTTAGCACGGCAGCTCGACCTTTCCGCCGGCGGCCTCGATCTTGGCCTGCGCAGAAGCGCTGACCTTGTCGACCTTGACCGTGAACTTCTTGGTGAGCTCACCATTGCCGAGCACCTTGACGGGCTCGAACTCGCTCTTGGTGATGCGAGCGGCCTTAAGAGCGGCACCGTCGATCACAGCGCCGTCCTCGAACTTGCGCTCGAGACGCTCAACGTTAACAGCGGTGTACTCGATACGACGGGGGTTGCGGAAGCCCGGAAGCTTGGGCAGGCGCATAGCCAGCGGAGTCTGGCCACCCTCGAAGCCGGCACCCTTGGTGCCGCCAGAGCGGGAACCCTG
Organism: uncultured Collinsella sp.; assembly: GCA_959019945.1. GTDB lineage: Bacteria > Actinomycetota > Coriobacteriia > Coriobacteriales > Coriobacteriaceae > Collinsella. The sequence goes on along the minus strand of CAUEQD010000002.1, from coordinate 89,733 downwards.
GCCCTTCTGGCCGCGGCCAGAAGTGGTGCCGTGACCCGAAGAATTGCCACGGCCGACGCGCTTGCGGTTCTTGGTGGAACCGGGCGCGGGAGTAAGATCGTGAAGCTGCATTTGCTACTCCTCTACAATCTCGACAAGGTGCTTGACCTTGAAGATCATGCCGCGGACGGACTCGTTGTCAGCAATCTCGCGAACCTCGCGGATCCTGTGGAGACCGAGGGCACGGACAGTACGGACCTGGTCCTGCTTGCAACCGTTGGTGCTGCGGACCTGCTTGATCTTGATGGTGTCAGCCATGCTTAGTTCTCCTTACCGACGAACATCTCGGAGACCGTCAGGCCACGGCGAGCCGCGACGTCCTCAGGGCTGGAGAGCTCCTTGAGGCCCTCGACGGCAGCCTTGATGATATTGAGGCCGTTGTCGGTACCGAGGGACTTGGACAGGACGTTCTTGATGCCAGCAAGCTCGAAGAGGGGACGCACAGCGCCGCCGGCGATAACGCCGGTACCCTCGACAGCGGGCTTGATGATGATGCGGCCGGCACCAAAGTGACCGAGAACCTCGTGCGGAATGGTGCCCTGATCGGTCACCGGCACGTGGAACATGTTCTTCTTGGCATCGAGAGACGCCTTGGAGATGGCCATGGGCACCTCAGCGGACTTGCCCATGCCAACGCCGACGTTGCCCTTGCCGTCGCCAACGACGACGAGAGCGACGAGGCTCATGCGACGACCGCCCTTGACGGTCTTCGACACGCGGTTGATGTAAACGACGCGCTCCTCGAACTCGGAGGCCTCGCGCTGCTGCTTCTGATTACGAGCCATGTGCTACATACCTCCTAGAACTCGAGACCGGCGGCACGAGCACCGTCGGCGAGGGCCTTGACGCGGCCATGGTAGATACGGCCACCGCGATCGAAGGCGACCTTGGTGATGCCGGCCTCGATGGCGCGCTTGCCAACGAGCTGACCGACCTTCTCCGCAGCCTCCTTGTTCGAGGTGTGGGTGCCCTTGAACTCGGCCTCGAGGGTCGAGGCAGAGACGAGCGTCAGGCTGGAGCCCTTGCTGTCGTCGATGATCTGGGCATAGATGTTGGCGTTAGTACGGGTCACGCGAAGACGCGGACGCTCGGAGGTACCCGAGACCTTGCCGCGAACACGACGCTGACGACGCTTGAGGCCTTCCAGCTTCGCCTTATGCTTGTTCATACGTAAACTCCTAAAAAGGTTGATCTTGCCAGCACCTGACGGGGTGCTGGTCTTATGCGAGTGAGTCGGTTACGACTACTTGGCGGCCTTACCCAGCTTGCGGCGGATGTGCTCGCCAACGTAGTGGATACCCTTGCCCTTGTAAGGCTCGGGAGGACGATGGCCGCGGATCTCAGCGGCGATCTGACCGACCTGCTGCTTGTTGATACCCTTGACGTTCACGTGGGTGTTGTCAGGAACCTCGAAGGTGATGCCCTCGGGAGCCTCGACGATCACGGGGTGCGAGAAGCCCAGGGAGAACTCGAGGTTCTTGCCCTTCTGCTGCACGCGGTAACCGACGCCGGCGAGCTCGAGCTTCTTCTCGAAGCCCTCGGAAACGCCAACAACCATGTTGTGGATGAGGGCGCGGGTGAGGCCGTGGCGGGCACGGGTCTCACGCTCGTCGTCGGGACGGGAAACGGTGAGGACGTTGTCCTCGACGTTGATAGCGAGCTTCTCAAAGACATCGAGCTCGAGCTGGCCCTTGGGGCCCTTGACGACAACGTTGTTGCCGTTGACTGCCACTTCGACTCCGGCGGGAATCTGGACAGGCTTATTACCGATACGAGACACGGTGATCTCCTTTCCTTCTACCTACCGAGCGAATTACCAGACGTAAGCGATGATCTCGCCGCCGACGTTGTGCTTGCGAGCATCGCGGTCGGTCATGACGCCATGGCTGGTGGAAATAATGGCGGTACCAAGGCCACCGCGGACGCGGGGCATGTCGGCAACGCCGGTGTACTTACGCAGGCCCGGCTTGGAAATGCGGCGGATGCCGTTGATGACCTTAGCCTTCTTGGGACCATACTTAAGCGTGATGTGCAGAGTCTTCTGGGGAACGGTGTCCTCGACATCGTAGCCCTCGATGTAGCCCTCCTCGTGCAGAACACGAGCGATCTCGACGAGCTTCTTGCTGCTCGGCATGGAGACCGTGGCCTTGTTCACAGAGTTAGCGTTACGGATGCGCGTAAGCATATCTGCGATCGGGTCTGTAAGGTTCATACAGATTCTCCTTCGTTCTTGATGAACACGTGCTCTTGGTTCTTCGCCGCCCTTAACGGCAAAGCCTTTTTAGCGCGTTTTCCCTGTTCCAAACTGATGCTTGAAACGCTGGTAGTGACTTACCAGCTGGCCTTCTTAACGCCGGGAAGCTCGCCCTTGAGTGCAAGCTCGCGGAAGCAGACACGGCACAGGCCGAACTTGCGGTACACAGAGTGCGGACGGCCGCAGCGCTGGCAGCGCGTGTACTCACGAGTAGAGAACTTCTGCTTGCGATTGCACTTGACGATCATCGATGTCTTAGCCACTTATATCCTCCTCACATAGAGTATTGTTCGCCCCAAGCGCCGCCCCCTTCTGGGAACGGCGCTCATAGGGCAGGTGAACCTATTTCTTGAACGGGAAACCGAAGGCGTCCAGAAGGGCCTTGGCCTCCTCATCGGTGTTGGCGGTGGTCACGAAAGTGATGTCCATACCACGCTGGTGATCGACGGAGTCGAAGTCGATCTCGGGGAAGATGAGCTGCTCGGTGACGCCCATGGAGAAGTTACCACGGCCGTCGAAGCTCTTGGCGGAGATGCCGCGGAAGTCGCGGATACGGGGGATCGCGACGGAGGTCAGACGATCGAAGAACTCCCACATACGGTCGCCACGCAGGGTAACCTTGCAGCCGATCGGCATACCAGCGCGCAGGCGGAAGGTAGCGATGGACTTGCGGGCACGGGTGATCATCGGCTGCTGGCCGGTGATGGCGCGCAGGTCGCGCACGGCACCGTCGATGGCCTTGGAATCGGTAGCGGCCTCGCCGACACCCATGTTCACGACGATCTTCTCAAACTTGGGGATCATCATGACGTTCTCGTACTGGAACTTGTCCTGAAGCTGCTGCTTGACCTCGTTGTTGTACTTGGTCTTCAGACGCGGCACATACTTCTCTTCTGCCATTGTTCACTCCTTCTTGGGGTTTTAAGCACGGGGCGTGGCCACGATGGGTTGTCCTCGTGCCTCCTGGCTGCATCCGCGCCGCTCATGGCATTTCGCGGTTTGGACTCGACACAGCAGGAGCCGACAAAACAATCGGTACTATACGCGCATCGGGAGCGTATTTCCAGAAAAACCTCGTCTGCCTGCACAACTCCACAACTCCCCCGCACAAACCGATCCGCATGCGACGGAGGAAAATGGCAGTTGCGGTGAAATAGGGACTGTTTGACGGCTTAACTGGCTTAAACAGCCCGTATTTCACCGCAACTTATTGATGGGGATGCGACTAGCGCTTGCGGGGGACGAGCTTGGTACGGCGCAGGTGGATCATCTCGGCAGCGATGGAGATGGCAATCTCCTCGGGATCCTCGGCCTCGATGGCAACGCCGATCGGCAGGTGCAGCCCGTCGATCTGGTCCTGCGTAAAGCCCTCCTGCTCCAGGCGGGCGCGCACAAAGGCCGTCTTGCGGCGCGAGCCCAAGCAGCCCAGATAGGCGGGTTTGGCGCGCATGGCCTGGATTACCACGTCGATATCGGACTTGTGGCCTGCTGTGGCCACAACCACCAAGTCGCGCGGACCGATGGGACACAGCTCGCTCAGATTCTTGTAGTCGACCAAACGACGGTCGTAGACACCGGGCACCCATTCGGGCGTCAACGTGCCCGGGCGATCGTCGCAGGCCACGACGGCAAAGCCCGCCGTCGTGAGCACGCGAGCCGTCGCGGCGCCCACGTGTCCACAGCCAAAGATGTAGGTCAGGCCCTCGGGGCAGAGCGTCTCGATGTGCGCCGGGGGAATCTCGGAGGCAGCGTTGGTGTAGGTGACCTTACTCCCCTCCTCCACCAGCGAAAGCTCGGGGCAGCCGGCAATGGTATGGCGCGACGTCTCGCCATGGTACTCGGCCACATCGCCCTCGAGTGCGTTTGCGACAAACGGTTCAAAGTCGATGACGAAGTCGCCGATGCGTCGATACGCCAAGACGTCGGCAATCGACTGGAACAACGGCGCCTGCGATACATCCAGGTGCAGATAGCACAGGCAGATAGCTCCGCCGCAAATCATGCCGGTATCGGAGTTCTCGCCGCCCATGGTGTAGCGGACCAGACGCGATTTACCCCCGGCCAGCAGCTCGCGCGCCTCGTCCAGCGCAAAGAGCTCAATCTTGCCGCCGCCGATAGTGCCCGCCTGGCTGCCATCGGCAAAGACAGTCATCCAGGCGCCCACACCGCGCGGGGACGACCCCGCCGTACCGGCCACGACCACGAGCTCGCACGTCTCGCCAGCACGCAGGGCGGCAAGCGCCGCATTCACCACATCGAGCTTTTCCATTGCCGCCTTCTATCCTCTAAAGACATCGGTGAGCATGGCGAGCGCCTCGAGCACGCCGCCGCCGACCGACGTCGCCTTGTCCGAAATATAGTTGATATAGCTGGCATCTCCGCGCGGGTCGACGTCGGCACATTTAAAGCCCTCGGTCACCTGCACACCGTTCGCCAAAAGACCGCGCAAGCAGCCATCGATCTGCGTGCACATGGGCGTATCGCCCGCGCAGCCAATCACGTCTCCGGCGCTCACGATATCGCCGATCGCATGGTCGGACCTAAACACACCGGCAGCGGGGCTGTGGATAACACGCTCCTTGCCATAGCCGGCGATGACACCCGGCACGCCCGTGTTGGGCTGGGGCGAGCCCTGGGTGATGACGCGGCCGAGGAAATGACCGCGCATGGTCTCGACCACGGCGTCGCAATCGACCGGCGCGGTAAAGCCCGGCCCCACGGCGATGACGACAGGCGCCATATCGCGCGTGGTGCCCAAGTTGCGCTTGGCCAGTATCGCGTCGACCACGGCAGCGGGTTTCAGTTCGTCGAGCATCTTGGCCTGGGGGTCCACCACAACGGCGACGTCTCCAGCCTCGGCAATCGCAAGCGCCTCAGCCGGCGTCTGTGCCAAGCGAGCGCGAATGCCCTCGACCTCGACCTCGCCCAGGCGAATGGCCTCGCAAAAACTAATTGTGCGGCGGATGCACGTGGGAACCGCGATATCGGCCATAACGACCGACACGCCGGCGCGCACCAAACGGGCGGCGACGCCCGTGGCGATATCGCCGGCGCCGCGAACATAAACGAGCATTCCCGGGGCACCTCCCTGTGCTACGGTTTGAGCAGAGCAAAAGCGGTTCGACCGCTACTCTGATGATTATTTATTATCACAGTATTATACGGCGGTGAACAGATGGAAACGGTTAGCGGCAATCTTGCCTCGGCGCTCAGGATCGAGCCGGGCATTACCGCGATTATCGGCAGCGGCGGCAAGTCGACCCTGCTCAAGACGCTCGGCCTTGAGCTTATGCGTGCCGGCGGCCGCGTGCTCCTCTGCACCACCACGCACATGTTCCCCGTCGCCGGCGTGCCATGGGACGGGTCGAATCGTCGCCTGGACGCCGCGCCTTGGAAGCCGGGGACCCCGCATGTTCCCGGCTGCACCTGCGAGGCATGCGCGGGACTTGTCCGCGGAAGCATCTGCCAGGCGGGTGTTTTGGACCCGGAGACAGGTAAGCTCTCCGCCCCCGCCGAGCCGCTCGGCGAGCTGGCGCAGCGCTTTAGCTACGTCTTGGCTGAGGCGGACGGCAGCAAGCGGCTCCCGCTCAAGGCGCATGCCGCCTGGGAGCCGGTAATTCCCGCCACCACGGCAAACGTTGTCTGGGTCGTCGGCGCCTCGGGGCTGGGCAAACCCATCAACGAGGCCGTCCACCGCCCCAAGCTCTTTTGCGAGCGCTGCGGCTGCAAGCTCACCGACATCGCCACGCCCGAGCGCGTCGCCCAGGTGCTCAATGCCGAGATGCAGGCGCTGAAACTCCGCACCGCACGCGTTATGCTCAACCAAGTCGACACGCTCAGCGACCCCACGATGGCCGACCGCTTCGAGGCAGCCCTCGGCCGCCCCGTCGTCGCCAGCAACCTCCAGGGGCAGCTAATTTGGCGTCGTCCCCGTTAGCGGGGCACGTAGCGGCCGGGTTGGGCTCCGGTGGGCTCGCCGTCGCGTGCCACCAGCACGCCGTTCACAAACACGGCCTTGGCGCGGCCATGTGCCTCAAAGCCCTCGAGCGGCGTGTAGTCCACGGCCTGATGCTGCGTCGCGGCGCTGATCGTCCAACGCGCGCACGGATCCCACACGCACACGTCGGCATCGGCGCCCTCGGCAAGACAGCCCTTGCGCGGATACATGCCAAAAACGCGCGCCGGATTCTCGCTCATCAAGCGGCACAGATCCTCGGGACCCAGCTGTCCCTCAAAGCTCGTGGCAATCGCAACGGGACGATGCTCCACGCCGGGCCCGCCGTTGGGAATCGCGCGGAAATCATCGCGTCCTCGGTCCTTTTGCCCGTGCAGGTTAAAGCTGCAATGATCGGTCGCAATAGTATCGATCTCGCCAGCCACAAGCGCCTCGCGCAGCGCGGCACGGTCACCGGCATGGCGCAGCGGCGGGCTCATCACGTACTTGGCGCCCGCAAAGCCGTCCTCGCCCTGCTCCAGATAGCAGGTGTCGTCGAGCATCAGATACTGAGGGCATGTCTCGACATAGATGTTCTTCTGCCCGCGCGCTTTGGCAGCGCGAATGGCCTCGAGCCCCAGCTTGGTCGAAAGGTGCACCACGTTGACCGGAGCGTCCCCGGCCAAGTGCGCCAGATACAGCAGGCGGCTCACGGCCTCGGCCTCACACACGTCCGGACGGCTGAGCGCATGGCCCTCGGGCCCGTGGATACCCTGCTCAAACACGCGCTTCTGCAGCGCGTTGACCAACGTGCCGTTCTCGCAATGCACGCACAGGATACCGCCCACGCGCTTGAGCTCCTCCAGCACCTCGAGCGTCTCGGCATCGTCCAGGCGCAGATGGTCGTAGGCAAAGTAGGTCTTAAACGACGACACGCCCGCCTCGCGCATGGCCGAAAGATCGGCGCGGTTGCGCTCATTCCACTCGGCAAGCGCCATATGGAAGGCATAGTTGGCGGTGCAGGTGCCGTCGGCGCGATGATGCCACTCGACCAAGGCATCGGGCATGGTCACGCCGCGATCGGCCGTCGCGTAGTCCACAATGGTCGTCGTGCCGCCGCAGGCAGCCGCGCGCGTGCCGGTCTCAAAGCTATCGGCTGTCCAATCCATGCCGGTCCAGCACTGCATGTGCGTGTGCCCATCGATAAAGCCCGGGAACACCCAGCAGCCCGCAGCATCCTCGACGGTATCGCCCTCGGCCGGCTCAATCGTCGCGGCAATCCGCACAATCTTGTCGCCCTCCATGGCAAGATCGGCGCGGCGAAGCCCCTGGGGCGTCACGAGTGCGCCGTTTTTGATGATGATCATAATTGCTCCTTATTGATTGATGCAGTTGGCCACGCGATCAAAATACGAGCAGGCGGCGATATGCTCCGTTATGCGTCGCTGTCCCTTGGCGGTATCGACGTCCCACAGCTCGTAGGCACGCGCCTCGACCAGCACCACGTCGGTACGGTCCTTGAGGATCGAACCGCCGCCGTCCTTGCCCTCAAGACACATAAGTGCATCGAACAGTTCCGCCGGAAAGAGCACCGGGCTCGAAGGCTCACCGTTGCACGCCAAGCGCACCGGATGTTTGCGGCCACGCTCGTCAAACGCGCGAACCATGGCCTCAAAAGAATCCGAACTCACGAGCGGCTGGTCGCCCGGCAAAAAGAGGCAACCTTTCCAGTTGCGTTCGACTCCCCACGAAAGGCCCGCACGGACGCTTTCGCTGCGCAGCTCGCCATCGTGCAGCACGCACGGGCAATGCTTGTCCTCGCAAATCTGGACGACCTCGGGCCAACGCGTCGAAACCACGACGTCAAAGCCCCAGGGAACCGAATCGATGGTCCGGGCAATCAGCGGCTCACCATAGATATCGGCAAGCATCTTGTTAGAGCCAAACCGCTTGCCCTCGCCCGAAGCCATAATGACGCATCCAAGTCTCATGGTGATACCTCCCCTGAAACCATCGTACCCATAACTCGCGCTGCGGGCATCCACATCGAAAGTGCTTATCCCGCACGCCCGCGATGCAAAAAAGGGGCACCCCGCCGGTTGGCAGAGCGCCCCCTTTACATGGCTTACCTCAACCCGGCTTTAGGCCTGGAGCCAACGGGCGGTGTTGCGCTCGTCGAGGGCCTTGAGGGTAGCGGCGGGATCGGCAACCTTCTGCAGGAACATCATGGCTGCGATGGCATACGGCTTGTAGCTGGCCTCCTTGTACATGCCCACGCGGTGCATGTCGAAGACGTCGGCGTTAACCTCGCCGTGCTCGCAGGAGACACCGGAGATGTCGGCGGGCAGCGGGTGCATAAAGATGGTGTCCTGGCCGTTGGCAGTCTTCTCCATGAGCTCGGTCGTGGAGCACCAGTCCTGATGGGTAGCGTTCTGGGCGAGCAGCTCCTTCTCGAGCGCTGCGATGCCGGCGTCGTCGCCCTCGGCGTACAGGTTGGTACGCTTCTCCATGGCGGCAAACGGAGCCCAGCTCTTGGGGATCACGATGTCGGCGCCCTCGAAGGCCTCGGCCATGGTGTTGACCTGCTTAAAGGTGGTGCCGGACTCGGCGGCATAGCCCTTGGCGCGCTCGACGACCTCGGGCATGAGGTCGTAGCCCTCGGGGTGGGCCAGGGTGACGTCCATGCCAAAGCGGGGCAGCAGGCTGATCAGCGACTGCGGGCAGGACAGCGGCTTGCCGTAAGAGGGCGAATAGGCCCAGGTGACGGCAACCTTCTTGCCCTTGAGGTTCTCGAGGCCGCCAAACTCGTTGATGAGGTAGAGCATGTCGGCAGAGGACTGCGTGGGGTGGTCGGAATCGGACTGCAGGGAGATGAGCGTGGGACGGTGATCCAGAACGCCGTCCTCGTAGGCCTGCTGGACAGACTCGGAGACCTCGGCCATGTAGGCGTCGCCCTTGCCGATGTACATGTCGTCGCGGATGCCGATGACGTCGGCCATGAAGGAGATCATGGTAGCGGTCTCGCGGACGGTCTCGCCGTGAGCGATCTGGGACTTCTTCTCGTCCAGGTCCTGCAGCTCAAGGCCGAGCAGGTTGGCGGCCTTAGAGAAAGAGAAGCGCGTACGGGTGGAGTTGTCGCGGAACAGGGAGACGGCCAGGCCCGAGTCGAAGATCTTGGACGAGACGTTGTTCTCGCGCAGCTCGCGCAGGGCGTCGGCGACGATGTAGAGAGCCTTGAGCTCATCGGTGGTCTTGTCCCAGGTGTGCAGGAAGTCGCTGCCGTACATACCCTTAAAATCGAGGCCGTTCAGCTGCTCGACGAGCTCGGTAAACTTGGCGTCCATGTAAATGTCCTTTCTAAAGGTGAAACGATCACAATGAGTAGATGTGCTCCGGCATGCGCGTGTGGCTAGAACATGCAGAGCACCATGACGAGGACCCGCCACCGTTGAGGAAGCATGGGAGATAACGACCGCGGGCCCCAAGTCAACAGGGGGTGCCGGGGACACGAGCGGCCCCCGGCTCAACAAAATCGAGGAATGGGACTAATCGATCTTGTTGTTAGTCAGACCGGCACGGAACACGGTGGCGTCGCCATCGGCCTGGCTCGGATCGTAGAGGTTCAGGGCAGCCACGTACATGGCGGCAGCGGTGACCAGGTCGTCCTTGTAGGTGACCTCGTTGGGAGCGTGAGCCTGAGACTCGGCACCCGGGCCAAAGCCGACGCAGGGGATGCCATAGCGGCCCTGGATGGAAACGCAGTTCGTGGAGAAGGTCCACTTGTCGCACAGCGGACGGCCGGTGCGCTTGTCCATGCTGGGCCCGCAGCCGATGCGCTCGTCACCAAACATGGCCTTGTGGGCGTCGACGAGGGCCTTGACGTGTGGAGCGGTCTCCTTGTTGATCCACGTGGGGAAGTAAGCCTCGGTCTCGTAGACCTCGCCGGTCCAGGACGGACGGTCGTACATGTACATGGAAACCTTCACGTCGTCGCCGTACTTCTTGGCGGCCGGCAGGTTGCGGATCTCGTCCAGGCAGGACTCCCAGGTCTCGCCGGCGGTCATGCGACGGTCGATGGAGATGGCGCAGGAGTCAGCGACGGCGCAACGGCTGGGGCTGGTGTAGAAGATCTGGCTGACGGTGCAGGTGCCGCGGCCCAGGAAGCGGGCATCCTCGTAGTGCTCGGGGTTGTACTTGGGGTCGAGCATCTTGACGAGACCCTTGATGTCGGTCGACTCGTCGCAGCCGTTGTTGTTGAGGGCGCGGACGTCGGCGATGATGTCGGCCATCTTGTAGATGGCGTTGTCGCCGCGGTCGGGAGCGGAGCCGTGGCAGGAGGTGCCGTGAACGTCGACGCGGATCTCCATACGGCCGCGGTGACCGCGATAGATGCCGCCGTCGGTGGGCTCGGTGGAAATGACGAACTCGGGCTTAATGCCGTCCTTGTTGTAGATGTACTGCCAGCACATGCCATCGCAGTCCTCTTCCTGGACGGTGCCGACGACCATGATCTTGTAGCCCTCGGGGATGAGGCCCATGTCCTTCATCATCTTGGCAGCGTAGGTAGCAGAAGCCATGCCGCCCTCCTGGTCAGAGCCGCCGCGGCCGTAGATGATCTCGTCGGTCTCGTAGCCCTCGTAGGGATCGGCATCCCAGTTCTCGATGTTGCCGATGCCGACGGTGTCGATGTGGGAGTCGATGGCGATGATCTTGTCGCCCTCGCCCATAAAGCCCATGACGTTGCCCAGACCGTCGACCTTGACCTCGTCATAGCCAAGGCTCTCCATCTCGGCCTTGATGCAGGCGACAACCTCACCCTCCTCGCAGGACTCAGAGGGGTGAGAGATCATGGCGCGAAGGAAGCGAGTCATATCAGCACGATGGGACTCAGCAGCAACCTTGATAGCGTCGAAATCGAGTTCTTTAGCCATTGTTCATAACCTTTCAAACGAAGGATTCTACCTGTGAGGTGGCGGAGCGATACCTATTTACTCCGCCCCAACGATTAGCAAGTGGGATATTCGCCTTCCCAGACGATGCGGCGATACTGGTCGGGGTCCGTGTCGCCCTCGGTGGAGAAGCAGAGCACGGAGCTCGTCTTGTCCAGGCCGATGAGCTCCTTGAGCTCGGCGTACTCGGGATCGAGCATGAGGGTCTCGACCAGGCCGGTGGTCACAGCGCCGGACTCGCCGGAGATGACGCGCGGGTCGCCCTTCTCGGGAGCGCCCAGGGTACGCATGCCGCGAGCGGTAACCCAGTCGGGGCAGGACACAAAGGCAGTGGTGTGGTTGCGCAGGATATCCCAGCCCAGGATGTTGGGCTCGCCGCAGCAAAGGCCGGCCATGATGGAGGGCATGTCGCCGTCCACGATGCGCGGGTCGCCGTCGCCGGCGGCAGCGCCCTTGTACAGGCAGGCGGCAGGCGCGCACTCGACCACGACGAAGGTGGGCGGGTTATCGGGATACAGGTTGGTGAAGTAGCCCACCACGGCGCCGGCCAGCGAGCCCACGCCAGCCTGGACAAAGACGTGCGTCGGGCGGTTGATGGCCATCTCGCGCAGCTGCTCGGCAGCCTCGGAAGCCATGGTGCCGTAGCCCTCCATGATCCAAGACGGGATCTTCTCGTAGCCCTCCCAGGCGGTGTCCTGAACGATAACGCCGCGCTCGCAGGCGTCGGCCTCGGCGGCGGCCATGCGCACGCACTCGTCGTAGTTGACCTCTTCGATGGTCACCGTGGCGCCCTCGGCGGCGATGTTATCGAAGCGGGGCTTGGTGGAACCCTTGGGCATGTGCACGACGGCCTTCTGCCCCAGCTTGTTGGCAGCCCATGCCACGCCGCGACCATGGTTGCCGTCGGTGGCGGTAAAGAAGGTGGCCTGGCCAAAGTCCTTGGCAAGCTGATCGGAAGTCAGGTAGTCGAAGGTGCACTCGGCAACGTCCTTGCCGGTCTCGTCGGCAATGTAGTTGGCCATGGCAAACGAACCGCCCAGAACCTTAAAGGCGTTGAGGCCAAAGCGATAGCTCTCGTCCTTAACGCACAGGTTGGACAGGCCCAGGCGCGCAGCCTGGCCGTCCAGGCGGGCAAGCGGAGTGACGGTATATTGAGGGAACGACTGGTGGAAGGCGCGGGCCTTCTTCACGTGGTCGAGGCTCATGATTCCCAAGTGCTTGTCATCGCTCTTGGGCATCGTGTTGCCCGCCCACTGGATCTTATCGGCCATACGGTGAACTCCTTAAGTCCTCTCTTGCCGGCCCCCGCATACGCGTTTCAGCCCATTCCCATTCATGCGACTGAACTTTTATGTGGATGCCAAACAAAAAGTTTGTTAGCACTGTTCTATCACACATTTTGATTGATAAACCTAACAAATTGTTTGTTGCCGTAATCGGTACCTTTTCGTCGCCGAACGGTTACATAACGCAGCGCCGCTTTCGTTATTTGCGAACAGGTGTGGTTTATGGCAAAGTGTGCCCAAACTAATTTTTAGGAAGGCACCCATGACCCCCGCACAGATTGAGTTTTACAAGCGCCTTGCACACGGCCTGGCGCTCCAATTTGGCCCCAACTGCGAAGTCGTCGTCCACGACCTGGAAACCGAGGACGTGGACCACTCCATCGTAGTGATCGAAAACGGCCACGTCAGCGGGCGCAAACTGGGTGACGGCCCCAGCCATATTGTGTTTGAGTCCATGCACGAGGGCATCACCGACGTGCACGACCGCGAGCCATACCTCACCAAAACCACCGATGGCAAGCTGCTCAAGTCCTCGACCATCTTTATCCGCAACGACGAGGGCAAGCCCGTCGGCATTTTGGGCATTAACTTTGACATTACGCTCATGAAGGCTTTTGAGCGCTCGCTCGATGCCTTTACCGGCACCGGTGCCACGGGCTACACCGAGCCCGAGCCCATTACCAAAAATATCGGCGACCTGCTCGAAGATCTGCTGCGCGAGTGCGAGCAATACGTGGGCAAGCCTGCAGCCCTTATGACCAAAGATGAGCGCATTCGCGCCATTGGCTACCTCGACCGTCGCGGCGCCTTCCTCATTTCCAAGTCGAGCGAACGTGCCTGCGAGTTCTTTGGCATCTCTAAGTACAGCTTCTATAGCTACCTCAACGAGGCAAAGGCTGCCGCCGGCGACAAGTAGGCAACTCGGCCGGGTCGCCCCTCCCCTTTTGGGCGCGAGTTCCAAAATGCACGAATCCAAGACTCGGCCGCAAGGCAAGTTCCATATAATCGATGAGATAGACAGTTCGAAAGGATGGAACAAGATGGGGTCGAGCAACGCATCACGCAACGGCCGCGGAGGCTTCGTTTCTGCCGCCAGGCATGCGAAACGCGCGTTTGACGAGGGCGAAGACGATCTGTTTGCATTGAGCCTGGACGACGTGATGAGCGACCGCCCTTGGACCGCCGATGAACTCATGGGCGGCGCGGTTCGCTCGGCAGGTCCAAAGCCTACGTCGGCCGCTGCTCCCACCCCGGCCACTACGCCCGCGCCGGCATCCGTGCCCGCAGATGACTTTGCCACCCGCCCCATTATGCAGGTACCGCGCCAGGGCGCCCCTGCGCCCCGCCCCACCAGCGATCCGTCCGAGACGGCGGCATTTCTTGCCGCGGCGACACAGCGCCATACGCCCAGCAGCACACCCGCGCATGCCATCCCGCAGCAGCCGACATACGCGGCTCCCGAACCCCAGCCCGAACCCGAGCTCGAGCCGCCCGTTATGGATCTGGACGACCTCGCCAACCGCCAGTTTGCCTTCGATTCCTGGGCCGCGGCCGACTTGGACGAGACCTCGGCCGGCATGCCGGCGCTCGATATTCCGGTCAACCCGCTGTTTGCAGCTGCCGAAGAGCGCGACTCCGATTACAACGAAGCAGCAGCGCACGGCGATCGCTTTGATGCCGCGCCCCGCGCCTCCCGCATTGAGACCGAGAGCTACGGATCCGCATCGAGCGCATACGATAACGGCTCGTTTGCCAACGCGTCTGCTCCCGAGTACAGCAAGACCAGCGTAAAGGCCGCATCGACATCGTCGTATACCCATGGCACCGACGACGAGCGCTTTGCCGACTACTACACCGAAGAAGAGCCGCCGCACTTCTCCGAGTTTCCCCAAGCGGCAAAGATCGTCTTTATCGCAATTATCGTGGCCTTACTCGGCGTGATCGCATTTGAGGGATTCCAGCTATTCCGCGGCCCCACCGCGTCCGAATCGGCAACGCAGCAAAAAGAGGACGACAACCAGTACCTGGACATCAACACCCTCAAGGGCGACCCCAACGACGGAGACGACGAATAACAAATGCCAAAAATTGAGGGCCGTAGACCAAATCAACCCCGTGCGCTCATTGCCGCACGGGGTTGATTTTTGTCCGCGTGCGCTGATAGACTCCATCGTGCCCGCAAGGAGCGGGCGCGTTTTATCCAGAGTCGGGGTAGAGAGTTGGCTCCACGATCCCGACGCCAACCGGCCAAGAGGCACGGTGGCCCTGCCAACACCGATGAAAGGAGTCCGTATGGACAATTTCTCCGTGCGCAGCGAGCGCAATTTCCACAACCTGGCAACCAAGCCAAAACGAATGCATCTTCTGGACGGGCCGAGCGGCTATGCCTCGGCCATGGTCAAGAGCAGTCTCTCCCATCAGATGCGCTTTACGGTACAGAAGCTCGAGGAAGAACTCTGTGCTGCTGGCAATCCACATGTGTTGCAGATCAAGCTGCTCGGAGACGATTCGCGCGAGCCGTCCAGCTGGAAGCTGTTTGCAGACGGCACGTGCATCGCGGACGGCTCGGGCGACTTTGCCCGCGAGTGCTTCTGCGAGGGCGCCGAGGTGTTTTTGGACCTGTGTCGTGATGCCGTCGAGGCTGCCGAGCTGCGTCAGTGGAGTCAGAGGGAGTACGAGCTGTTGAGTGCGGCGCGCGGGATCGCGATGGCGTAGGCAAACGCACCCGCCACGCGAGACCGAGACAACGTTGTTGGCAGGATTGTCCCTGCCTGACTCTTTGATTCCACGCCTGACCATATTGCCGTTCACCCGTTCGCCTCAACAGTCGCCAGCAATGCAACGCTATAATTCTGTAAACGCATTTGTATTGCATTTCGAGCGATGGGAGCGCAGATGCCCGATAGCTACAAGCAACTCATCAAGAGCAACCCCGACGAGACCGAGATCAGGAGCTTCCTGGTGGACGGCGACCAGGTCTCCGTGACCCTTCGCATCCCCGATACCCTGCGCGACGCTGCGAAGGAAGAGGCGGCCCTGCGGGGCATGAGCTTCTCCGCCTTCGTGCGCACGTGCATGATTGAAGAGCTCGCGAAGAAGGGGGCGTGAGCATGATCCGGGTCAAGACTCTCACCGTCCAGCTCATAGGCGCGCAGCCGGACCGCATCCGCATCTGCCGCATCGACGGCGAGTCGCTTGTGACCGTCGTCGTTCCGAGGGAAGACCTCGCCGAGGCGAAGTCGCTGCCGAACATCCCGCAGCGCGGCGTCTACTACCTGCTCGACGAGGACCACGGCAACGTGAGCCGCGTCTACGCGGGGCAGACGACCCAGGGCATCGCCCGGCTCGACGCGCACAAGGCGAAAAAGGAGTTCTGGAACAAGGCCGTTATGTTCCTCGATGACGACCAGAACATCAGCAGGGATGCACTGGACGTTCTCGAGGCGAAGGCCATCGACTACGTGCGTACCCACGGCTCGTACGAGACCGACAACTCGGCGACGCCCAAGCCCTACATCGACCCGTACAAGGAAGAGGCCGTCGAACGCCTGCACGATAGGATCCTCTTCAGGATGGCAGCTCTGGGGTACGACCTCGATAGGGTCGACCAGGGTCCGGCTGGTGCGCCGGCGGTCTTCCACACGAAGAAGAACGGCATACGCGGGGCGGGACGCTACGACAAGGCCACCGGGCACTTCACCGTGCTCGCTGGCTCGAAAGTGAACCTCTCGAGACCCGTGCTGAAAAACGCGGCCGTCGCGGCCGCGCGCAGGGAGATCTTCGGCGATTCGGGCGGTATCGCAGAGCTCGCCAGAGATCTCGAGTTCCCGACGCCCAGCGCCGCGGCGGTGTTCGTGCTCGGCAGCGGCCAGAACGGCTGGACCGAATGGGTAAGCGACGACGGAGAAACGCTCAACCAAGTCTATAGAAGCGAGGAAAACTAGATGAACAAGCAGCAATTGGCATCAAAGATATGGGAATCCGCCAACAAGATGCGCTCGAAAATCGAGGCAAATGAATACAAGGATTACATCCTGGGCTTCATCTTCTACAAGTTCCTCTCCGAGACTGAAGTCACCCGCCTGAAGGCACGTGATTTCGCCGAGGAGGATTTGCCGAGCCTCGTGGAAGACGACGAAGAAACGGTCGAGTTTGTCAAGGGCGAGTGCGGCTACTTCATCGCCTACGAGAACCTCTTCTCCACCTGGGTCGCCAAAGGCGGCGACTTCGAGATTTCGAACGTTCGCGACGCCCTCTCTGCCTTTAGCCGCAACATCGATCCCGCCCGCAAGCGTGTCTTCGACGGCATCTTCGACACGCTGCAGACCGGTCTCTCCAAACTCGGCACCGACGCACGGAGCCAGTCCAAGGCCGCTCGCGATCTCATCTACCTCATCAAGGACATCCCGATGGACGGTCGCCAGGACTACGACGTGCTCGGCTTCATCTACGAGTACCTCATCAGCAACTTTGCCGCCAACGCCGGTAAGAAAGCCGGCGAGTTCTACACGCCGCACGAGGTGTCCATGCTCATGAGTGAGATAATCTCGTGGCACCTGGCCGGACGCGAGAACATCACCATCTACGACCCCACGAGCGGATCGGGATCGCTGCTCATCAACATCGGCAAGGCCGTGGCGCGCCGCAACGGCGACCCGGACTCCATCAAGTATTATGCACAGGAGCTTAAGGAGAACACCTACAACCTCACACGTATGAATCTGGTCATGCGTGGAATTCTTCCTGACAACATCGTGGCACGCAATGGCGACACACTCGAAGACGACTGGCCCTGGTTCGACACCGTCGAGAACAAGGATGAGACCTACGATCCGCTCTTCGTCGATGCCGTGGTGTCGAATCCGCCTTACTCCCAGAACTGGGATCCGGAAGACAAGGACCTCGACCCGCGCTTCAAGTTCGGTGTGGCGCCCAAGTCCAAGGCAGACTACGCCTTTTTGCTGCACGACCTATACCACCTGCGCCCCGACGGCATCATGTGCATCGTCTTGCCGCACGGCGTGCTGTTCCGCGGCGGCGATGAAGGCACCATCCGAAAAAACTTGGTGGAGTACCGCCATATCCAGGCCATCATAGGTCTTCCTGCCAACATCTTTTTCGGCACGGGCATCCCCACCATCATCATGGTGCTGCGCAAGCAGCGCGAGTCGAGCGACGTCTTGGTGGTGGACGCTTCCAAGCACTTCGTGAAAGAAGGCAAGAACAACAAGCTGCGGGCAAGCGACATCAAGCGTATCGTCGACGCCGTGACAACGAACGCGACCGTCGACAAGTTCAGCCGCCTGGTTCCCATCGACGAGATCCGCGCCAACGACTATAACCTCAACATCCCGCGCTATGTGGACTCGAGCACGGCCGCCGAAAGCTGGGACGTGTATGCCACCATGTTCGGCGGCGTGCCGAAGGCCGAGGTGGACGCGCTCGAGCGCTATTGGAAGGTATGGCCGAGCCTCAAAGGGCAACTCTACCGTGACGCAGGTGGATCGTGTCTTGTGCCCGCGACCGACGACGTTGCGCAAACGGCGAAGGAAAATGCCGATGTCCGTGCCTTTCTGGACGGATACCGTAATGCGATAAGCGATTTACCTGCCACGCTGCGAAGCCGCTTGGTAGACGGCGCCGATGAAGTTGATACCGTGGCCGAGGAAGAGGTCATCGCGGCGCTATTGAAAGACGCACTGGCGGGCACGGCCCTGGTCGACGGCTACGACGCCTACCAGGCGCTCGACGATGCCTGGGTGGGAATCTCCGGCGATTTGGAGGTCATCCAAACCGAGGGGAAAACCGCCGTGCGCAAGGTAGACCCGAACATGGTGGTCAAGAAGAAGAACGGCAAAGACGTCGAGGTACAGGACGGCTGGGCTGGCCACATCCTGCCGTTTGCGCTTGTGCAAGAGCACCTGCTTGCCGAAGACGTCAAGGAGATTACTTCCCGTGATTCCCGTCTAGGCGAGATATCGCAGGAAATAGACGAGATTCTCGAGAGTTTCGATGAGGAGGACAAGGGGTCTTCCGCTGCTGTCAATGACGAAGGTTCGTTTGTGGCGACTGAGCTCAAGAAGGCTGTGAAGGCTATCGGAAAGCACCCCGAAAACGATTTTGAGCAAGGTCTGGTTCGTGCGCAGGCGCTGCTCGATGAGGAGAAAAGCCTCAAGAAGGCAAACAGGGAAGCGAGAGTGGCTCTTGAGGAGACGACCAAGGAAGTCATCGAGGGCCTGACCGATGCCCAGTGCGACGATCTATTGGTTGCCAAGTGGATAGAGCCGTTGCAGACCGGGCTTCTGGCTCTTCCCGAAACCGTTGTGAGCGACTTCATCGCGAAGGTGGCTGTGCTCAACGCCAAATACGCGACAACCTACTCGGACGTGTGCAACCAGATAGATGATGCAGAAAGCCAGCTAGCAGACATGCTGGGCCAGCTTACGGGCAATGAGTACGACATGGCTGGCATCGCCGAGCTGCGCAAGCTGTTGGGCGGTGAGTAGCATGGCAGAGAAACAAAATACCCCGGAAATCCGCTTCGAGGGATTCACTGACCCTTGGGAACAGCGTAAGCTAGGCAGCATTGCGGCTTCATTTGATTACGGCTTGAACGCAGCCGCAACTGAATATGACGGTCAAAACAAATATCTTCGCATCACCGACATTGACGACACAACACATGAGTTCTTGAAAAGCGATCTTACAACTCCGTTGGCTGATCTTGCAATGAGTGCAGATTATTTACTGGAGGAAGGCGATTTGCTCTTTGCTCGTACGGGCGCAAGTGTTGGAAAAACCTATCTGTACAGGCAATACGATGGAACGGTCTACTTTGCTGGATTCCTGATTCGCGCACGAATCGGAGAAAGTGCTGACCCCGAATTCGTCTATCAGGCAACCCTGACCGATGCCTACAAGAAGTATGTTGCCATAACCTCGCAGCGATCCGGCCAGCCTGGCGTCAATGCTCAGGAATACGCAGATTATCAATTGATGCTTCCTTCTAGAACGGAACAGCAGCAAATTGGGATGACGTTGCGGTCTCTCGACAACCTCATCACCCTTCATCAGCGTAAGTACGACAAGCTGTGCACGGTGAAGAAATCGATGCTCGACAAGATGTTTCCGAAACTCGGCGAGACCGAACCCGAAATCCGCTTCGAGGGTTTCACTGACCCTTGGGAACAGCGTAAGTTGGGAGACTGCTTCGAGTTCTTGAAGAACAACACTCTTTCACGCGCTGATTTGAATGGCGAGAATGGCACTGCTCGCAATGTTCATTACGGAGATATTCTTATTAAGTTCGGTGATTGTCTCGATGGCGAACGAAGCGATTTGCCGTTCATTACTGACGATACAGTGCTTCCCAAATTTGCTGGGTCGATACTTCGCGAAGGTGATGTCATTTTCGCCGACACAGCAGAAGACGAAGCGGCTGGCAAGTGTGTTGAACTGCGGAAGCTACCCAAAGAGCCAACCATCTCGGGGTTGCATACGATACCGGCGCGACCTCGGTCCCCCTTTGGGACGGGTTACCTGGGTCACTACCTTAATTCCGATGCATACCACAGACAGCTTCTTCCCTTAATGCAGGGGATCAAGGTGATTTCTGTTTCAAAGGCCGCACTGCAAGATACACAAGTAAGATTTCCTGGTTTGTCGGAGCAAACTGCCATAGGCGCGGCGTTGAGCGAGATCGACAACCTCATCACCCTTCATCAGCGTAAGCTTGAGCTGTTAAGGAATATCAAGAAATCGCTGCTGGATAGGATGTTCGTTTAATAACTTTCGTGAGTTGTCTCTTGTTTCGAGCCCCAGAACCGCC
The DNA here is from genome assembly GCA_959019945.1 of uncultured Collinsella sp. Taxonomy (GTDB): domain Bacteria; phylum Actinomycetota; class Coriobacteriia; order Coriobacteriales; family Coriobacteriaceae; genus Collinsella. The sequence goes on along the minus strand of CAUEQD010000002.1, from coordinate 69,443 downwards.
GATTTCGCTATGTTGAGTTGGCGGTTTTTCGTTCTACTGAGGATAATAATGTTGTGCGCCTTGCCATTAGACTGTCACTGATGAAGGGCGATGAGGCTGTCGAGGTTTCCTAGAGAGCGACCTATTTCTAACTGTTCCGTTCTGCTTCGGGGAAAACTGATTTCCGTATCTTCAAGTATTTCTGTATTGATGGAGGCCATCGTGCCGCCAACGGCACGATTGATTATCGAACGTTTAACATCATCCGTGCTCAGTTCGTAATGAAGATAATTAGGACTTATCACCGAGACGGTTGGTCGGGCTCTTAGCACGCGCCCAGAAAACAGCCAGCCGCTTTGAGCTGCGGTTACTTGTGCATTAACGTCAACAGAACCAACACGCGAAAACAGAATATCGCCTTCGATTGCGGAATACTGCTCAAGTCTTGCGCGGTCACTTTCGCTCACCTGAGGTAGGCCAGCTATCTCGTCAGGGAGAAAACCAGATTTGAAATGTTCCGTCGTAACAATGGGAATTCCATCAACTACGTAGTCTTCTGCATGGAGCAGACTTCCGAAAGGTTCTGTTTTAATTGAAGCGACTTCCCCCAACTTACGCTGTTCCCAAGAAAGATACTCGTATAAGCCACGGTATTGGCACTTACGCTGATGAAGGGTGATGAGGGTGTCAACGCGCCCCAGACAAGCTGAAATCACCCGTTGCTCTTCGAGATTTGCTGGCATTGTGACTTCGATATCCGCGAATCTGTTGTATTTCAGAGTTTGGGTATCTTTCGAGTTCCCCTGCGAATCGCACAGATATTTATATAACATCTCAGGCCGCTTCAGAAGATAGCCAAAGCATGTTGAGTCTAGCTCGATGGCAGGTCTAGCAACTACGTAAGCTGGGCTAACAATACCATCGTAATCACTTGACCCAACAGCGCCCTGCCACATTCGCATGCTGTTGTAGACAACGTCGCCCTTGTGAACCACTTTGTAATTTGCAAGGCTCGCGCCCGGATTTGTATCCCTGTCCGATTCCGATGCGGGATATATTCCTTTAGCCACACTGACAGATAGGATCTCCATCGATGATGAGCGCTCATTGCTTTCGAAGAATAATCCCCCCAACTTACGCTGTTCCCAAGATGGAGTCGTCCAATCTGGATAACCGCTTGGGAACAGCGTAAGTTCTCCGATCTGACCGACAGGGTCTCCATTCAGTCAAGCGATTCCGATTTGCCTCAAGTCGAATACGAGGACATCGTTTCCGGCGAGGGCACGCTGAACAAAGATTTGCGCGACAAAGAAGGCGGCAAAACGGGAATTAAGTTTTACGCCGGAGATGTTCTATACGGGAAGCTTCGTCCTTATTTGATGAATTGGCTATACCCGCAGTTCAATGGTGTAGCTGTTGGTGATTTTTGGGTCCTTAGGGCAACAAAGTGTGACAGTTCATTTTTGTATCGGCTGATTCAAACGAACAACTTCCAAAGGCTCGCAAATGTATCTTCGGGCTCTAAGATGCCTCGCGCAGATTGGAATCTGATTTCACAATCGTTCTTCGCCGTGCCTGCCGATCACGCCGAGCAGAAGGCAATTGCGAAGAGCTTAGCCGAGCTTGACTCCCTCATCACCCTTCATCAGCGTGAGCCAACTCACATGATGAAAGAGGGTAAAAATGCCAATCGGTATCAATGAAGAATCTCTTTTCTGCGACTACTACTCGCAATGGATTAGCGTCTACAAAGAAGGGGCCATCCGTGAGGTCACCATGGGAAAGTACCGGCTCACGCAGTCTTGGCTTGCCAAGCTGATTCCAGACCTCAAGATAAAAGATCTCGACCGGACCTCGTACCAGCAGCTCATCAATGGTTACGCGGAACACCACGAGCGCCAGACAACCATGGACTTCCACCATCAGCTTAAGGGGGCGATCCTTGATGCAGTTGACGAGGGGCTCATTCCCCGCGACCCTACGCGCAAGGCCATCATCAAAGGGAAACAGCCGCGGGCGAAAAAGATCAAGTATCTCAACCAGTTTGAGCTTCATGCCATGCTCGGCGACCTTGATTTATCAGGCGGGCCGAGTTGGGATTGGCTTATTTTGATAGTCGCTAAAACGGGCCTGCGCTTCTCCGAAGCCCTTGGGCTTACTCCCGAAGACTTTGACTTCGCCCATCAAATGCTCTCGGTGAACAAGACCTGGGATTACAAGAACGGTGGCGGATTCGTCCCCACGAAAAACGCCTCATCGATGCGGAAGGTTCAACTCGACTGGCAACTCATCATGCAACTTTCTGGACTGCTCAAAGACCTTCCGCCGACCGAGCCCATATTTGCGAAGGGGAAGGTCTATAACTCGACAGCCAACAGCGTTTTAGCGCGCCACTGCAAGAATGTTGGCGTGCCTACCATATCCGTCCACGGGCTGCGGCATACACATGCATCACTTTTGCTGTTCGCAGGCGTCTCCATCGCCAGCGTATCCCGAAGGCTTGGGCATGCAAGCATGACCACCACCCAGGAAACCTATCTGCACGTCATCCAAGAGCTCGAGAACAAGGACATTGACATCGTCATGAGAGCTCTTTCGACTCTTATTTAACCTGTATCAGCAAACCGTGGCTCACGCTGATGAAGGGTGATGAGGGAATCGAGATTGAGAACAACCGATGATATGCGCTTTTGCTCGCTTTCCGACGGGTAAGAGATCTCAACTTCAGCGATGTCGTTACCATGGACGTGTACGACCGATTTTCCTTGTGCCCGCTTTGCCAAATCGTCATGGGCTTTGCTGTACGTTATGGCAAGCGCGGTGTAGTCCGGATCGAGCTTGCCTGTCGGGGTGACGACGTTCAAATCACCACCCAAAATGATTCCTGACCTGCGCACGGATGATGCGATGGCGATATCTTCTGCCGTCTCACCGGATGCAGGAACGATCACTTCGTTGCCCCTTGAAAGAATCGATCCATCCTGCTCAACGGTAAAAGTGTCTACTTCCTCGATACGCGATTCGTATTGGGTATACAGTCGTCCATATAAGATTAGTGGGGTGCCGGCATCCCTAATGTCAGCTTTGCTGTATCCATGTCCCTTAGAAAACGTGCATAGCTCTCCCAACTTACGCTGTTCCCAAGTTGAAACGAGGGGGCGCATGGTCGCATGCGTCTCCTCAGATAGACTAACTTTCGATTTCGTCTGTTCAAAAAAGCCGCTCATTCGTCGATGTCGAAGCCGCCTTCTAGGATGAACTTCTTCAACAGCGCCGCCGCACGGATGTTCACCTTGAACAGGGGAAGCGTTCTGCCTTCCTTCTGCTCAAAGAAGGCCTTGGCGCGCGCCTTGTCCACCGAGTCCTTCAAATCGTCGAAGCGTCCGAACTCGTTAATGTTCGATTCCGTCAGGTCAAGCGCAGCCATGTTGGCAAGAAGCTCGCCGTCTATGCCGAGCGCCTCGACGATTCGCTCGACTTGAGCGTTTTTCGCCTTGCGGGCATAGGACGTAATGTAATCCCTCAACGTCTTGTCGTCTTCCAGGGCGACGTCCCCTCGCTCGACATCGTGGAGGAACAGCTCAGCGAAGCGTTGGTCATCCTGGCTTAGGGACGCGAACGATCGGTGGAGCTCCTCACGCGCGGCGGCAAGGCCCTCGTCATCCTGCTCAAGGCATTTCAGCCACTTCTCGAAGTTCGCGTTCATGTAGTCGCTGTCTATGAGCCCCGTGTCGATCTCGGTTATATGACCATCGAGCTCGTAGGGCGCTTCGGGCGCGTCGCCAGGCCCGCCCCCTCCTGCGAACAACTCCTTGTACCGCTGCACGAGAATGAGGTAGGTCCGCTCGTCGATAACCGGTTGCACGAAGAAGGACTTGCCCCTCGGCTCGCCTTCCTCCGGCTCCACCTCAAACTCGTAGGTATCCTGCTCCCATGTGAAGCCCTGCACCTTTGCGGCCTCGAGGAACTCGTTGAGCTCAACGAACTCCTTGGCGAACTTGCGCCTGGCTTCCTGCGATGCGGGGAGCTTGGAGAGGTCCCCTACGCCAGCTGCTTCGAAGACCATGAGTATCTCCTGAAGGCGCGCGTCCATCAACGCGATATTCTCCGGTAGTTTCTGGACGAACATGTCGAGCGGGCGGTCTCCCGAATACAGCTTCACTGCCGCTTCGATATACCCCTTCATGGTGTGGGGATGACGGTAATAGCGGATCGTGCCGAAGGGCTTGTCGGGGCCGAACAGGCGATTCGTGCGGCTGAACGCCTGGATGATGCTCTCGTAGTCGATGACCTTGTCGAGGTAGAGCGTGTTTAGCCATTTGGAGTCGAAGCCCGTGAGCATCTGGTCCACTACGATGAGCAGGTCGATGCGAGAGTCGCGGTTGGAGTCGACGTTGACGTAGGGCTTCTTGTGAGACAGGCGCGCCGAGATGTCCTTCTTCATAGCGGGCCATGTAGGGATGGTGAACTCCTGACCGTATGCCTTGTTGTAGTCTTCTATGAGCTCGACCAGGGCATCTTCCTTCACCGTAGAGCCGGCGTTGTTGTCAATGCTCGGATCGAAAAGGGCGGTCACTTTCATCTGCGGGGCGCGTTCCTTGAAGGCTCGGTAATAGTCGATTGCCTCCGGGATGGAGCTTGTCGCCAAGATTGCATGGAACTTGTTGCCGTGGGAGAGCACCGGGAAACGGCGCAGGATGTCCTCTACGACCTTTTCGTGGTGCGGAGTGTCGGGCCAGTATTGGGCGCGGGTGAGGAAATCCTCGATGCCCTTGATGCGGTTGCCGGCGCTGTCGACCATCGGTCCCATGGGGACCTTTGCCGAGTCCATATAGTAGTAGAAGACCTTGCTCTTTCGATCGTCGAAGATGGCTTCGGCTACTGTTGCGGCTTTCGCTTGCTCTAGGGCGACCGCCTCGCGCACGTCGTGGTCGTCGAAGGTCGTCACCATATATGGGTCGAAGCCCAGGACGTTGCCGTCGCGGATGCCGTCTGCGATGCTGTAACGGTGCAGACACTCGCCGAACACCATGGCGGTGGTGGAGCCCTTCTTCTGGTTCTCGTCGAGAATCGGCGTACCTGTGAAGCCGAAGAACAGCGCGTTGGGGAACGCGCGGCGTATGTCCTGGAGCATCTCGCCGAAAGTGGAGCGGTGGCACTCGTCGATGACGAACACGATCCGTTTGGAGGCTAGGCGGTTGAGTTCCGCCTGGGTGATTCTGCCCTCGCCGGCCTTCACGTTGCTCATCTTCTGGATAGAGGTCACGATGAGGCGGTTCTTGGGGTCGTCGCTCGCGAGCTTCGACTTCAGCACCTGCGTGTTCTCGGTCCCCTGCACGTCGTCGGCGTCGTCTGCGAACGCGCGGTACTCGGAGAGCGACTGCGTGCCCAACTCGATGCGGTCCATGAGAAAGATCACCTTGTCGGCGTCGCGCGAGTCAGCTATGAGCTGGGCAGATTTGAAGCTCGTCATGGTCTTGCCGGAGCCGGTGGTATGCCATATGTAACCGCCGGGGCGCCCCGGGGTGCTGCTCTTGGGTCTCTCGTCCCATTTGCACTTGCGCACCTTGTCGGATATGGCGGCGGCCGCGTAGTACTGGTAGCTGCGCATGACTTTCAGGCAGCCGTCCGAGCTGTCGGCCACGGTGTAGAAGCCAATGAGCTGGTGCGCCATTGGAATGGAAAGCAGCGTGGAAGTGAAGCATTTCCATTCGTCGGTTCCGGGTTTGTCGCCCGCGCAGACGGGCTCGTTGTTGAAGTCTTCCCAGTGGAAGAAGAAGTTCGGGTTGAATGCGCCCGTGCCAGGGTTGGCGAAATAGCGCGCCTCGTCGGGGGTCATCCCCACGAAGATCTGCGTCAGGCGGAAGAGCCCCGTGAACACGCCCTCGTGGGCATACTTCTCGATCTGACCAGTAGCCTGGCTGACGGGGATGCCGCTACGCTTGAGCTCGATATGGATGACCGGCATGCCGTTGATGAGCAGGCACAGGTCTCCACGGCGGTCGTTCAGAATCTTGTTCTTCGCAGGATAGACCGGCTGCTGAGCTATCTGGTAGCGGCTCTGGCCGGCTGCGATCTCCTGACGATCATAAATCTTCAGGCTCACCTCCTTGCCCAGGTGAAGCGCGTCGTCGGGGTTGTCGCGCGTGACGGCGACGGTCTTTCCGTTGATGAACCCGTTGAGTGCGAGTGGGGTCTTGAGCGTTTCGATTTGTTCGATGATCTGCGCCATCTCGCCCTGGGTGAGCGGGCAGCCGTTCAGGCGGTCTATGTCGGCGTTGTTCTGGAACAGAATCTTCGCCCAGTTGTCGATGAGGTCCTGCTCGGTGGGATAGCGAAGCACACCTCCCGCGTCGTCCCAGCCGTGCTGCTTTAGCACGGTTATGACCGCTTCTTCGAACGAAGCCTCTTTATCGAAAACCATAGCAAAACCTATCTGCACAATTGCAAAAAGCGCATTTAACTGTTCCAAACATTATAGGTCACGCGGCAATTTCCCCGGGATGGCTCAGGCCCATTACAGTCTGCAATAGGTCATCGATAAATTTCGATGGCGAGCATTCGGCGCATTGCCTACGATACGGGCAAGCCCCGAGGGGCCGCCGATCAGACGCCTCCGGATGGCTGTCTGCCTCCTACCTCCCCTCCGCCTTCAGCTTCAACAGCAGATCGCCCAGCTCGGGACACTTGCTGGAGAGGCGCGTCTGGGGTCGCTCGCCCATCCCCCACCGCTGGCGGACTTCCTGGGCGTGCGGACTCACGTGATAGTCCCCCTCCATCATCTGCTTGAGCAGCTTGGCGGTCACGCGCGCATCGGCAAGGGCGCTGTGGGCGTGACCCGTCGACTCGTCAAACTCGATGCCAAACCACGTCGCCGCGTCACTCAAAGAGACGCGCCCGTGGCTGCCCACGTCCATGATCGAGGTGTAAAACGCCTGCAGGTCAGCCCAGTCCGTAGGAAATGCGGCAAGGTCGATGTGTTTTGCCTGGCACTCGGTCAAAAGTTGTCGCCGGTCCGCCCCGCTCCAGCAAACCACCTGGGCGGAGTAGCGACCGATCCAATCGCTGAGCCTTTTGATCACCATGTAGAGCGGATCGGCCATCGCGGTGTCCACGGCTGATATCCCCGTAAGCTCGCGGACGGAAAACGCAACGCCTTCGGTAAATTCCGTCTGCACAAACTGCGAGAACTCGCCCATAACGTTGCTGTGGTAATCAAGCTTGACGGCGCCGACCTCGATAATCTCGTTGCGCAGCCCACGTCGCTGGCGCTGCTTTGGGACCGGCGCAAACTCAAAGTCCAGCACGATCTGGCGCGCAAAGTTCGTCGTATCGATAGCCGAGATACCCGGCGTCTTTTCAGCTGACACGGTTAGGGCCTCTCTCCGTCAAATGCCGCTTGTTACATAAGCGACTACATTGCCGTAAGGATAGGCGCCCGTGCGGACACAAAAGCGGGGTGCAACGTCATGCGCCGGTTGCACGCCATGCAGACCGCCCCAAGAGAGTCGCCCGCTCTATTCAAATGCATGAAAAAGATTTAGGCCCGGTGACTTGAATCAGCGGTCATCCCGAGTCCATCAATATGCAGTGTACCTACAGAGGGCTGGTTAATCAAACGGGCTTTCGGTGACGAAGACCTGCGCGTCTATCCCCAATCGCCCAGCGCCGTCTTCTGCCGCCCTTACGAAAGGCTGCTATTCGAGGGAATCACGTTGCTGTTATTATCGAACATATATTCGTATTTATGACCGCGCTTTGATAGCATGGCAGTTGTTGACGGCAGTTCCATGTGCCGGGCAGCGCCCTCCATGCGACGGGAGGTGATGCCCATGACCGATCTGATTGATTTCGTGAAGCTCCTGACCGCTTTGGTCTCGCTCCTCACGGCGCTTATCGGACTTTCCGAGGCACTTAAGCAGCGTACGAAGCAAAAGAAGAGGGGTCGACGCCGTTAAGGCATTGACCCCTTGAACTAAGTAACGGCGCTGCCCAGCTATCACCCTTAGGCTGCCGTCGACTTTATTCTACCCACGGTTGCCAGGTTTAACAAATGAATTTTCAGTAATGGAGCCTCGGAGCCCGCTCGCTCAACCACCTGGCCATCGGATTAACCGGATTCTGGGACACGCCTTCCGTCCCAGGCCTCTACCGGAAAATGCGTCCCACCCTGAGGCTCGATTCCGGGACACGGTTTCCGTTTGAAGCCCCGATGGGAAAGTGTGTCCCGTTTTGGAGCCAGATTCCGGGTCGTAATTTCCGCCTGAGGGCCGATCCGGAAACGGCATCCCATTCTGGGGCCGAATTCTGGGACACACTTTCCGCCAAAGGTCGCAAAAGGAAAGCACATCCCATTCCCAGCATCAAATCAGGACGCGCTTCATTATCCCCGCCCTCACATCTCGGCAAACGAGATCAGCTTGACGTCTCCCCTACTCTCCGCAGCATCCCGACATCCCTGCGTAAAGCCGCGCTTCGAGAAGAGCACATAGCTTTTATGCTGGCGCCTAAAGAGCTCGCTTCGGTACACGAGCTTTTCCAGAACGTCCTCGCCCATCAGCTCGCAGCTCCAATATAAGCGAACATATATTCGTATATTATGCTGTAATTTGATAAGATAGCTGTTGTTGACGGCAGTTCCATGTGCCGGGCAGCGCCCTCCATGCGACGGGAGGTGATGCCCATGACCGATCTGATTGATTTCGTGAAGCTCCTGACCGCTTTGGTCTCGCTCCTCACGGCGCTTATCGGACTTTCCGAGGCACTTAAGCAGCGTACGAAGCAAAAGAAGAGGGGTCGACGCCGTTAAGGCATTGACCCCTTAAGCAAAGCAACGGCGCTGCCCAGCTCTTCTCTACTTGGGCTGCCGTCGACTTTATTCTACCCACGGTTGTCAGGTTTAACAAATGGTTTTTCAGTAATGAAAGCTCGACGCCCGCCCGACTCGTCCACTACTCCAGCCACCACTCCACGTCCACGGAGCACTCAACCTCGATGGGTTCCGGATCCAGCACCGTTTCCCCAAGGCCTCCGGATGCCCCATCGGGAGCGCCCATGGCAGCGCAGTATACCGTGCCATAATCCCCCGGCCGGCTGTTATACGAGATATGCTTGATGCCGCCCAGCTTAGTCCCCGCGGCCGCAGCGAGCGCCTGCGCATTACCGCGGGCGCGCTCGACAGCGCGGGCAATCAGGACGTCCTCCGCCGCGCGCTCATCCGCAAGTTCAAATCGAATGTTCATGTCGGCACGCGATCCGCAGGTGTTGAGCGCCGTCCACACAGCCGCACAATCAATCGAATCGACAGGCGCGGCAACCGTGCCGTACGCATAGTAGTCGTAGCCCACGATGATTGCCCTTTTGCGCGTCGTCTGCGCATAGCAGGTGTACCGGCGACACGTTAACTCGTCATCCAGACCAAAGGGCGCCAGCGCAGCGGCGACCTTGGCGCGATCGGCGTTGTAATCGTCCAGGCACGCCTCCTTGGTATCAAAGCGGCCGCCAAAGCCAATGCTAAAGATCACGCGGTCGGGCATGACCTTATCCTCGATCCGGGCACCAACGCTCACATAACCGGTCTTATCCGTTGCCATGGCATCCGTCCTTTCCACGAATGGCTACGTTGCAGTAAACATAGCCGTCCGTGCGGACACAAAGTTGCGCGGCGGCGCCGTTGCGGGCCCTGGGACGCATCTTCCATTTGAGGCCTCTACCGGAAAGCGAATCCCATTCTGAGCGTCGAATCCGGGATGCAATTTCCGCCTGCGGCCCCGTTGGGAAAGTTCATCCCGCTCTGAGAGCTCGTTCCGGGATGCAATTTCCGTTTGAGGGCTGTTCCGGAAAGCGCGTCCCATTCCGAACGTAAATTCCGGGTCACAGTTTCCGCAGATACAAGACAGCGATCCGCAGCCCTTATCACATGCCTTCAAATATGCGATCCAGAAACACGAAACTGCAGATAGAATGCTCTTTTTCAAAAAAGTACACGTCCCGAAACTTACCAAGACTTCATATCTAGCTACCGTTCAAGGTCGCCGATTACCGCCCACCGATTCGGATGTAAAAATGTCGCCGAAAACAGGCCATCTACCTGCATGGTTAGATTTTGGTCAGCTTTTGGTCAGCTGAGCGGCAAGTTCCAGCTGGTACGTTTTTGCTACCCAAAAGGAGGCGGTAGCTCATGACCCATTGCAATGACCAACTCATCGATCAACTACTCACCCAAGCCGAACAAGAGGGGCGCTGTCTGATTCCCCCGAGCACGGCGATCCGAAAAGCGCTCCTTCGGCGCATCGGCGACATGGTCGTCTCGCCCATGCCGGGACTGTTCGCGCGTAAAATGCGCTGGGATGAACTCAACCGAGCGCAGCGTCATTGCGAGATTATTCGCGCCCTTGCGATCATCCACCCCGATTGGACGTTCTGCTCGTTTTCGGCCGCCTGCCTGCTGGGGCTCGAGGTCTCGTGGCGACACCTGAATGTCGTGCATGTTTGCAGCTCGACAAAGCCGTCGGCTCGTCCGGGCGCGCATATTCAGCGGCACCAGATTGAGCCGGCCGGAGCAATACGTAGAGCCGGCATATCGGTAACGCCGCCCATCCAAACGGCCACAGATTGCCTGCTGCAAACTGGTTTTGCCGACGGCATGCCCATTGCCGATTCGGCAATCTCAAAGCTCGGCCTTACACGAGAGCAGTTGATGGAGGCCGTCGAGCAACGAGCGACCGCCCGCAATGGTCGCGCGATTCGTACCGCCCTCACAACGCTTCGATATGCCGACGCCCGCGCCGAGAGCGGCGGGGAATCGGTCGCCCGCGCCGTCATGATCGAGACGGGCTTTGCGCCCGACTGGCTTCAATACGAGTTGACGGACCCCTTCGATTCGGCCAAGCCCATACGAACGGACTTTGCCTGGGAGCGTCAGGCGCGGGAACTCACACTGGGCGAGCTCGACGGGCTCATCAAATATACCGACCAGACCATGCTGGCCGGACGCACCGCTGCCGAGGCGCTCGTTGCCGAACGACAGCGCGAGGCGCATCTATCGCTCTACGGTCACCCCCTGCTGCGCTTTACCATGAACGAGGTCCGCTCGGCAGGAATGCTCGCCAAAAAGCTGCAGACGGCAGGTATCCGGCAGACCGCGCTGCCGACATGGCTCAACGAGGTAGAGCTGTAGGGGCTGTTGAGCCACGCATTGCCGGGTCGCATCCCCCCCCCTATCTGGGCCGCGTTTTCCCAACAGCCACTCCCGCGGAAAGCGTGTCCCAGTTCGGACACTCAAAACGGAATGCGCTTTCCAGATGGCATGCCTAGCGGAAACCGTGTCCCGGAATGAAGGCTCAGAACGGGATGCAATTTCCGCTTGAAGGCCGTTCCGGAAAGCATATCCCGTTCCGAGTGTCGATTCTGGGACACAGTTTCCGGTTGAGGACCGTTCCGGAAAGTGCATCCCACTCCGAGGCCTGATTCCGGGATACATTTTCCGCTGAGAGCCCCAAGGGAAAGCGCATCCCGTTCCGAGCGTCGATTCCGGGTCGCAGTTTCCGGTTGAGGGCTGTTCCGGAAAGTGCGTCCCATTCCAGGCGCGGATTCCGGGACGCGCTTTCCGTTTGAAGCTCCAACCGGAAAGCGCGTCCCATTCTGGAGCCGAAATCTGGGACGCAGCTTCCGCATGCGGAGGCGCTCCAAACAAAAGGCCCCGGCTCGCGATGGAGCTGGGGCCAAAGGTGCAGCATATGCAGTTGATGTTGAGCGCGAACAGCTCGTCAGTAATGGCTGTCCGCGCCCTAACCTACCCGCGGCGACGGGCGCGGCTGTACGGCGTATCCACCATGGGCAGATCTGGACGCAGCTTGCCGTCAAACGCGCGGTAAGCGTTCTGCACGGCGGGCGCCGTGGGAATCGTCGCGATCTCGCCGATGCCCTTGCCGCCGTATGCCACGGGCAGCAGCTCGTCCTTCTCCACGTAGATGGCGTGGATATCCGGAATCTCGGGCGCACGGAACAACCCGAGCGTGCCGTACCTTGCCTGGGGCACGCAGTCCTTGAGCGGCCAGTCCTCGGTAAGCGCATAGCCCATACCCATGAGCACGCCGCCTTCGATCTGACCCTGGATGGAGATGGGGTTGACTACCTTGCCGGAATCGTGCGCAGCATAGACCTCGCTCACGCGGCCGTCATCATCCAAAATGACCACATGCGTGGCAAAGCCGTAGCAGATGTGGCTCTTGGGGTTGGGAACATCCGCACCCAGCTTGTCGGTCGGCTCCAGGTACACGTAGCCAAACTCGCATCCCTCGAGCGCCTTGATGGCTGCCGCGGGATCCTGAGGATGCATACCCTGGCCGGCGACGAGCTCCTGCGTGTGCAGCTGATAGGCGCGACCGTCGTCGTACTCGATCTTGGCGCCGTCGCCATGAGCGCTCACCGGAGTGGTAGGCGCGGGCTTGCCAGCCTCGATGCCAAGCATGGCGTCGCGCAGCAAGAAGGCGGCGCCACGCACGGCCTCGCCGGTCACGACCGTCTGGCGCGAGCCGGACGTGGTACCGGAGTCGGGGGCGTTCTCGGTCGAGCACTCGCCGTTGGCAATGCAGCTCAGCGGCAGACCGCAGGCCTCGGCAACGTCCTGCAAAAAGACGGTGTTGCAGCCCTGGCCGATGTCGGACGTGGCAGCGTAGACCACGGCACGGCCATCCTCGATGCGAATCTTGCAGCGGCCGGCATCGGGCAGGCCGACGCCCACGCCGGCGTTCTTCATGGCACAGGCGATGCCAGCGTGGCCGGGATGCGCGTAGTAGGCATCCTTGACCTCGAGCAGCGTCTCCTTCAGCGCCGTGGAGCAGTCGGCAATCTGGCCGTTGGGCAGAATCTCGCCCGGCTCGATGGCGTTGCGGTAGCGGATCTCCCACGGATCCAGGCCGACCTTCTCGGCCAGCAGGTCGATGAGACTCTCGAGCGCAAACTCGGACTGGCAAACGCCAAAGCCGCGGAATGCACCGGCGGGCGGGTTGTTGGTGTAGTAGCCAAAGCCGCGAATGTCGGTGTTCTGGTACTTGTAGGGGCCGACGGCATGCGTGCAGGCGCGCTCGAGCACCGGGCCGCACAGCGAAGCGTAGGCGCCGGTATCAAAGTTGATCTCGCAGTCCAGGCCGGTAAAGTTGCCCTCGGCGTCGCAACCCAGCGTAAAGGTGCCGTCCATGGCGTGGCGCTTGGGATGGAACGCGAGCGACTCGGCGCGCGTGAGTTTGCACTTCACGGGACGCTGGAACTTATATGCGGCGAGCGCGGCCAGGTGCTGGATGGACACGTCCTCCTTGCCGCCAAAGCCGCCACCCACGAGCATGGTCTCGACGACCACGCGCTCGGGCTCGTTGTCCCAGCCAAACATGTGGGCACACTCTTTGCGCGTGTCGTAGGCACCCTGGTCGGTCGACTGCACCTTGACGCCGTTCTTATACGGGAACGCCACGGCGCACTCGGGCTCCAAGAAGGCATGCTCGGTAAAGGGCGTGGAAAAGCGCTGCGTCACGGTGAATGCGCTCTCCGCCAGCGCCTTGGCGGCGTCGCCGCGCGTCACATGACGGCTCTGGCACACGTTGTCCTTGAGCTCCACCGTGTTGCCAAAGGCAAAGAAGCTGTCATGCAGGCGTGGGGCGTCGGCGGCCCTGGCCTCGACAATGTTGCGCACGGGCCCCAGCGGCTCGTATTCGATCTTTACGAGCTTCTTGGCCTTCTCGAGCGTCGCCTCGTCCTCGGCAACCACCAGCACGATGGCATCGCCCACGCAGCGGGTGATATCGCCCGCCGCGATCATGACGTCCCAGTCCTGGATAAGGTGGCCGACCTGGTTGACCGGCACGTCCTCGGCGCGCAGGATACCCACCACACCGGGCAGGGCCTCGGCCTTGGAGGTATCGATGGAGAGCACACGGGCGCGCGGGTACTTGGAGCGCACGGCGCTGGCATAGGTCAGGCCCGGCTGGTCGATCTCGTCGATGTCGTCGGGGTACTTGCCCTCGCCGAGCACCTTCTTGCGCACGTCGATGCGGAAGGCGCGCTTACCCACGCCGTAGTCATCGCCGCGCTCCAGATCCTCGTCGATCTGCTTTTCGCCGCGGAGTACCGCAGCGGCCAGCGAGATGCCCTCGATAATCTTTTTGTAGCCGGTGCAGCGGCAGACGTTGCCGCGGATGGCGTACTTGATCTGCTCCTCGGTGGGCTCGGGGTCCTCGGCGATGAGCGCTGCACCCGCCATGACCATGCCGGGGATGCAAAAACCGCACTGCACGGCGCCCACGGCGCCAAAGGCGTACACAAAGGCCTCGCGCACGTCCTCGGGCAGGCCCTCGACGGTCACGATATTACGGCCGGCGGCAAGAGCGGTGGTCAGCACGCACGCCTTGACGGCCGCGCCGTCCACATGGATGGTGCAGGTACCGCAGGCGCCCTCGGAGCAGCCGTCCTTAGCGGAATGGATATGCAGGTCGTCGCGCAAGTAGCGGAGCAGCGGCTTGTTCTGAGTCGTCGTGCGCTCGACGCCGTTAACGGTAAAAGTGAATTCCTGTGCCATGGTGATTCCCTTCTACACGCCGGCGGCGATGCCGGTGCGGTCGTGGATGGCGCCATGCGGGCAGACGACGGCGCACATGCCGCACGACAGGCAGTCCGCGCCGTCGATATGGGCGCAGTTGTCCTCGATGCGGATAGCGCTGGCAGGGCACTTTTTGGCGCACATGCCGCAACCGATGCAGCTCGTGTCGCAGATCTTGCGCGCAATGGCGCCCTTGTCGGTGTTGTTGCAGCGCACCAGGATGTTCTGGTAGCCGGGAACGAAGGCAATCACGCGCTGTGGACACGCCATGCCGCACAGGCCACAGCCCGTGCACTTGGAGCGATCCACGCGGGCGATGCCATCGACCAGCGCAATGGCACCGTGGGGGCAGGCCGTGACGCAGGCGCCACAGCCAATGCAGCCTTCGCTGCAGCGGGCGTCGCCGCCTGCGGAGGCGCAACCACTTCCGCAGGCAACGTAGGCCACGTTATGTTGAATGGATTTGGCCATAAGAGACTCGCCTATTTCTTAAGGAGATACGGATAGCTGTCGCACACGGCCTTGATGGTCAGGCGGACGGCCTCGGGCAGACCGGTGTTGACGGCATCGACCGAGACGGTGCGGACCGTGCCGGCGACGCGGACTTTAAAGTGGTCCTCGTCCACAGCCAGGAAGCCCTCGTTCTCGGAGTTCTCCATGTCCTGCTCGCTCCAGAACAGGGTGAGCTTGTCCTTGTAGGGACGACCCTCCTGGTAGGGGCAGAATACGGCGCAGTTGCCGCACTCGTTGCACATGCCATCGACGTGGACGACCTGATGTTTGGCCAGGCCCGGCACCTTAATTGCCACGTTGGCGCGGTTGGGACACACGTCGCAGCAGACCTCGCACACCGAGCCGCAGCCCAGGCAGCGGGTCTTGGTGCAGTTGCGCTTGTCGCGGCACAGCGATCCCTTGCGCTCGTAGCAGGTGTCCTCGCGGCCGGCCTGCTCGTTGCAGTCGGCGTACTTGTTAAAGTCCACGCCGGCGATGGCACGGGCGACCTCGGCGGCGTCGGCAATAGCCTCGACCACGGTGGCAGGACCGCGACGGCAGTCACCTGCAGCCCAAACACCCTCGACGCCGGTGGAAGTAGCGGCAAGGCGACCGCGACGGTCGTGCTCAACGCCCGCAGCATCGTACAGGCTGGCATCGATGCCCTCGCCCACGGCGCAGATCACCGTGGTGGCGGGCAGCTCGACGGTCTCGCCCGTGGCGACGGGGCTGCGGCGGCCGCTTGCATCCGGCTCGCCGAGCTCCATGACATCGCAGGTCAGCACGGCGCCGTTGAGTGCCCTAGGCGCCAGCAGCTCGCAGAACTCAACGCCATCGGCAAGAGCAAGATCGAGCTCTTCCTCGTCGGCGGGCATCTGCTTCTTGGTGCGGCGATACACCAGGCGCACGTTCTTCACACCGGTCAGGCGCTTGGCCACGCGTGCCGCGTCCATGGCGGTGTTGCCGGCGCCGATGACCACGACGTCCTCGCCCAGCTCGAGCTTCTCGCCCTTCTTGGCGGTCTCGAGGAACTCCAGCACGTCGAGCTCGGCACCCTCGCCCAAGCCCGCAGAGCCGGGCATCCAGGCACCGGTGGCCACGACCACGTCGGTAAAGCCCTGGGCCTTGAGCTCTTCAATGGAATCCACGCGAGCGTTGAGCTGAACCTTGGCACCAAAGGCCAGGCAAAGCTCGGCGTCGTGCGAGATATCGTCGCTGGCGATACGGAACTCGGGGATCACGTGACGGACCACGCCGCCGAGCGAATCGCGGGCCTCAAAGATGGTGACGGACACGCCGGCACGCGTCAGGAAGAACGCCGTCGCCAGACCGGCCGGGCCGCCACCGATAACGGCAACGTTGTGCTCACCGTCGTTAGCAATGGCCTGGGCGCGCAGCTTGGGCAGCACGGCGGTCATGGCCTCGCGGGCGGCCTTGAGCTTGCTGGCGCGAATCTGGGCGCCCTCGGGCTCGTAGAACGCACGCTCGCAGGCACGACCGCAGGGATGCGGGCAGATGGTGCCGGTAATGAACGGCAGGGCGTTGCGCTCGATGATGATGTTGAGCGCGTCCTCGTAGCGGCCCTCGTCCACAGCCGCCAAGTAGGCGGGAATATCCTGCTGAATGGGGCAGCTCGTACGGCACGGCGTGGTAAAGCAGTCGGAAAGCGGGCTCTTGCCGGCGACCTTGCGGTCGGGCAGCGGACGCAGCGGCTTTTTGTAGAGCGGGTTGGTGAGCGAATCGGTCTGGATCGCGGTCACGGCCTCGAGCGAGACGCCCGCGAACGGCTTGCCATCCAGGTCGGTAAACTCGCCAGCCATCTGGCTAAAGCGCTCGTAGCCACCGGGCTTGAGCACGTCGGTCGCCAAGGTGACGGGCCAAATGCCGGCATCGTACAGGGCGCGGATGTTGTAGACCGTGGCACCACCGGAGTAGCTGATGCGCAGCTTGCCATCGAACTGCTCGGTAATGCGACGGGCGGCCTCGATGGTCAGCGAGAACAGCGAACGGCCCGACATGTACATCTCGGTGGAGGGCAGCTCGTTTCTCGTCACGTCGACGGGGAAGGTGTTGGTCAGCTTGACGCCAAACTCCAGGCCGCGCTCGGCGCACAGGGCAATCAGGCGCTCGAACATGGGCACGGCGTCGACCCACTGCAAGTCCTCGCGGAAGTGCGTATCGTCGAAGACGATGTAGTCAAAGCCCAGCTCGTTCAGACGCTGGCGGGCAAACTCATAGCCCAGCAGCGTGGGGTTGCACTTGATGTAGGTGTTAAGGCCCTTCTCGGTGATCAGATAGGTCGCGATGCGCTCGATCTCCGCCGGCGGGCAGCCGTGCAGGGTAGACTCGGTGATGGAGTTGGACACGCGCGCCGGGATGGACTCGACAAATGCGGCATCGACATGCTCAAACTTGTCCAGGTTGGCGAGCGCCCATGTGCGGCACTCGTTCCAGACGTCGGAGCCGCTGGCGTCCTTCATACCCTCGATGTAGGCGTCGACCTTGGGGCTCTTGATGCCCTCCAGGCCATAACCCACGGACATGTTGAAGACAAAACCGTCCGGGCTTCCCAGGCCGTACTCGCGAGCGATGAGGTGGCAGGCGAACCATGCCTTCACGTACTCGGCAAAGGCCTGCGGAACCTCGAGCTCGGTCGACCACTCACAGTTGTAGCACTCGTCCTGCGCCACGATGCAGGGCTTGTTCACACACTTGGAGAGCTCCTCGCCGTCCATAACCTGGACGGTCTTGAGCTCAAAGAAGCGGGAACCGGCCACGTAGGATGCCACGATGTTCTGGGCAAGCTGCGTATTGGGACCGGCGGCCGGGCCAAACGGAGTCTCGATGCGCTCGTCAAAAATGGGAAGCGCGCCCTCCTGGTTGGTCGTAACCATCTTGCGCACGCCAAAGATGGCGTCCTGGGTCTTGTGCTCCTCGATGATCCAGTTCATCAGCTGCGAAAACGGGATCGGCCTCATGATGTCGCTCATAGTGAGCTCCTCTCTGTAACGCCCGGCGAGACCGCGCGGCGGGCGCAAATACGGTGTAGCGCTAGCACAGCGCCGGCGACCCCGCGGAGGCCGCCTATGCGCGCGTCGGATGCGGCGAAACATCCGACGCGCGTGAATCTACTTGTAATTAGTAGGTGCGATCGTTGAGCGTGCTCCAGAGCTTCTTGGACTCAGCCATGGTCCACGCGTTGATCTTTTCCTCGTCAATGCCAACGAACTCGCGATCCTTGTACAGGACGCGGCCGTTGATGATGGTGGTGCGGCAGTTTTTGCCCATCATGCCAAAGAGCATGTGGCCGTCGATGTTCTCCTCGCTCAGCGGCGTAAAGGGCTTGTAGTCCATAACGATGACGTCGGCAGCGGCGCCGGCCTCGAGCACACCGAGCTTGCGATCGAAGTACTTGCTGGCCATCTTGGCGTTGTTCTCGAACAGCATGGTCATGGCCTCGCACCAGCCCACGTTGGGCATGGCGGCGTTGTGGCGCTGAATGATCAGGAAGACCTTGAGGCTCTCGAGCATATCGTGGGTGTAGGCGTCGGTGCCCATGCACACGGGGATGCCGCGGCGGAAGAACTCGAGCACGGGGGCGCAGCCCACGGCGTTGCCCATATTGGATTCGGGGTTGTTGACCAGC
Source organism: uncultured Collinsella sp. (assembly GCA_959019945.1). Taxonomy (GTDB): domain Bacteria; phylum Actinomycetota; class Coriobacteriia; order Coriobacteriales; family Coriobacteriaceae; genus Collinsella. The sequence continues at coordinate 50,733 of CAUEQD010000002.1, read as the reverse complement.
CAGGTGCCGGACTCCTTGACGATATCCATCTCGGCGGGCGTCACGTGGATGCAGTGGCCGAGCATGGTGTCGGGACCGAGCAGGTTGTGCTGCAGCAGGCGCTCGACAGGGCTGATGCCACCGCGGTTGAGGCGAGAATCCCACACATCGTTCATGCCCTCGCACACGTGGATGTGGAAGCCGGTCAGGCCGTTGTTGGCCTCGGCCATCTTGTCCATGGTCTCGTCCGACAGCGTAAAGGTGGCGTGACCGCCAAACATGGCGGCAATCATGTGGTTGTCGTTATCGCGACGCTCCTTGGCGGCCCACTGGGCAAACTCGGCGTTCTCGGCAATGGCCTGGTCGCATTTTTCCTGGCCGCGGCGATCGGAGACCTCGTAGCACAGGCACGAACGCATGCCCAGCTCCCGAGCGGCGTCCTTAATGGTAAAGAGGCTTCCCGGGATCTCACAGAAGCTCGCGTGGTGATCGAAGATCGTGGTGACGCCATCGCGGATGGAGTCCAAGATCGTGGCATAGGCGCTGGCCTTGGTGCCGTCGAGCGTCAGGTTGTCGTCGATCTTCCACCACTGCTGCTCAAGATTCTCCAGGAAGTTGGTGGGGTTGCAGCCCTTAATGGCAAGGCCGCGGGCCAGACCGGAGTAGATGTGGGTGTGGCAGTTGATGAGTCCGGGCATGATGAGGTTGCCCCGGGCGTCGACGTACTCGGCATCCGGGTACTTGGCCTTGAGCTCGCACTCGGGGCCCACTTCGACGATCGTATCTCCGTCAATGGCGACCGCACCGTTGGGGATGAACGGGGCCTGAGCGTTGCGAGTAAAGACGGAACCGTTAGCGACCAGAAGCATAAATGCTCCCTTCAACATCAGGGGCGGGGTTTGACACCTCTGACATGGCGGAGTGCGAAGCGCCGGCCTACACCGGAAACGGGCCCTCTCCCGTCAACGCTTCACCAAAGGGACAAGCCCTTTGAAGTGCGGCTTGGCGCCGCATGACGTCGGCGGACGAGGCGATGCGTCCACCGACGAATAGCACCGAATTGGTTACTTCTTGCTCTCGGGCAAGACCAGATCCACGGCAGCGTCCTTGGCGGCATCGATGTGCTGAGCCACGACCGGCGTCTGCGGAAGGATCAGGTTAAGGACAATGGCCATGATGGCGGTGGGGGTTACGGCATTGGAGCCGATGACGGTGGACACCCAGGCAGGCATACCCTCGCCGGCAAGGCAACCGCTGGCCATCCAGATACCCAGGCCAAAGACAACGGAGGTACCGACGATGGTGGTGGTGCGCTGCGTGAGGCCCTCGCGGGTGAACATGCGCACGCCGTTCATGGTGATGGTGCCAAAGACGCCGACGGTCGCGCCGCCGATGACGGGCTGCGGGATAGCGGAAAGGACGGCAGAGAGCTGCGGGAACAGACCGGCGATGGCAAAGACGGCAGCGATGATCACAAAGACCCACTTGTTGACGACCTTGTTGGAGCAGATGATGCCCACGTTCTGGCCAAGGGCGCTGGTGGGAAGACCGCCCAGCAGGCCGCCGACCATAGAGGTGAGGCCCTGGGACACGATAGCGCCGGAGAGCTCGCGCTCGGTGGGCATACGGTCGATGGAGCCCAGGCAGGCGGCGGAGACGTCACCGATAACCTGGATGGCAACCATGGGGAACACGACGGCGAGGGTAATGCAGACCTCGGGATCAAACTCGAGCGCATAGGGCATGAGCTTGGGAAGGGCGAAGACCTGAGCGGTGGCGACGCTGGAGAAGTCGATCATGCCAAAGGGAATCGAAACGATCATGCCAACGATCATGCCAAAGAACACGGATCCCAGCTTGAGCGTACCCTTGCCAAAGTTGGCGAGCGCAAAGACCACGGCGAAGGTGATAAGAGCGACGCACCAGGCCTGCGGAGTGCCCCACAGCGGCGTGCCCATGCCACCGGCCATGTACTTGACGGCCGTGGGATAGAGAGAGACGCCAATGGAGAAGATGACCGTACCGGTCACGACAGGCGGGAACAGCCACTTAATCTTGCTGTAGGCCAGACCAAAGAGGACCGCGACGGCGCCGCCGACGATCTCGCCGCCCAGCAGAGCGCCAAAGCTAAAGCCCGAGGCACCCATGGCCTGGAGGGCCGGGAGGAACGCGAACGAAACGCCCATGACGATGGGCAGGCCGCCGCCGATGCGACGGAAGGGAGCGAAGGCCTGAAGGGCCGTGTCGATTGCCGAAAGAATGAGCGCGACCTGGATGATGTCGGTGCTCTGCTGGCTATTAAAGCCGTAGACGCCGGCCATGATGACAGCCGGGGTGATAATACCGGCAAACGAAGCCAGTACGTGCTGAAGGGCACACGGGATCATTTCCTTAACGGGAGGCATGCCTTCACGAGTGAACAGGGCTTCAGTGCCGTTCGTAACCGTCTCCTGGGTCATTTGACCACCAATCCTCGAAATAGTTGTTTTCGCATCTAACGCCCTATTGTGACGCAGTGCGGGGTTGAGGTTGTGCCTTCGTTGCATATCGTATTAAAGATGATTCTCATTCTCAATAATAATTTTTTGTTATCATACTATTCTTGAGCTGAGACAATGCATTTTCGCAGGTCAGGAAAGTGTCTGGTCAAAATAACATCTAACTTTTCTTTTGGTCGACCGTTTACCGCCAAATTCCTACCGTTCGTCTGTATTACGCAATGTACCTGCGAATATGCGAGTCAATAGACACCGTGTTACCATGAGAAAAAATTGTTATGAACATTTTCGATTTCACCCCAAGGAGTTGCCCGTGAACGAGACCGTACGTCGCTTTTTGCCGATGGTCGATTTCCTGGAGCAGATACTCGGTAAGAACAGCGAAATCGTGCTGCACGATTTCTCGGATCCCGACCACGCCATCGTCGATATTCGCAACGGCATCGTGAGCGGCCGCAAGGTCGGCGGCCCCGCCACCGATCTGGCACTCAAGATCATGCACGACGCCAAGTATCGCGACCTGCCGTTTATTACGGGTTATGAAGGGCGCGGCGCCGGTGGCAAGACGTTGGAGTCCGCGACGTTCTTTATCCGCGAGAATGGCGAGATCGTCGGTATGCTCTGCGTCAACACCGACCTCTCGACCGTGCGCTCCATCAACGCCATGGCGCAGCAGCTCATGGCATGCTTCGACGCGGCGCCGACTCGCACGGAGCCCGCCCCTATCGAGGTCGAAAGCCTTTCGGAGTCCACACAGGAGCTCATCGACCGCAGTATTGCCGAGCTGCTGAGCGCGCGAGGGCTGGATGTAGCGTCGCTTGGTCAGAGCGACCGCGTGGACGTCATTCGCCACCTCAACGGCAACGGGGTGTTCATGCTCAAGGGCGCCGTGGCCTGCGCCGCCACCGCGCTGGGCATCTCGGAGCCCAGCGTCTACCGCTACCTGCAAAAAGTCCGCAAGGAAGGCTAACCCGCTGATTCCTTGGGGACGGAGGAAAACGGATCATTTTTGTCGCATCGCTTGACAAAAGACCCTGCAGCTCGCACTGCAGGGTCTTTTTGCATGTCATGTTTAGTTGTTGCCAACGCCTTAGAGAGCGGCGACGACCTCGATCTCAACCAGACCGCCGGCCGGAAGGGCGGCAACCTGGAAAGCGCTGCGCGCGGGGAACGGAGCCTCGAACTTGGAGGCGTAGATCTCGTTCACGGCAGCGAAGTCGGCAATGTCGGCCAGGTAGACCGTGGTCTTGACGACATCGGCAAAGGTGGCGCCGGCAGCGGTCAGCAGGGCCTCGACGTTGGCGAGGGACTGCTTAGCCTGGGCCTCGACGCCCTCGGGCATCTTGCCGGTTGCGGGATCGATACCCAGCTGGCCGGACAGGAACACCATGTTACCGGCCTGGATGCCGGGGGAATACGGGCCGATGGCTGCAGGTGCGTTATCGGAAGACACGACGGTCTTGCTCATGTTTATCTCCTTACGATCAGTTGAGAGAGCGTGAGCGCGGCGTTCACACCGGGAGGCACAATTCGGTCTGAACACCGCGCTTGATTTGGGATGGTACTCAAGGTTCCCGCGCGATGCAAGATTATTATCACGTTACGAGAATAATTTATCTCCCAACGGCGCCTGTCGGCCGCTGAACGGCACGACCGAACGGTGAAGCTCAAAATGATCCGTTCCCCTCCGTCCCCTATGGATCACCTGATCCGATGGGGACGGAGGGGAACGGATCATTTTTGCTGGAAGGGCTGCTGAAGACTTTATCCTGCTTGGGCCACAGGACTCGTCCGCCGCAACAGCACCACTATACTTTTGTTTATCTGAGCATTTTGAAAGGCAGGATATGACCGCAACCGCCAGTCGAACCACCAACCGCAGACCCGAGCTTTTAGCGCCCGCCGGAGGCCCGGAGCCCTTTGCCGCCGCACTCGCCGCCGGGGCAGACGCCATCTACTGCGGCATGGGCAGCTTCAACGCCCGCCGCAAGGCAACGAACTTTAACGACGAGGCCTTTGAGCAGGCCTGCCGTGCTGCACACCTGGCCGGCTCGCGCGTCTACGTCACGGTCAACATCGTCATCAAGCAGTCCGAGATGGGCGATGCGCTGCAACTCATCCATCGCTGCTCCACGCTGGGCGCCGACGCCTTCATCATCCAGGACTGGGGTCTATTCTTTGAGGTCAAGCGCACCATGCCCGGCATCGAGACGCACATCTCAACCCAAGCAAACATCCACGACGACCGCGGAACCCTTTGGTGCCGCGAGCAGGGCGCCGACCGCGTGACCCTCTCGCGCGAGCTTTCCATCGACGAGATTGCCGCCATTCACGATGCCGCGCCCGATGTGGACCTTGAGGTCTTTAGCCACGGCGCCATCTGCTTTTGCTACTCGGGCCTGTGCCTGCTTTCGAGTTTTGCCATGGCGGGACGATCGGCCAACCGCGGCATGTGCGCTCAGCCCTGTCGCCTGCCTTACGAGCTAATCGACGAGAACGGCCGCACGCTCTCCCCCGCCGGCCGCGAGCGTGCGCTATGTCCGCGTGACACCAACACTTCACAGCTTGTTCGCCGTCTGTATAACGCCGGCGCCGCATCGCTCAAGCTCGAGGGCCGCATGAAGGCGCCCGATTACGTGTACTCCATCGTTGATGTGTATCGTCACGAAATTGACGACATGCTATCCGGAACCACCGTTGCCAAGGACGAGGAAGCCGCCCGCCAGCGCCAGCTCAAGCGCTGCTTCAACCGCGACTTTACGCACGCCTATCAGGACGGCACCTCGGGCGACGAGATGATGAGCTACGAGCGCTCCAACAACCGCGGCCAGATCGTGGGCACGGTGCTGGGCAGCCGCCCGGCCAACCGCGATGTGCGTGGCCTCAAGCCCGACGACCGCCGTCGCCGCGCCGCCATCGCCCGCATTGAGCTGTTTGAACCCGTGGGCAAGGGCGACTTGTTGGAACTTCGCCACGATGACGAGTTCGACCAGTTCCTAACCACTATCGCTACCGATGATGCCGCCGCCGGTGACATCATCGAGTGTCGCGTGCCCCGCAGCATGCCCGAGGGCTGCCGCGTGCGTGTCATCCGCAGCCAGCGCGCCATCGATGCCGCCGGCGCCGCGCTCAAACGCGATGTGCTGCGCCGCCGAGCTGTTGATGTGTCCGTCGTGGCGCGTCTGGGCGAGCCGTTTACTGTCACACTCACCTGCTGTGACAACCCCGCGCTCATCGCCACCGCCACGGGCTTCACCGTCGAGGCCGCCAAGACCCGCGCCGTCGAGGCGGCAGACCTGGTGGAGCATGTAGGCCGCATGGGCTCCTCGCCCTTTGAGGCAGCAAGCTTTGATGTGGCGCTCGATGAGGGCTGCGGTATGGGCTTCTCCGCCGTGCACAAGGTGCGCGCCGCCGCCTGTAAAGCCTTGGAGGAGTCCATTCTGGCGCCGTACGAGGAGCGCGCGAAAACGCTCGAGTTGCCGGTGCTCGACAAATGTACGCGCGCCATGCCCACGCATTACCGCGACGAGCCGCAGATCTGCGCCACCGTCATCTCACTCGAGGCCGCCGAGGCCGCTCGTGCCGAGGGTGCAACGCGCATCTACATGACCACCGACGCGCTCGATGCGGCCGGGCTCTCCCCTGCCGATGCATTTGAGCAGGGTATCGTACCCGTACTCGACGAGGTCTGCCGCGCCGTCGACCACGTCCGCGTTGACCCGTGGGTTGTTGCCGGTGCCACGGTCGCCGTCGGCAATATCTCTGAGCTTGCCCTGGCCGCCCAGGTTGGCGCCACGGCGGAGGTCCGCTCTTGTCTGCCCGTGCACAACACACCTTGCATGGAGGCTCTTGCCGAGCGCGGAGCCGGTGCGTTTTGGCTCTCGCCCGAGATCACGCTTGACGAGATCGTCTCGCTTGGCACCGCCGCACCCGCAGCCCTGGGCATCACCGTGTTCGGCCGTCCGCGCGTTATGACGAGCGAGCACTGCATCCTGCAGGTGGCCAACGGCTGCATCCACGATTGCGCCAACTGCCGCCTGCGCGCCCGCAAGCTGTCGCTCAAGAATATCGATGGCAAGGTCATGCCCGTGCGCACCGACATCCATGGCCGCTCTCGCTTGTACGACGCCTACCCCATCGACCTTACGCCGCAGGTGCCACAGCTGCTCGACGCCGGCGTCCGTCGCCTTATGGTGGACGGTACGCTGCTCGAGACGGATGAGGTGGGCCGCGCCGTCGCACGCGTCCGTCGCGCCGTCGAGGCCGCACAGGCCGGCCGTAAGCCCGCCGCCCGCCTGCGCGGGGCGACCTCGGGCTGCATGTTTGTGGGAATTAGCTAACCGAAAGGCTTACACGTGAACGAAGAACCTCAAGTCCTCTACTGCGACGCCTGGCTCATGGCCATCGACAAGCCCGCCGGCATGATCGTCCACGGCGACGGCACCGGCGAGCGCACGCTTACCGACTACGCCAGTGACCTGCTGCTGGCCATGGGCGACGGCTTTGCCGCGACCGACATGCAGCCGCTCAACCGCCTGGACCGCAACACCACCGGCGTGGTGCTGTTTTCGCTCGACAAACAGACGCAGCCCGCCTTTGACCAGATGGTGATTGACCACGCCTTCGAAAAGCACTATCTGGCGCTGGCCGAGGGCAAGATCGACTGGAACGAGAAGCTTATCGACAAGCCCATCGCCCGCGACCGCCACGACAGCCGCAAGATGCGCGTCGGCGCCAGCGGCAAGCCGTCTCAAACGCGCGTGAAGGTGCTCAAGCGCCTTAAGAGCCGTCGAGGCCTGCCCACGCGTTCGTATATCGATGTCGAGCTGCTCACCGGCCGCAAACACCAGATCCGCGTGCATCTGGCAAGCGAGCGCCATCCCCTGGTTGGCGACGACCTGTACGGCACGCCGCGTCCTTGCGGCCTCATGCTCCATGCCCACAGCGTGTCCTTTACGCATCCCGTAACCGGCGAGCACATCCACATCGAAGCCCCCTGCCCCTGGGAGCCCTAAACCACCACATAGGGGACAGGCACCTTTGTGGTGGTTTAGGCCGCGATGGCTCAGCCACGGTCCCAAAACGTCTCGATCTGTAACAGTTAGAACCCATTTTCCGGTCTATCCGTTACAGATCGAGACATTCGAATCTCCCCTCAAGAGAAAATCTCGATCTGTAACAGTAACTCGGCAAAATCGGTCACAGCTGTTACAGATTGAGACAAAGGGGCGGCGCGGCTCAGAAGCATCTCAATCTGTAACACCTAATCCGCTTCTGACAGTCTAGTTGTTACAGATTTAGACAAAACGGCAGACAACAAAAGCGGCATCGCCCATCGAGGGTGTTGCCGCTTTTCTATTGAGGAACCTAAATGGTTTTGACCTTGCCCTGTCGCTAGACCGTGATGACGTTGTCCATCGACTGGTACTTGGCTGGCACCTCGCCCGCGGTAATAATCGTTGCGTCGCGGAAGTCCGCGAACTTGACGGGCGCCACCATGCCGAATTTGCTGGCGTCTGAGATTACGAAGCGTTTGGCGGTATGGCGCATCGAGATACGCTTGACTTGCGCTTCCTCGATATCCGGTGTGGTGAGACCTTGCTCGGCGGCGATGCCATTGGAACCCCAAAAGCCGCAGTTGAAGTTATAGCGGTCCAGGGTTGCCAAGGCGTCGGGACCGACGAGCGCCTCGGTCTCGGGCTTGAGCTCGCCGCCCAGCACCACGGTGCGCATGCCGCGCAGAGCGAGATGCTGAGCATGGAGCACGGAGTCGGTCACATAGGTGACGCCCTCAAGGCGCGGAAGATGCTCGATGAGCTTGAGGGTCGTGGAGCCCGAATCGATATACACAAAGCTATCGGGCTCCACCAGAGCCGCGGCACGGGCGCAGATGCGCTCCTTGTCATCGTTATGGAGATCACTGCGCTCGCTGATCGTCAGGTCGCGCGTCACGTGCGCACGCTCCAGACTCGTCGCGCCTCCGTGCACCTTGGCGATACGGTGTGCACGGTCGAGCGCCTGCAGGTCGCGCCGAATGGTAGACGCCGTCACGCCCAGGGCTTCAGCAAGCTCCGGCACGGTAACCGAGCCGGCCTGCTGCACCATCGTCACGATCGCGTTGAGCCTATCTTCCGCAAGCATCGCTTACTCCTCCTCGGGGTACACGACTCCCCAGTCGGCGCGGAGCTTGGTCATCAGCTCCATAACATCAGAAGCATAGCCCAGAAGCTCGCGCTTCGAATCAGCGCCGGCAACGGCCTTCTCCAGGTCGGCCATCTCGTAGCACAGAGCGTATGCCTCGGTGCCAGCGTGGACCTCCTCACGGTGACCGTCCGCAGTCCACACGATGGTCGCATGGTCGGCACGCGGATACTCGTTGACCTCGATATAGCACTTATCGAAGCTGATGACCGAGCGCTTGGGCTGCTTGGAGTGGAGCGTAAGGCTCACAACGCCCAGCTGCTGCTCGGCGTTACGGCAGACAATGCCGCCCGCAACGTCGACACCGGTCTCACAGGTGTTGCCCAGAGACACGACCTCGGCTGGCTGGCTGGCCATAAACAGGCGCATGACGGAAAGCGCATACACGCCAATGTCGAGCATGGCACCGCCGGCAAGATTACGGTTGTAGAAACGGTTGGTCAGGTCGCCGTACTCTTTGAAGCTGCCAAAGTTGAGCTGGGCAAGGTTCATGCGGCCAAAGTCGCCCGCATCCATGCGACGACGCAGCTCCTGATACAGGGGCATGTGGAGCACCGTGGTGGCGTCCATAAGGACCACGTTGTGCTCGTCGGCGATAGCGCGGGCCTCGTCGAGCTCGGCGGAGTTGAGCGTAATGGCCTTCTCGCAGAGCACGTGCTTACCAGCGGCCAGCGCGGCGCGCAGATAAGTGATGTGCGTGTTGTGCGGCGTGGTGATGTAAACGGCATCAATGTCCGGGTCGGCGTAGAGATCGTCGACGGTGTCGTAAACCTTCTCGACACCATACTGCTCCGCAAAAGCCTGAGCTTTGGACACCGTGCGGTTGGCAACGCCCGCGAGCTTGCGGCCGGCAAGGGCGAGGGACTGAGCCATCTGGTTGGCGATAACGCCGCAACCGATCACGGCCCAACGGAGCTCGGGAGCCGTAAAGATGTCGTTAGGGAACGGCTTGTCCTGAACCGAAGCGAACGCAGCCTTTGCGGCCGCCGCAGCATCGAGCGGAGCCTGTTTGGAATCTGCCATGAGTGCCTCCTGTGTCATGGAACGTCTTTCATTTCTGACGGCTCTATATTCGCACAAATACGCGTGTATGTGCGTACTTCTGCGCGTATTACCGCCAAACGGTCATTATTCAACCGTAAACGGCGCATTTCTGCGCACGTTCACGCAATCCTGCGCACTCAAGTACGCAGAATTGCGCACCAAGTGATCCCCAGAAGAAAACGAACGTAACGAATCATCTGACCACAAAGGACTGTCCCAAACTGCCGGCAGGAAAGGAACGTCCCCGGATGCCGGCACATGGGGACGTTCCTTTCCTGCCGCATTCATCCGATTGCCGCGCATTACCACAGACCTCACCTAAGTTGCGGTGAAATAGGGATTGTTTGGCCCTCTAGAGCCCCTCATCAGTCCCTATTTCACCGCAACTTAGCACAAGGCTGTCCCAAATGACTAGCCGTTTAAGAACGTCCTCAACGGCCACTCATTTAAGTCTGTCCCCAATGAGTAGGGATAGAAAAAGGCCCGGGTGCCGTGGGGCATCCGGGCCTTTGCTAGCAACTTGATGTTGCGGGCAGCTTAGAACTTGTGGCCGCACTTCTTGCAGACGCGCAGCTTGTTCTTGCCGTCCTTCTCGTGACCGACGCGGGTAACCTTACCGCACTCGGGGCAGACGAGATTGACGTTGGAGGCGTCGATGGGAGCCTCCTGCGAAACAATGCCGCCCTGCTGGTTGGCAGCGTTGGGCTTGACGGCCTTCTTGACGACCGAAACGCCCTCGACAACGACCTTGTTCTCGGCGGGGAGAGCACGCAGGACAACGCCCTGCTTGCCGCGATCCTTACCAGAGAGAACCTGGACCTTATCGCCCTTCTTGATATACATATATCTCCCCTAACTACAGGGTCTCGGGAGCGAGCGAGACGATCTTCATGTACTTCTTGTCACGAAGCTCGCGAGCGACGGGCCCGAAGATACGGGTGCCGACGGGCGAACCATCGTTGTTGATGACAACGCAGGCGTTCTCATCAAAGCGAATGTAGGAGCCATCCTTGCGGCGGATCTCCTTAACGGTGCGAACGACGACGCAACGGACAACGTCCTTCTTCTTGACGTTGGCGCCAGGGGTAGCCTCCTGGACAGCACCGATGAACACATCGCCGATGCCTGCATAACGACGCTTGGAACCGCCAAGCACCTTGATGCAGCGAATCTTGCGAGCGCCGGAGTTGTCGGCGACGTTCAGCATGGTTTGCATCTGAATCATGGTAGATGTTCCTCCGAACTAAGAACCGAAGAGAGGTGCGCAGCCTTTATACGGCCCGTGGTATGCAAGCCAGGCATACGCACATCTTCGGAAACGTACAAGTCGTAAGAGCGACTGCTTATTTAGCGCGCTCGACGACCTCGATGAGGCGCCAACGCTTCATCTTGGACATAGGACGGGTCTCCATAACGCGGACGGTATCGCCCACGCCAGCCGTGCACTCCTCGTCGTGAGCGTGCAGCTTCTTGGAGCTGGTCATCATCTTGCCGTACTTGGGGTGACGCTTGCGCTCGGTGATGGTGACAACAATGGTCTTGGCACCGGAGACGGAGGTAACGACACCCGTACGGACCTTACGCGAGTTACGCGAATCAGTCATGTTCTCTCCTTAGGTCCTACTCGGCGACAGCGGACTTCTCCGCTGCGATCTCGCGGGCGCGCTGCTCCGTGAGGACGCGAGCGATGTCCTTCTTCACGGTGTTGACGCGAGCGGTGTTGTCCAGCTGGCTGGTGGCCATCTGGAAACGAAGGTTAAAGAGCTCGGCGCGCATTTCCTTCAGCTTCTCAACGAGCTGAGCGTCCGAGAGCTCACGAATCTCTGCGGGCTTCATTAGTTCTCCTCCTTGGCGGCGGCGGCGTCCTCAGCAGCCCACTTGGCCTCGAGAGCGGCCTCCTCAGCCATCTCCTTCTCGATGCGCTGCTCAGCGTTCTTGGCAGCAACAATCTTGGTCTTGATGGGAAGCTTGTGCTGTGCAAGACGCAGAGCCTCGCGAGCGACCTCCTCGGGCACGCCCTTGACCTCGAACATGATGCGACCGGGCTTGACGACGGCCACCCACTCCTCGGGGTTACCCTTACCAGAGCCCATGCGAGTCTCGGCAGGCTTCTTGGTGATGGGCTTATCGGGGAAGATCGTGATGTAGACACGACCGCCACGCTTCATGTAGCGGGTCATGGCAATACGAGCGGCCTCGATCTGACGGTTGGTGATCCAATGGGCCTCGAGAGCCTGGATACCAAACTCGCCGAAATGCAGCTCGGTATTACCCTTGGCCTGGCCCTTCATGGAGCCACGCTGCACCTTGCGGTGAAGAATACGCTTAGGGGCAAGCACTACTGACCCCTCCTCTCGGAGTTACGACGACGAGGACGGGAAGAGCCCTCGAGTGCAGGGTTGGGAACAGGCTGGCCCGGGAGCTTCTCGCCCAGGTAGATCCAGACCTTCACGCCGCAAGCGCCCATGGTGGTGCTGGCGACAGCCGTGCCGTAGTCGATCTTGGCACGGAGGGTGTGCAGAGGCACGCGACCCTCGCGGTACCACTCACGACGGCCCATCTCGGCGCCGCCGAGACGACCGGAGCACTGGATACGGATGCCCTTAGCGCCGGCCTTGCGGGCGGACTGGACAGCCTTGCGCATAGCGCGACGGAAGGCAACGCGGCCCTCGAGCTGCTCAGCGATGGACTGAGCAACGAGGTTGGCGTCGAGCTCGGGGCGCTTGATCTCGACAACGTCGACGGAGAGCTGGCCCTTGGAGACGCCAGCGACCTTCTCGAGCTCGGTGCGGAGGGTATCGATCTCGGCACCCTTCTTACCGATGACAACGCCGGGGCGAGCGGTGAGGATGATGACCTTCACCTTGTCGCCAGCGCGCTCGATCTCGACGCGGGAGACAGCTGCGCGGGAAAGACGCTTCTCGAGGTACTTGCGAATCTCGAGATCGTTACCGAGGGTCTTAGCGTAATCCTTCTCTGCGAACCAGCGGGAGCGCCAGTTCTCGGTGATGCCAAGACGGAAGCCGGTGGGGTAGACTTTCTGACCCATACAGCTTTACGCCTCCTTTCGAGGAGCAACGACGACGGTGATGTGGGAAGTACGCTTCAGAATGCGAGAAGCGGAACCCTTGGCGCGGGGACGGATGCGCTTAAGCGTCGGACCCTCGTCAACATAGGCAGCGGCGACAACCAGGTTGTCGGCACGCAGACCGTTGTTGTTCTCGGCGTTCGCAACGGCGGAACGGAGAACCTTCTCGACATCCACGGCGACGGCGCGGTCGCAGAAGTGGAGGATGTCGAAGGCCTGAGCGACAGGCTTGCGGCGGATCAGATCGACCACCAGGCGGGCCTTGCTGGGGGAAACACGCACGTACTTAGCGACGGCGCGAACCTCGGTGGCCTCAGTTTCAATAGACTTAGTTGCCATTTACGGTTAACCCCCTATTTGGCCTTGTGGCCACGGAACGTACGAGTCGGCGCGAACTCGCCGAGCTTGTGACCAACCATGGACTCGGTAACATACACGGGCACATGCTTGCGGCCGTCGTGGACGGCGATGGTGTGACCAACCATCTCGGGGAAGATGGTGGACGCGCGGGACCAGGTCTTCACGACGTCCTTCTTGCCAGCCTCGTTCATCGCGGTGATACGCGAGAGAAGGCGAGTCTCCACGAACGGGCCCTTTTTGAGACTTCTGCTCATAAGTGCTTTCTCCTAAAACTCGGTATCCGAAATTACTTCTTACGGCGACGAATGATGTGCTGGTTCGAGACCTTCTTCTTCTTGCGCGTACGAAGGCCCTTCGTCGGCTTACCCCAGGGGGTAACAGAGGGACGACCAGAGGTGTGGTTCTTGCCCTCGCCACCGCCGTGCGGGTGGTCGACAGGGTTCATGACGGTACCGCGGACGGTCGGGCGCACGTTCATGTGACGCTTACGGCCGGCCTTGCCGATGACGATGTTGGAGTGATCGGCGTTGCCGACCTCACCGACGGTGGCGCGGCAGGTAACGAGGATGCGGCGCATCTCGGAGGAAGGCATACGGACGATGGCGTACTTGCCCTCCTTACCCATCAGCTGGCAGGAGTTACCGGCGGAACGGGCAATAGCGGCGCCATTGCCCGGCTGGAACTCGACGGCGTGGATGAGCGTACCGACGGGGATGTCGGCGAGGGGCAGAGCGTTGCCCGGCTTGATGTCGGCGTCAGAACCGGACATGATGGTCTGACCGACCTCGAGGCCCTTGGGGGCCAGGATGTAGCGCTTCTCACCGTCAGCGTAGTGCAGCAGAGCGATGCGAGCGGAACGGTTCGGATCGTACTCGATCGTGGCAACCTTGGCGGGCACGCCGTCCTTGTTGCGCTTGAAGTCGATCACGCGGTAACGACGCTTCACGCCGCCGCCCTGGTGGCGGGTGGTGATGCGGCCGTTGTTGTTACGACCGGCCTTCTTGGGCAGGGGCTCGAGAAGAGACTTCTCGGGCTTGGTGCAGGTGATCTCGGAGAAATCGGAGATCGTCTGCCAACGCCTACCAGCGGAGGTCGGCTTAAGGTGCTTTACAGCCATTACAATCCCTTTCAATAGGAATCCGTTAGCCATCGCAGACAGGGATTCGAGGTTCTGCCTCGGGTGCGATGACACCGGACGTATACACGGTTCCGGGCGTGTCCATTTTATACGCCCAAAACCTTGAGCTCTCGCCTCCCCTATTTGGGAGGCATGAGCTCACTCAACAGCAGCGAGTCTTAGGCCTGGTTGCCAAAGACCTCGATGGTGTCGCCCTCGGCCAGCGTGACGATGGCCTTCTTCCAAGAACGGGTCTTGCCGGCGACATAGCGCACGCGCTTGGTCTTGGGCTTGACCGTCAGGGTGTTCACGCGAACGACCTTGACGCCGAAGATCTCCTCGACAGCGTCCTTGATCTGATACTTGTTAGCATCCTTGGCGACCTCGAACGTGTACTTGTTCTGCTCCATACCAGAGAAGGAACGCTCGGACACGATCGGACGGATGATGATCTCGTGGGCGGTCATTTATGCAAGCACCTCCCCGAAGTGAGCGGCGATGTCGGCGGGCATCAGCACAGCGTTGTTGTTGACGAGATCGTAGGTGTTGGCCTCGTCGGCAGTGATGATGAACGTCTTGGGAATGTTGCGGAACGACAGGTAGGCGTTGACGTCCTCATCGCGAACGATGATGGTCAGACGCTTGCCCTCAAGGCCGAGAGCCTTGAGCATGGCGACGGCAGCCTTGGTGGAAGGCTTCTCGAAGCCGTAGTCGTCGACGAGCACGAGCTCGCCATCGGCCAGCTTGGCGGACAGCGCAGAGCGCATAGCCAGCTTGACCTCCTTGTTGTTCATACGCTTAGCGTAGGAACGGGGCTTGGGGGCGAAGACAACGCCACCGTGACGCCACTGGGCAGCACGGATGGAACCCTGGCGGGCACGGCCGGTGCCCTTCTGACGCCAAGGCTTCTTGCCGCCACCGGAAACCTCAGAGCGACCCTTAGCAGACTGGGTGCCCTGACGCCAAGAGGCCATCTGGCACTTGACGATGTGGTGCATAACGTGGATGTTCGGCTCGATGCCGTACACCTCAGCGGCGAGCTCGGCCTCGGCGACCTTCTTGCCCTCGCTGTTCTTTACTTCAAACTTTGCCATTTAAGTGTTCTCCTTGGTATGACGCTGGGCTAAATGGGCTGGGCCCTTAGGCCATACGGATGGCGACGAGACCATTCTTGGCACCCGGGACAGCGCCCTTGACCAAGATGAGGTTCTGCTCGGCATCGATGCGGACAACGGAAAGGTTCTTGACGGTAACGCGCTCGTTACCCATGTGACCGGCCATCTTGACGCCCTTGAGGACGCGCGCAGGATAGGCGCACTGACCGATAGAACCGGGGTGACGCTGGAAGTGAGAACCATGCGTCATAGGACCGCGGCGCTGACCCCAGCGCTTGATGCGACCCTGGAAGCCCTTACCCTTGGAGGTACCGATGACGTCGACCTTCTCGACATCAGCGAAATCAGCGACGGTGACGACCTCGCCGACCTTGTGCTCCTCGCCGTTCTCGACGCGGACCTCACGAAGGAAACGGACAGGCTCGACGCCAGCCTTAGCGAAGTGACCAGCCATGGGCTTGTTCACGTTCTTGGCCTTGATGTCGCCGAAACCGATCTGGACGGCGTCATAGCCGTCGGTTGCCTGAGTTTTAACCTGCGAGACAGCGCAGGGGCCAGCCTGGATGACCGTGACGGGGACGACGTTGTCGTTCTCGTCCCAAACCTGGGTCATGCCAATCTTGCGGCCGAGAATCATGCTGATCAAGATATGATCCCAACTCTCGCGTGGTCTTGGGACAATGCGTACACCACCGAGCGTACGCCCCTAGAGGACCACTACTTACACGACGTGCTCCCCAGCCTTGTATTGCGTCCGAACTACCTGACAACCCTATTAAGCAGGCATTTTGTCCAGCCAGAATACTCCCCTGGTTACACACAGCTGATTAGTATACACGGCTGCGGGCGTATCCATCGAGATTCATATTTCACTCACATTGTTTACGCAGGTAAAGTGCGTGGAGTCGCCTGGGCTTGTCAGAGGGGCGGCGAAATATATTAAGTTTGCTGCTCTACAGTCCTGCGCAAGACGGAAAGCACATTAAGTGCTTTCCTTTGCGTGCGGAACTCGCGACAAACTTAATATATTTCGCCGCCCCTCTGCCAAGCTCGGGAGACAACACGTTGATGTCTGCTTAACTCTGCTCGCTCAGCTAATTACTTTGTTGGGGGTCCACTATTTGCTGGAGGGTGAACTTACATTGATGAGGCTCGCCTTCTGCTTGTGGCTTTTCCTCGTCGAAATCGAAGATCATGATGGCGCAGTTGGGGAGTTTTGTTGGGAGCTCGAAGCCCTCTGGGGCTGCAGCCTTGATGAATTGGCGGCTGGCGCTGCCGTGGCTTACTGCTAGGAGGGTTTCGATGCCCTCGGCGCTCATGAGATTGGTGAGGGTGTCTACCATGCGCTCTTGCAGTGCCTGGCTTCCTTCTCCTCCGTAAGGGACCAAGTCCTCGCCGGGTTCCCAGACGTCGGTGGGCAGAGCGTCGTGGGGGCCTTCTTCGAAGGTGCCGTAGCAGCGCTCGATGATGCCTTCGCAGGACTCGACTGCTGCGTCCGGGCCGAGGAGCTCGCATGCGACGAGACTTGCCGTGTCCATGGCTCGGCCTAAGGGTGATGAGACCACTTTGTCGGGGACGACGCCGTGGGCCTTGAGCCATGCGGCTGCCATTCCCGCTTGTTTGCGGCCCAGGTCGGTCAACGGTGAATCGCAGCGGCCCTGGACCAGCTTTTTGACGTTGAATTCCGTCTGGCCGTGGCGGAGTAGGTATAGGCGCTTCATGCTCTCCCCTTCTGTATAACTTGCTTTGCCGGCACAGCCCTACTCGTGGGTATGCCCTACGTAGTCTTCGTCGATCGTAATCTTGGCAATCGACTTGGGGTATTCCGATTCGACCCTCTGGGCCAACGTGTGCTTCAGGTCCTCGGCGTCCATGCCCATATCCGAGGGTCGCACGCAGTCAAAAATCACATTGGTGTGCGTAGGGCCCGGCACACAGCGTAGGTCATGAATCGAGAGGCGGCTATCGATCTCTTGAGCCATAGCGTTGATGCGCAGGCGCATGCTCGCCACCTTAGGGTCGTCGGTCACGATGGGGTCGTAATGGAGCGTGACAATCATGCCGTCTTCGACCCTAAACGACTGCTCGATGTTATCGAGCGTGTCGTGGCTTTCCAGCGGGCTGGCCTCGGCCGCCATCTCGGCGTGCGCACTTGCAAACTTCCTGCCCGGGCCGTAGTCGTGAACCATCAAATCGTGAACGCCCAAAACGCCGGGATAGCTCATGATCTTGTCTCGAATGTGCTTGACCAGCTTAGGATCGGGCGACTGGCCCAAAAGCGGGCTCACCGTATCTTGAATAAGTTCAAGGCCGCTCCAGCCAATATAGGCGCCAACGGCAAGGCCAACCCATGCGTCAAGATTGATGTGCGTCACCTGCGAAACAATCGCACATGCCAGCACGGCGCCTGTGGCAAGGACATCGTTCTTGGAATCCTGCGCGGTCGCATGCAGTGTCTCGGACTCAATGCGATCGCCGAGCTTTTGGTTGAGCGCCGCCATCCACAGCTTAACGACCATCGACAGCACCAGAACCGCCACCAGGGCAAGCGAGAACTCAACGGGCTCGGGGTGGACGATGCGCTCAAACGAGGACTTCACCAGCTCAAGGCCAATGAGCAGCACGAGCGCCGCCACGACCAGACCCGAGAGATACTCGTAGCGACCGTGACCGTAGGGGTGCTCGGGGTCGGCCGGCCTGCTCGCCAGTTTAAAGCCCAGCACGCTCACGATGTTCGAGCTGGCATCGGACAGGTTGTTCATGGCGTCCGCCACGATAGAGACCGACCCCGACACCACGCCGATGGCGCCCTTTGCAGCACAAAGCGCCACATTGGCGACAATACACACGATGCCCGTCAGCGTGCCCACGCGCGCACGATCACCCTGCGCACGCTCAACAATCCACTCGACCATCTTTATCAGCCCCACGTCCTACTTATATATCTATTGCTCAAACGGATTGTAGTGTAGCCACTTTGTCCTCCAGATACAAAAAAGGCCGCAACCCACAGGGGCTGCGACCTTGAAATGCGAAGCGCGGGACTGTCCCTTTATCGCGTTGATTTACGCGCTTGCTTCGGCCACGTTCTTTGAGGTTTCGGGCGAATTGGCTCCGTTCTCCATCGCCTGCTCCTTCATCGTCACCACACCAAAGCAGTAGCTCAGCGCCGCAGACACCGCAAATGCCACACCGCCAGCAGCACAGCACCACAGCAGATTCGATACACCGCCCGTAGCAAAGCCGATGACCATGAGAACGTTCGTCATGCCGATGGTATAGGCCGTAACGTGCCCCACAGCCGCAACAAGTCCTCCGACGGCGCCACCAATGGCCATGCACGTGAGGCACCTGCCGTATTTAAAGCCGCAGCCGTACAGCGCCGGCTCGCTCACGCCGCCAAGCACGCCCGAGATTGAATAGCCCAGCATAAGCGCTTTTTCGTCCTTATCCGTAACGCGAAGAGATGCGCCAAAGGGCATGCCCCAGACAGCAAACGTCGCCATCGTCGCGGCGATAAGGATGCACGAGTCCGTTCCCACACTCATAAACTGCGCATACGCGAGCGACAGGACAACGTTGCTGACGCCCGCAATCTTAAGAAACTCCCAGCCCGCGGCAAGCCCCATGAGCGTGAGCAGCGACACGATACCGCCCGAGTTGCCGAGCATAAACATGAGCTGTCCCAACAGCATGCCCAGATAGCTGCCCGCCGGCGCCGTGATACACAGGGACACCGGAACCATAACGAGCATCGTCGCAAACGGAACGAACGAGAACGCCACGGCCTGGGGGATCACGCGCTTAAAGAAACGCTCCACCTGCCAGAGCACAGGAACCGAAATGAGAACCGGGATAACAGTCGTCGTGTAATCGTTGACCGGTGCGGGGAACAGACCGTACACGGAAGTCATCGATGCCCCCGTCGTCGACGCGGCATCGACAAGCTTGAGCAGATCGGGGGCAACAAGGATGCCACCCAGCATCATGCCCAGCTGTTCCGAGCAACCGAGCTGGCGGGCAGCGGACCAACCAAGATAGATGGGAAGAAAGTAGTAACCGGCGTTATAGAGCCAGCTGTAGAACAGCCGATAGATTTCGGAATCGGCAGACCACAGGCCCAGCATCCCTTCGCCCATAATGACGGCGACGGTACGGAACAACGCCGCGCAGACAATAAACGGCAACGCCAACATCATGCTTTTGGACAGATAGTCCACCACGGCCATGGCGTTTGCTTTTACCGTCGCCAAGGCAGATTGAAAAACTAGTGACACAGGAACCCTTTCCCTATGTGACATGCAGGGCTACCCCTTTGTCACACAATGCGATAGCGGCCGATTGCGCGGTACTTTTCGTAGCGGAGGTTTGTGAGCGTCGTGTCGTCAAGTCGCTCAAGCGTATCGAAAGCAGCAAATGCCGAAGACATGACAGCGCTGGCGATTTCTTCGTGAGACAGCCCGTTATCGTCGACGATGCCGTCGATAATGCCAAGCGCCAGCAGATCGGGGGCCGTGAGTTTCAGTGCCTCGGCGGCCTCATCCGCACGCTCGGTGTCCTTCCACAGAATCGACGCGCACGCCTCGGGACTCACGACCGAATATGCCGAGCTCGAAAGCATCAGGATGCGGTCGGCAACAGACAGCGCCAACGCGCCGCCGGAACCGCCCTCGCCCGTTACCACGGAAACGATCGGTGTCTTAAGGCCGCTCATCTCCATAAGGTTCTGGGCGATCGCCTCGCCCTGGCCGCGTTCCTCGGCACCGATGCCGCAAAACGCGCCCGAGGTATCGACCAGGCACAAGACCGGTCGTCCAAACTTCTCGGCCTGTCGCATCAGGCGGCGCGCCTTGCGGTAGCCCTCGGGATGCGCCATGCCAAAGTTGCGGCGCATGCGCTCCTTAGTCGTGGTGCCGCGCTCGATGGCGATAACCGTCACGGGGCGTCCGTCTTTCCAGCCAATACCACCCACCACGGCGGCATCGTCGCCAAAATAACGGTCGCCATGCAGCTCCACAAATCCATCCAGCCCCAGCAAGATCATCTCGCCCGCCGTGGCACGGTCTGCCGAGCGGGTCTGCTTGACAATCTCGAGCGCCGTCTTTGGTGCGGGCGTGCGCTTAAACAGATGTCCCAGCTTTTTGCCGCGGCGACCCGTATGCACGATCTCGTGCGGCGCGCCCAGGCCAGGCGCGTGCCCCTCGTGCAACGCCAGCAGCTCGCCCACCGCAAGCGCGATCTCGCCACGCGGAACGACCGCATCGCAAAAGCCGTGCTCCAGCAAAAACTCGGAGCGCTGGAATCCCTTGGGCAGGCGCTTGTGCATGTTCTGCTCGATCACGCGCGGGCCGGCAAACGCCGTCAGGGCATCGGGCTCGGCCAAGATGATGTCGCCCTCCATGGCAAAGCTCGCAGTCACGCCGCCGGTCGTGGGATCGGTGAGCACCGTGATGTACAGACCGCCTGCCTCGCTATGCCGCCTAACGGCTGCAGAGATCTTGGCCATCTGCATGAGCGAAGTCACGCCCTCTTGCATGCGGGCGCCGCCCGACACGGTAAAGCCAACAACCGGCAGCCCCAGCTCGGCCGCGCGCTCAAAGACGCGACAGATCTTCTCGCCCACCACGGAGCCCATCGAGCCCATCATAAAGCTGGCGTCCATAAAGAAGACCGCGGTATCGCAGCCGCAGACCTTGCCCCTGCCGCACACGACGGCATCGTGCTCGCCTGAGCGCTCACCAGCGGCCTTAAGCTTATCGGCATAGCCGGGAAACGAAAGGAAGTCCTCCGGCACCAGACTGGCATCCCATTCCTCAAACGTGCCCTCGTCAATCGTCATGCGCATGCGGTCGCGCCCGCTCACGCGAAAGTGTTTGCCGCAACGAGGACAGACCTCGAGGTTGTCGTGCAGGCGCGCCTCATCGATCACGCGGCGGCACTCCGGGCACTTGATAAACACGTGACGCGCGGGAAACTCGGCGCACGACTCGGTTATCGGCCCCTCAAGGACATTGACCGTCTTCGCTTTTCTATTCATCAGCATAGATGATGCCCCATCAGATCGGTGTGATACATGCCCGACAAGAACTCGTCGTTTGCCAGCACGTCGAGCTGAAGCTCGCTGTTTTCGCTCACGCCCTCAATCACGAGCTCGCCCAAAGCCGAGCGCATCTTGCGAATGGCGCCGTCACGCGTGGGCGCACACACGATGAGCTTGCCGAGCATGGAGTCGTAGTACGGCGGAACGTTCGCACCGGTAAACATGGCAGAATCCCAGCGCACGCGCGGACCACCCGGCACACGCAACGCGGTGACCGTTCCGCATGACGGCAGAAAGTCTGGCGTTTCGGCATTGATGCGGCACTCCATGGCGTGGTTGTGGACCGGCATGTCCTCTTGCTCAAAGGGCAGAGGCTGGCCGGCTGCCACGCGCAGCTGCCACTTGACCAAGTCGGTATCGGTCACAAACTCCGTAACCGGATGCTCCACCTGCAAGCGCGTGTTCATTTCCATAAAGTAGAAATTGCCGTCGTCCGAATACAGGAACTCGATGGTACCGGCTCCTTCGTAGCCGACGGCACGAGCCAGGTCACGTGCCGCCTTGTGCATGCGAGCACGAATGTCGTCGTGTCCGTCGAGGCACGGCGCGGGGCTCTCCTCGATCAGCTTTTGGTTGCGACGCTGCACCGAGCACTCGCGCTCGCCAAGCGAAAACACATGGCCCTGCTTATCGGCCATAATCTGCACCTCAACGTGGTGCGCCGGCGCGACGAACTTCTCCATGTAGCACTCGCCGTCGCCAAAAACGGCCTCGCCCTCGGCACGCGCCTCGATGAACGCCTTTGCCGCATCTTCCACGCGCTCGACCTTGCGAATGCCGCGACCGCCACCGCCGGCACGCGCCTTAATAAGCACGGGGCAGCCGATGCGCTCGGCCTCGGCCGTCGCCTCCTCGGGACTTTTGAGCAAATCGCAACCCGGTACGATGGGCACGCCCGCGGCGGCAGCCGTTCGACGTGCGGCATCTTTGTCGCCCATGCTGTCGATGACCTCGGCCGAGGGACCGACAAACGCCAGGCCATACTTGTCGCAGTCGCGCACGAAGCTCGCCTTCTCGGAAAAAAAGCCATAGCCGGGATGAATTGCCTTAGCTCCCGACTTTACGGCACAGGTGAGCACGGCATCGTCGTTGAGGTAGCTCTCGGCAAGACGCGGGCCGCCGATGCAATATGCCTCGTCGGCAAGTTGCACGTGCAGCGCGTCCGCATCGGCCGTGGAATAAACGGCGACGGTGTTGATGCCCATATCGCGGCACGCGCGGATAACACGGACCGCGACTTCGCCGCGATTGGCGATGAGCACTTTGTCGAACATGAAGCCTTCCTTAACTTTCGTGCATGAGTGCAAAAGACATATCGGCGCGGCAGCAAACCTCACCGTTGACGCTCGCAGTACCCGTCGCAAAGCGGAACGGCCCGCGCGCACGCGTGATGGTGCACACCAGATCAACCGTGTCGCCCGGGCGCACCGGACGCTTAAAGCGCACCTTATCGAGGCTCGTATAGAACGGCGTCGCGCCGCGCGTCTCCTCATCGCCCATCAGCAGCACGCAGCAGTTCTGGGCGAGCATCTCGCACTGAATCACACCGGGGACGACCGGGTTTCCCGGAAAATGCCCCTGCAAAAAGTACTCGTCGCCCGTAATCGTGATCTTGCCGTGGGCCTCGTCGCCCACCAGCTCGGCTTCGTCGAGCAAAAGCATCGGCTCGCGATGCGGCAACAGTTCTTTAAGCTCTTCTTTGTTCATGGATATCACCTATCCGATCCTCATGAGGCAGCTGCCGAACTCCACGAGGTCGCCGTCGGCCACGCAGATCTCGAGCACCTCGCCATCCGCCTCTGCCGTCACCTCGTTGAGAACCTTCATGGCCTCGATGATGCAAAGGGTCTCGCCAGCCTTGACCTTGGAGCCCACGTGCACAAATGGCTCGTCGCCCGGCGCCGGGGCAGCATAGAAAACGCCGACCATGGGAGCGGTCACCTCGGTGCCCTTGGGCTCCGGTGCGGCGGCAGGTGTCTGCGCGGCGGGCTCCGGTGCGGCAGGCGCGACTGTAGGGGCTGCAACTGGAGCGGCCATAGCGCTCGGCATGGGCATGGGCACGGCAACCGGCTGTGCGGCGCTCGCGCGCTCGAGTTCGACCGCGGTGCCATCGGGCTCCTCAACGCGCACGCGCGTGAGGCCGCGGTCCTCCATCACATCGGCTATCTCGGCAAGTCTTTTGGAATCCATGCTCTAGCTCCTCGTATATCTACGCAGCGCGATGGCGGCGTTGTGCCCGCCAAAGCCTAGGTTGGTCGAAAGCGCCCAGGTAAGGTCGGCGCGAACTGCGCGATTGGGCGTGTAGTCAAGATCGCAGGCGGGATCGGGCGTGCGGTAGTTAATGGTCGGCGGCACCACGCCCTGCTCGAGCGCCATGGCGCAGGCCATGACCTCGATGGCGCCCGTGGCACCGATCATGTGGCCGGTCATCGACTTAGTCGACGAGACGTGCGCGGCGCGCGCCGCGTCCTCGCCGAGCGCACGCTTAATGCCCGCCGTCTCGGACGAATCGTTGAGCTTGGTCGATGTGCCGTGAGCATTGATGTAGAGACCCTCGGAAGGCCTGACGTCGCCCTCGGTCACCGCCAGCGATATCGCGCGGGCAATGCCGGCAGCCTCGGGATCAGGGCTCGTGATGTGATAGGCATCATCGGTGTTGCCGTAGCCCACGACCTCGGCATAAATGTGCGCACCGCGCGCCTGCGCATGTTCCATGCTCTCGAGCACGAGCACGCAGGCGCCCTCGCCCATCACAAAGCCATCGCGGTCTGCATCGAACGGGCGGCAAGCCGTCGCGGGATCAGGGTTGGTGGTCAATGCGCGGCAGGACGTAAAGCCCGCAACGGCATCGGGGATAATTGCGGCCTCGGCGCCGCCCGCGAGGATCGCGTCGGCATAGCCGTGCTTGATGGCGCGGAACGCCTCACCCACCGCATGGGCAGAAGTCGCGCAGGCAGTCACGACGGGCAGGGTCGGGCCCTTTGCCTTATGGCGAATCGCGATGTTGCCCGAAGCCATGTTGGGAATCATCATCGCGATCATGTAAGGCGATGCGCGACGAGGCCCCCGATCGGCGATCGTGTGGACGTTGTCGACGAGTGTCTGCATGCCGCCCACACCCGAGCCCACGTAGACGCCCAGGCGCTCTCGATCGATGGCGCCTTCGACATCAAAGCCCGCATCGTGCATAGCCTCGTCCGAAGCCGCCATCGCAAACTGAACGCAGGGGTCCAGATGCTTTGCATCACGCTTGCCAAAGTACTCGTTGCCGTCAAAGCCCTTGACCTCGGCCGCCACCTTGACGGCAAACGCATCGGTATCGAAGTGCGTGATCGGGCCGATGCCGCACGTGCCGGCGCACATGGCCGCCCAGGTGGCAAGCGCCGTGTTGCCGAGCGGCGATACGGCACCGATGCCGGTGATTGCAACTCTCTGTTCCATCATGGTCTCCTCATCCAAGCCGTTCTTCGGCCCTGGTTTCTACATCGCCATTCCGCCGTCGACGCGTACGACCTCGCCCGTAATGTAGGCAGCCGCGTCGCTCGCCAAAAAGCGCACCACGCCGGCCACTTCCTCGGGACGCGCCATGCGCCTCAGGGGAATCTGCTCCTCGCATGCCGCACGCACCTTATCCGATAGCTTTGCCGTCATATCGGTCTCGACAAACCCGGGGGCGACCGCGTTCACTCGTACGCCGCGGGGCGCAAGCTCGCGCGCCACCGCCTTGGTAAGCCCTATCACGCCCGCCTTGGAGGCAGCGTAGTTGGCTTGCCCGGCATTGCCCATCAGGCCCACGACCGAGCTCATGTTGACGACGCAGCCGCCGCGCTGGCGCATAAAGGTCTTGGTGAGCGCGCGCGTCGTGTTAAACGTTCCTTTAAGATTGACATCGAGCACGCGATCGAAGGCGTCATCGCCCATGCGCATGAGCAGGCCATCGCGGGTGATGCCAGCGTTGTTGACGAGCGCCCAAATGGAGCCAAAGTCGTTGAGGACCGCTTCCACGCACGCGTTGACGGCAGCGGGGTCGGCCACGTCACATTGATATGAGCGCGCCGTGGCGCCAGCCGCCTCGCAGGCGTCGCACGTCTCGCGCGCCGCATCGACGCTGCCGGCATAGACGACGGCGATATCGTAGCCATCCTCCGCCAGACCGATAGCGCAGGCGCGGCCGATACCCCGCGAGCCGCCCGTGACCAGTGCCACGCGACGTGAGTCGTTGCGCTCGAGCGCGCCATTGTTCAAGTTGCCCATGTCATTCCTTTCGGGTTACAGCCCTGTGGACTATGCGAGCTCGTCGGCAATAGCTGCGACCTGCTCGGCCGTCTCGCACAAATACACACGAACGTCGCTCAACGTACGCTTGACCAGGCCGGACAGCGTTTTGCCGGGGCCGACCTCAATAAATGTGTCGATGCCTTGATCCTGCAGAGCATGCAGCGTATCGACCCAGCGCACGGCATGGCTCACCTGATTGGCCAAGACATCCGATGCCGCTCGCGGGTCCGCCGGATAGGGCGCCGCCGTCATGTTTGCCATGACCGGAATCAGCAGCGGAGACGGCGCGTGGCCGGCTTGGATATACGTCGCCAGCCCCTCTGTCGCCTCGGCCATATAGGGGCTATGAAATGCACCCGACACCGCGACCTTCATGGCGCGGCCGCCAGCCTCTTTTACTAGGACGTCGAGGGTCTGCAGCGCATCGGGCGCTCCGGCCACAACCGTCTGCTGGGGACTGTTGTAGTTGACCGGCCAGCAGTCCTCGCCGGCCTGCGCAGCCAGGTTCTCGACTTGCGCAGCATCAAGTTTGATGACGGCGCGCATGCCGCCGGGGTGACGCTCGGCCGCCGTGGCCATCAATGCCGCGCGCTCACACACAAGCTCAAAACCCGCTCGCGTATCGAATGCCCCCGCAAAGGTGAGTGCAGCGACCTCGCCCAGCGAGAATCCCGCACAGGCGGCAGGCACCACGCCGCGCTCGCGCAGGGCGACGGCGACAGCCAAGTCGTGCACGAACACGCAAGGCTGCGTGTTCTCGGTCTGCGAGAGCTCCTCCTTGGAGGCGCTCCGGCACTGCTCGCTGGTCCCCGGGCGCACCTCGTCGGCGATCGCGAACACCTCGGCAGCCGCCGGCGATGCCTCGACCAGGTCGACGCCCATCGCGGGGTGTTGGGCACCCTGGCCGGCAAACAGAAACGCTACGCTACCCATGCGGACGCACCCTTCAGGACGCGCTCGGCGCCATCGACCAGATCGTCAACGATTTCGCGTGCGCTCTGACGCTCGTTGACCATGCCGGCAATCTGTCCACACAAAAACGAACCCTCTTCGTAGTTGCCGTCCTTGGCGGCCTTACGCAGCGCACCGGTTCCCATAGTACCGAGCTCCTCGGCACTCGCGCCGGAACCCTCGCTCTTGGCATAGGCGTTGGTGAAGGGGCTCTTGAGGGCGCGCACTGGATGTCCCGTCGAGCGACCGGTCGCACGCGTCGAAGTGTCGTTGGCCTTCAGGACCATCTCTTTGTACTGCTCCGAGACGGTGCACTCGTCTGCGACCAGAAAGCGCGTACCCACCTGGACGCCGGCAGCGCCCAGCATAAAGGCGGCCGCCACGCCGCGGCCGTCGGCAATACCGCCGGCAGCCACGACGGGAATGTCGACCGCATCGACGACCTGCGGTACCAGTGCCATCGTCGAGGTCTCGCCAATATGGCCGCCCGATTCGGTGCCCTCGGCAACAACCGCCGTGGCTCCACGACGCGCCACGAGACGGGCGAGCGCCACCGAAGCCACAACGGGGATGACCTTGATGCCCGCATCGTTCCAAGCTTTCATGTACTTGGTGGGATTACCGGCACCCGTCACG
The DNA here is from genome assembly GCA_959019945.1 of uncultured Collinsella sp. Lineage (GTDB taxonomy): Bacteria > Actinomycetota > Coriobacteriia > Coriobacteriales > Coriobacteriaceae > Collinsella. The sequence continues at coordinate 23,366 of CAUEQD010000002.1, read as the reverse complement.
ACGACCGGCACTCGCTCGTCAATCACGACCTGCGCGACCTCGTCGGCAAACGGGCTCATGAGCATGACGTTGACGCCAAAGGGTTTATCCGTCCTGGCGCGCAGCTCGTGAATCTGGTCGCGCAGCCAGTTGGCGTCGGCGTTCATGGCCGCGATAATCCCTAAGCCACCCGCCTCGGATACGGCCGATGCCAGCGAGGCGTCGGCAATCCAGGCCATACCGCCCTGGAACACGGGCTTTTCGATGCCGAGCAGATCGCAGAGAGGAGTCTTGATCATCTCTACTTCTCCAATGCCGCCTCGACTGTATCGGCGAACTCGCCGACCGTCTTGGGGTTCTCCTCGGTATCGAGCTGAATGCCAAACTCGTCCTCGACGGCGACGAGGATCTCGACGGTACCCAGACTGTCGAGACCAATCTCCTCGAGCGTGGACTCGGGCTTCATCTCGACATCGTCAAGACCGGCGGTCTCGCGGATAACGTCGCAAACGCGCTCGAAGGTCTTCTGATCTGCCATGGTAGTTCTCCTTTGGTTGTGCCCTAGGGCGTTTTTATTTCCTATGTGCGACTACTTCCAACGAAGCAGATAGCCACCTATATCCAGACCGGCGCCAAATCCAACCAAGGCGATGGTGTCGCCTGTGTGAAGTGCACCGGCGTTTGCCAGCCGGTCGAGGGCAAGCGGAATGCATGCGCTCGAAATGTTGCCGGTCTCGCGCAACGTGCGAACCACGCGCTCGTCCGGCACGCCCAGGCGCTTGACCGCCTGGCTCAGGATTCGTTCGTTGGCCTGATGGAATACAAAATGATCGATGTCTTCGACCGAAATGCCCGCATCGCTCGCAAGCATATGGACCGTGTCGCAGATGGCGTTGACGCCGAACTTGAACACGCGGCGGCCATTCATGGACAGCACACTCTCGCTTTCTGCGGAGGCCTTAAACGGCGAGGTGCCGACCAGACCGGGAACGCGCAAGGTCTCGACGTCGGGCGCCGTCGAAAGCTCAACGGCAAGGGGGTTGTCTCCCCCAGCTTCAATCACTGCGGCGCCTGCCCCATCGCCAAAAAGCACGCAGGTGGCACGGTCGGTCCAGTCGAGCGCGCGCGTCATCTGCTCGGCAGCAACAACAAGCACGCGCTCGGCACGGCTGCGGGCGATATAGCCCTCGGCGACATCGAGCGCAAATACGAAGCCGGCACAAGCCGCCGAGACATCGAAGGCAGGGCACGTCGCGCCTAGTCGCTCAGCAACGGCACACGCCTCAGCGGGAACAAGGTGGTCACCCGTCGTCGTCGAGCAGACGATCAGATCCAGCTGGCTCGCGTCGATTCCGGACACCTGGAGTGCCCGCTCGCTCGCCGCTACGGCAAGGTCGTCAAGTGACTCGGTGGTGCAGACGTGGCGGCTCTTGATACCTGTGCGAGTAAAAATCCACTCATCCGAGGTATCGAGGAACTCAGACAGCTCGTCATTGGAAACACTGCGCTCAGGAAGTGCCGAACCTGTTCCAAGAATCGTGAAACCCATCACTAACCTCCTTTGAGTTGTTGACGTGTTTACATCGACCAAGAGAGGATAACGCATTTCAGTCTTTGTTGACGTGTTAACATTAAATTGTCCAAATGCGACAAAGGCTTCACATTGTGTCTATCTCTCGACACCATTGCGCCATTCACTTATTCAATAAGGAGGTAGCAGCCGCTATGGATGCCCAATTAACGATTGTCGACGTAACCGGATCGACCAACGATGACCTGCTCGAAGCAGGAAAACAGGGAGCGCCGCACGGCACAGGACTTGCCGCCCGGGCTCAGACAGCAGGACGCGGTCGACGCGGCCACAAGTGGGATTCAACCGCCGGCAACCTATTGCTTTCGATTGTCCTGCGTCCATGCGTTAATCCTGCAAAGTACTCTGGTCTTGCCGCCGTCAGTGGTCTAGCGGTGCTCGCGGCGCTCGAAAAGCAAGGCCTCGCAAGCGAAATAGCCCTCAAGTGGCCCAACGATCTTGTCGCGCGAGGGCGCAAGCTCGGCGGCATTCTGGTCGAGGCCGCACGCGATAGCGAAGGCAAACCTTTCGCCGTCTGCGGTATTGGCGCCAATGTGAACTATGTGCCCTCGAAGGTTCCCGATGGCGGCCTGCCGGCAATCGGTCTCTCGGATCTCAACGAGAACGTTCCCGCCGTCGATGTGCTACTCAAGGAGGTCTATCACACCGTCGTAAACGCTGTGGACGCGTGGGCAGATCTGCTCAATGCCATGGAAGAAAACGCCGGGCCGCTCGCGCCCGTCCACGGCGAATATGTCGCTCACCTCCATTGGATTGGGGAGCACGTTATCGCCCGTTCCCCTGCCGGTGACGAGCTGGCACGCGGCATCTTTAAAACCGTCGACGCCTTTGGTCGCGCGTGTATCGAAACGGAAGGCGGCTTGCGATCCTTCCATTTTGAGGAGGCATCGCTGCGCCCCTTGAGCGAATAGGTCACCGCAGCCACCTACTCGGCAGCATTACCCGGCAGTCCAAACCATCATTCAAAACAAAAGGGCCCCGCTACCGTAACGGCAGCGGGGCCCTTTAAGCTATGAGCGATATCGCTTAGAGCTTGATGTCGATGTCGACGCCAGCGGGGAGGTCGAGACGCATGAGCGAATCAACGGTGCCCGAGGTGGGGTCGAGGATGTCGATGAGACGCTTGTGGGTGCGCATCTCGAACTGCTCACGGGAGTCCTTGTTCACGTGCGGCGAGCGGATAACCGTGTACAGGTTGCGCTCGGTGGGCAGGGGGACAGGACCGGAAACGCGAGCGCCGGTCTTCTGAGCGGTCTCGACGATGAGCTTCGCGGACTGATCGACGACCTCGTGATCATAGCCCTTGAGGCGAATGCGGATCTTCTGGGTAGCCAACTTAAACCTCCAAAGAGTGCGAGAGATGTTCTCGCGGATTACGTAACAGGGAGCTCGAACTTAGGCGTTCTTGCTCATGACCTCGTCCACGATGGACTTGGGCGCGGGCTCATAAGAGTCGAACTGCATCGTGTAGGATGCACGGCCCTGGGTCTGGGAGCGAAGGTCGGTAGCGTAACCGAACATCTCGCCCAGCGGCACCTTGGCACGGATGAGCTTGCTGTTCTTGCGATCCTCCATGCCCTCGATCTTGCCGCGGCGACCGGAGAGGTTGCCCATAACGTCGCCCATGTACTGCTCGGGGGTCTCGACCTCGACAGCCATGATCGGCTCGAGCAGCTGCGGATCGGACTTCTTGAGAGCGTCCTTGATAGCCATGGAACCGGCGATCTTGAAGGCGGCCTCGGAGGAGTCGACCTCGTGGTAAGAACCGTCGAACAGGGTGACCTTAACGTCGAGGACCGGGAAGCCGGCGATAACACCGGTGTTCAGGGCCTCCTGGATGCCCTTGTCGATGGACGGGATGTACTCCTTGGGCACGACGCCGCCGACGATAGCGTTGACGAACTCGTAGCCGAAGCCCTCCTCCATCTTCTCGAGCTTGATGACGGCGTGGCCGTACTGACCGCGACCACCGGACTGACGGACGAACTTGCCCTCAGCCTTCTCGACGTCGTGACCAGCGGTCTCGCGGTAGGCAACCTGGGGCTTACCGACGTTAGCGTCAACCTTGAACTCGCGGAGCAGACGGTCGACGATGATCTCGAGGTGCAGCTCGCCCATGCCGGCGATGATGGTCTGGCCGGTCTCGTGGTTGGTGGACACCTGGAAGGTCGGGTCCTCCTCGGCGAGCTTGGTCAGAGCCAGGGACATCTTGTCCTGCTCAGCCTTGGTCTTGGGCTCGATGGCAACGTCGATAACGGGCTTAGCGAACTCGATCTTCTCGAGGACGATCTCCTTGCCCTCGGCGCACAGGGTGTCACCGGTGGTGGAGTTCTTGAAGCCGACGCAAGCGACGATGTCGCCGGCGGCAGCGTCGTCACGGTCGATACGCTCGGCGGCGTTCATCTCGAGGATGCGGCCGAGGCGCTCGCGCTGACCGTTGGAAGCGTTGATCACGTAGGAGCCGGACTCGGCGCGGCCGGAGTAAACGCGGACGTAGGTGAGCTTACCGACGAACGGGTCGGTCATGATCTTGAAGACCAGGCCGGAGAAGGGCTCGTCGAAGGAAGGATGACGCTCGATCTCCTCGCCGGTGTCCGGATCGGTACCGGTGACGGCCTCGACGTCGAGCGGGCTGGGCAGGTAGTCGACGACAGCGTCGAGCAGCTCCTGGACACCCTTGTTCTTGTAGGCGGAGCCCACGAAGACGAGGTTGAGCTCGTTGGCCAGAACGCCCTTGCGCAGAGCAGCCTTAAGCTCCTCGACGGTGAAGTCCTCCTCCATGAGGATCTTCTCCATGAGCTCGTCGTCAAAGCTGGCAGCAGCGTCGAGGAGCTCCTCGCGCTTGGTGGCAGCGATGTCAGCGAACTCAGCCGGGATCTCGTCCATCGGCTCGGGGTAGGTCATGCCCTTGTCGTCGGCCTTGAAGTCCCATGCAGTCATGGTGACGAGGTCGATGACGCCCCAGAAGTTGTCCTCGGCGCCCATCGGGACCTGAGCGGCCACGGCGTTAGCGTCGAGACGATCCTTCATGGTCTCGATAGCGTTGAAGAAGTCAGCACCCACGCGGTCATACTTGTTGATGAAGGCGATGCGGGGGACGTTGAAGGTGGAAGCCTGACGCCAAACGGTCTCAGACTGGGGCTGAACGCCGGCAACGGCGTCGAAGACGGCGACAGCGCCATCGAGGACGCGCAGGCAGCGCTCGACCTCGGCGGTGAAGTCAACGTGGCCCGGGGTGTCGATGATCTGGATGCGGTAGTCCTTACCGTCCTTGTTCCAGAAGCACGTGGTAGCAGCGGAGGTAATGGTTACGCCGCGCTCCTGCTCCTGAACCATCCAGTCCATGGTGGCAGCGCCCTCATGGACCTCACCGATCTTGTGGGTCTTACCGGTGTAGTAAAGAATACGCTCGGTCGTGGTGGTCTTACCGGCATCGATGTGAGCCATGATGCCGATGTTACGGGTATCGGAAAGCTTGTACTTAGGCTTAGCCATGTTAGTTCCTTACCTTAAACTTACCAACGATAGTGAGAGAACGCACGGTTGGCCTCGGCCATCTTGAAGACGTCCTCACGCTTCTTGACGGAAGCGCCCAGGCCGTTGGAAGCGTCGAGGATCTCGTTGGCGAGACGCTCGGCCATGGTCTTCTCCTTGCGAGCGCGGGAGAAGTTGACGATCCAGCGGATACCCAGAGCGGTGGAACGACGGGAGTTGACCTCCATCGGGACCTGATAGGTAGCGCCACCGACACGCTTGGGCTTAACCTCGAGCGTGGGCTTGACGTTGTCCATAGCCTTCTTGAAGGTAGCGAGAGCGTCGCCACCCTCGGACTTCTCGGCAACGATCTCGAAAGCGGTGTAAACGATGCGCTCAGCGGTGGCCTTCTTGCCGTCAAGAAGGACCTTGTTGATGAGCTGAGTCACCAGGCGGTTGTTGTAAACGGCGTCAGGCTGAACCTCACGACGATTAGCTGCTGCACGACGCGGCATGTGAAATCTCCTTAAGTGTCTACCGTGCGGCGCTTAGGCGGCACACGGCGAAAGTATCAAAACGTTATCTGGCTTATTTGGCCTTGGGGCGCTTAGCACCGTACTTGGAACGGGCCTGCATACGGTTCTGGACCGGAGCAGCGTCGTAGGCGCCACGGATGACGTGATAACGGACACCAGGGAGGTCACGGACACGACCGCCGCGGACGAGCACGATGGAGTGCTCCTGCAGGTTGTGGCCCTCACCCGGGATGTAAGCAGTAACTTCGATGCCGTTGACAAGGCGAACACGGGCAACCTTACGAAGAGCCGAGTTCGGCTTCTTGGGGCTCGTGGTGAAGACGCGGGTGCACACGCCGCGCTTCTGGGAGTTGTGCTGCAGAGCAGCGTTCTTGGACTTCTTGGGCACGGAACGACGGCCCTGGCGAACCAGCTGGTTAATAGTAGGCAAAGCGTACTCCTTCTCGAATGATTCCAGCTTTCTTTAAAGTGCAACGGCTTGAATCGAGGGGTCAGCATCCCCCTACGAAACACGCAGTTCGATAGGATACGTGCCGTTAGCTGTGCCGTCAACAGACCACGCCGCCGGGCGTATCCCAAAATAGCCATATTTCCGCAAAGCCTACACAAATGGAATCCCCTCCTGTGCGCGGGGGCGAATTCCCGGTCCGGGCGGCCCGCTGTTTAAGTTTGCTGCTCTACAGTCCTGGCTCGCACGGAGAGCACATTAAGTGCTCTCCGGCTCGTGCGGAACTCGCGACAAACTTAAACAGCGGGCCGCCCGGACCGGGAATCCGACGTGCTCGTCGGGGCAACGTTCCCCGGCAAAAAGGGACGGGTTTATTTTGGTCGGTTTTATCTGGGGAAACGTCGCTCTTCACGGTGATTCGCATCCTTTTGCCACGTTCTTCCGAGAATCAGATAAATAGCGTTCAATCTAACCGTCCATATAACGCAAAATAGGCCGCTTCCCCTCTTGGGAAGCGGCCTAGACCTTACGAATAGACGATGGTAAAGGGTACTTCAGTTTCGGTCTCTCCTGTTGACGTGCACCTCGTGCCCTCAAGCGTTACCGAGACAACTTGATCGACATCAATCAACTTCGTTGGCACCCAGATGTTCTCTCCGCTATTGCGCCCATAAGAAAAATATAAGTTGAACACCCCTGCGTCGTCATCTTCGATAATCTGCTCCGATCCATCCTTGTAGCTGACGGTCAGCTTATTATCAACTGCTTCATAGCCCAAATCATCGATGTGCGTCTGGATGGAAAACGGGCTAATCTCAAGAGGCGAGTCACCGGAGCGGAGTTCCTTTGTATCGACGTACGCTCCAATATTGAACTCGGGTGTCGACGCCTCAAACCGCCTCGCATTCTCACCTTCACCCTCGGTCCAGTGGATATTCCAGGTGACAGCATGTTGCAAATCTCGCTCGCGATCCATAGCGGCAAAGTACATCGTGCCATTAATGACAGTATCGCTTGATGTGTCCTTATCAATTGTGCTGCGCGTGTCAGGCCATTCCTCGCCGAACTTCATATCGGGCGTGCCGATGCCCTGCTCTTCTTCACCATAGAGAACAAGTTCGCCAATCTCTGCTGCTGGCTTGTAGTAGTTAACTCCATTTGGATTGGACAACGTAAACGTCACGGCTCCGCAGCCGTTTTGGTCGATTGCCATCTCATGGATATCAAGCGTATAGCCGTTGCCCTCGACGGACAGATTAACCTCCTGGACTGCGCCTTCCAGGCTTTGGGGCGCGATGCCATCGCCAAACTCTCTGGTGTAGGTATATTTAGTTCCCGATGAGCCGCCGTTGGTCCAGGTAATGGAATCCCCGTTGCCGTGGTTTCCCCAGGCAGAGGCAAAATAGCTGGAATTGACGACGGCGTAGGCGACCCCTCCGGTCGCCAGCACTCCGGCAAGGCATCCGATCACGGCAACATACAGAGGCTTCGCGTGACCCTTTCGGCGAAGCGGCTCACCAGCAGCGGCATATAGAACACGGTCAGCAAGATCGCTATCGGCTTGGACGGACTCGAAGGCCTGCTTGATTTGATTGGATTTCACGGTCGCCCTCCTCTAGGATGAACTTGAGCTTCGATCTGCCGCGAGCCAAACGCGTTCGAACAGTCGCGGCTGGCACATGCAATAACTCGGCAATCTCTGAGGTCGAAAAGCCCAGATAGTAATAGAGCATGATGGGAACACGGAATCGTTCCGGAAGTCGCATAACGTCTGACAGGACCGCCTTGGTCTCCTCCTGCGCCGCCGAAAGCGAATCGGCCAGGTTCTCAATATCCTCCACACGCCTCCATGGCTTTCGAAAGAGCGATTTGCATTCATTGATCGTGACCCGGATAAGCCAGCGACGAAGATGTTCCCAGCTTTCAAATTGCGCATCGCTTTTGAGTAACTTCAGAAAGACGTCTTGAGCGACATCGTCGGCATCGGCACGATCGCGCAAATACGTCAATGCGATTCGAAACACGACATCTCTGTGATCTTCAACCGCCTGTCTAAATGCTTGTTCTTCCATAATCACCTCCCGGTGACGTTAATAATTCTTGGTGAGGCCCTCACCTTAGATACGCTCTTGTCGGGCGAAATGTTTCAAATTCAAGCATGAAAAACCGACCAAAATAAACCTGTCCCTTTTTGGCAAGGGATCAACGGAACGCAACAGGTTGAGCATACGCAAGCGAGCGGCCCCCAGAGCGTACAAGGTGGCATGAAAAAGGCAGGGCATTGACCTTTTGGTCATGCCCTGCCTTTTGAATGACAGATTGTAGCTCTGGGGGCCGCGCAGCGACGGAGGTCGCCGCCGTTCGTTAGAACGGCGGAACTAGTTACTCCTCGTCGTTGTCCTTGGCCTCTTCGGCGTCGTCGGTGTCCACGAGCTGGTTGAGCAGCTCGTCGAGAGAAGCCATGTCCTCGTTGATCGCGCCGTTGGCGGGAGCCTTCTTGTCGTCGATCGGGGCGCCCAGAAGCTCCTCGTCGGCGTCGGCGTGATGCGTCGGAGCGGAGGTACCCAGCAGGATATCGTCCGGACCGTCAGGGCTAAAGACCATCTGCAGCAGCTGCGAGAGGTCCTCCTCGTCGGCAACGTCGTCGTTGTTCTCGAGGATGTAGAGCAGGTCGTGGGCCTCAAGGCCGTCGCGGAGCTCCTCGATCGCCTTGGCACCGATGCCATCGATGCGCAGCAGATCCTCCTCGGACTTGCCGACCAGGTCGCCGACCGTCTCGATGCCGACCTCGCTGAACTTGTTGGTCCAGCGCTGCGACACGCCCAGGTCGTCGAACAGGTACAGGCGAGCCTTCTCGGCGGAGATGGTGTGGCCGTTGCGGGTGAACGAACCGTCAGCACCACCGAACTCGTCGTACCCGGCCCAGTCGAGCTGCTGCGGGAGCTGCTCGTCCAGGTCCTTGAGCTCCACAGGAGCCCACTCGGGCAGCGACTTGGCGTTGGGCGAAGCCGGGCCGTCGATGTCCACGTAGCCGTCGGCCGTACGATACGTCAGCTTGGCGTTGGCGTACGGCTTGAGGCCGGTACCAGCCGGGATCTTCTTACCGACGATGACGTTGGACTTAAGGTCGAGCAGGTGATCGACCTTGCCCTCGATGGCAGCCTCGGTAAGGACGCCAGCGGTACGGATGAACGAAGCGCTCGACAGCCAGGAGTCGATGTTGGACGCGACCTTGAGCGTACCCAGGATGACGGGCTCGGCCACGGGAGCCTGACCGCCCAGACGGGCAACGCGCTCGACCTCGTCAGCAAACTCGTAGCGGTCGACGTACTGACCAAGCAGGTACTTGGAGTCACCGGGGTTGGTGATCTGAACGCGACGCAGCATCTGACGTGCGAGCACCTCGATGTGCTTGTCGTTCAGGTCGACGCCCTGGCTGGTGTAGACGTCCTTGACGCTCTCGACGAAGGTGTGCATCGTCGACTCGATGTCGGTCAGCTTGCGCAGGTTGCGGAAGTTGACGAAGCCCTTGGTGATCTGGTCGCCGGCGCGAACCTCGCAGCCATCCTCGATCTCGGGCATAAAGCGCACCGAAGCGGGGACGCGACGCTCGTCGAGAACACGGGTGTGGTCCTCGGAGTCGGTGAGCGTCAGCACGTACTCGGACTTCTCGGGCTTAATCGAGAGGTGACCGGAGTACGGAGCCAGCTCGGCCTCGCGACCCAGGATCTTCTCGTTGACGTTGCCGACGATATCGAACATACGGCTGACCGTAGGCAGGCCCTGCGTAATATCGTCGACGCCAGCGACGCCGCCGGAGTGAATGGTACGCATCGTAAGCTGCGTACCGGGCTCACCGATGGACTGGGCGGCAATAATGCCGACCGCGGTACCGATGGCGACCGGACGACGGGTGGAAAGATCCCAGCCGTAGCACTTCTGGCACACGCCGTACTTGGAGCGGCAGGTGAGCAGCGCGCGAAGCTTGACCTTCTTGAGGCCCGCATCGACCATCTTCTGGATGTCGGCGACCTTCTCGATGTAGCCGTCCTGCTCAAAGAGCACGGTGCCATCGGGAGCCACGACGTCCTCAATGAAGCAACGGCCGACGAGGTCGGTGTTGAGGTCGGTGGTGCCGGGGATGATGAGGTTGTAGGTGACGCCCTCGTGCGTACCGCAGTCCTCCTCGCGGACGATGACGTCCTGGGCCACGTCGACCAGACGACGGGTCAGGTAACCAGAGTCCGAGGTGTGGGATGCGGTATCGACCAGGCCCTTACGGGCGCCGTAGGTCGAAATGAAGTACTCGAGCGGCAGCAGGCCCTCGCGGAAGTTCGCCTTAATGGGAAGGTCGATCGTCTCGCCGGACATGTCTGCCATCAGGCCACGCATGCCGCCGAGCTGACGCAGCTGGGTCTTAGAACCACGGGCGCCGGAGTCGGCCATCATATAGAGCGGGTTCTCCTCGTCGAACAAGTCGAGCATGAGCGCTGCAACCTTGTCGGTACAAGCGGTCCACTCGTTAACGACTTCGATGTGGCGCTCCGTCTCGTTGATGAAGCCCTCCTCGAAGTACTCGTTGATCTGGTCGACGTTGGCCTGGGCGCGATCGAGCAGCTCCTGCTTCTCGGCAGGGATGAGAGCGTCCCACACCGAGATGGTGAGGCCGGCGCGGGTAGCGTAGTGGAAGCCGGAGTACTTGATGGCGTCGAGGATCGGGCCGACCTTGGCCTCGGGGTAACGATCGCAGCAGTCGGCAACCAGCTTGGCCACATCGCCCTTGACCATCTTGTAGTTCATGAACTCATAGTCTTCGGGCAGGCACTGGCGGTTGAAGATGATGCGGCCGATAGAGGTCTCGAAGCGCGCGGTCTTGTTGCCGGTAACGTCGTAGTCGACGAACTCGTTCTTGCCGTTCTTGACGCGGAAGATACGGGTGCCGTCCTCGTTGATGACGTTGGCATCGGCAGCGGACACGCGAACCTGGATCTTGGCCTGCATGTCGACCTCGGAACGGCAGTCATAGGCGTGCAGCGCGTCGTCGAAGCTGGCGAACACGTGGTTCTCGCCCGGCAGACCCTCGCGGACCTGGGTGAGGTAGTACACACCAATGATCATGTCCTGCGAAGGGATGTTAACCGGCTTGCCGGATGCCGGCGAGCGCAGGTTGTTCGCAGAGAGCATGAGCACGCGAGCCTCGGCCTGAGCCTGGCTGGACAGCGGCACGTGGACAGACATCTGGTCGCCGTCGAAGTCGGCGTTGAAGGGCGAGCAGACCAGCGGGTGCAGGTGGATAGCCTTGCCCTCGACCAGCACCGGCTCAAAGGCCTGGATGGACAGACGGTGCAGGGTCGGTGCACGGTTGAGCAGCACGACGCGACCGTCGATGACCTCTTCGAGGATATCCCACACAAAGGTGGCACCGCGGTCGATAGCGCGCTTGGCGCCCTTGATGTTCTCGACCTTGCCGAGCTCGACCAGGCGCTTCATGACGAAGGGCTTGAAGAGCTCCAGCGCCATGGTCTTGGGCAGACCGCACTGGTGCAGCAGCAGCTTGGGGTCGGTAACGATTACCGAACGGCCGGAGTAGTCGACACGCTTGCCCAGCAGGTTCTGACGGAAACGACCCTGCTTGCCCTTGAGGGCCTCAGCGAGCGACTTGAGCGGGCGACCGCCACGGCCAGAGACCGGGCGACCACGACGGCCGTTGTCGAACAGGGCATCCACGGACTCCTGGAGCATGCGCTTCTCGTTGTTCACGATGATCGCAGGGGCGTCCAGGTCGAGCAGGCGCTTGAGTCGGTTGTTACGGTTGATCACGCGACGATACAGGTCGTTGAGGTCGGACGCGGCGAAGCGGCCGCCGTCGAGCTGGACCATCGGGCGCAGATCGGGCGGAATGACCGGGATGACATCCAGGATCATGTTCGCGGGGCTGTTGCCGCCCTTCAGGAAGGCGTCAACGACCTCGAGGCGCTTAACGGCCTTCTCGCGCTTCTGCTTCTGGGAATCCTCGTCGGCGATGATGGCCTTGAGCTTCTCGGCCTCGGAGGGGAGGTCGATGGCAGCGAGCAGGTCGCGGACGGCCTCGGCACCCATACCACCCTTGAAGTACATGGAGTAGTAACGGGTCATCTCGCGGAACAGCGGCTCATCGGAGATGAGGTCGCGCTCGGTGAGCTTCATGAAGGCGTTGAAGGCGTCCGTGCGGAGCTGCTTCTCGTCCTTGCACTCTTCCTCGATGTCGACGATGCCAGAGGCGATCTCCTCGGGGGTCAGCGGCTCCTCGTCGGAGAACTCGTCAAAGTTCTCGGGGTTGCCCTGCTCCTTGAGGGACTCGATCTGGCGGGCGCACTCGGCATCGATCTCTTCCAGATCGGCGGCGAGCTCCTCGCGCAGGTCGTCAGCGTCGGCCTCGCGAGCCTCGTAGTCGACCTCGGTGATGATGTAGCTGGCAAAGTACAGAACCTTCTCGAGGTCCTTGGACTTGATGTCGAGCATACGGCTCATCGGGAAGCTCGTGGGGCTCTTGAAGTACCAGATGTGGGACACGGGAGCGGCGAGCTCGATGTGACCCATGCGCTCGCGACGAACCTTGGCCGAGGTGACCTCGACGCCGCAGCGCTCGCAGACGATGCCCTTAAAGCGGATGCCCTTGTACTTGCCGCAGGAGCACTCCCAGTCCTTGGCGGGACCGAAGATCTTCTCGCAGAACAGGCCGTCCTTCTCGGGCTTGAGGGTACGGTAATTGATGGTCTCCGGCTTCTTGACCTCACCGTGCGACCAGGAACGGATCTGGTCGGCGGAGGCAAGGGAGATCTTTACCGAGTCAAAATCAGTAGCTTCGAAATCTGCCACAGTCAACTACTCCTTATCAGTGGTCGTGGCGGCGACAGCCTCGGGTGCCTCGGCGGTCTCGGCATCCTGGGCCTCGACGTCGGTGTCAACGCCGGCGAGCGCAGCCAGGTCGTCGAGAGCAGAGGTCTCCTCGGCGGTCACAGGGGCGGAGGCGTCCTCGTCGGCATCGTGCATGGGCTCGATGTCCAGTGCGAGGGAACGGATCTCCTTGACGAGAACCTTGAAGGACTCGGGGATACCCGGAACCGGGACGTTCTCGCCCTTGACGATGGACTCGTAGGTCTTGACGCGGCCCACGGTATCGTCGGACTTGACGGTCAGGATCTCCTGCAGGACGTTGGCAGCACCGTATGCGTACAGTGCCCAAACTTCCATCTCGCCGAAGCGCTGGCCGCCGAACTGAGCCTTGCCGCCCAGCGGTTGCTGGGTAACCAGGCTGTAAGGGCCGGTCGAACGGGCGTGGATCTTGTCGTCGACCATGTGGCCGAGCTTGAGGATGTAGGACGTACCCACGGTAATGGGCTCGCGGAACTCCTCGCCGGTGCGGCCGTCGAACAGGCGGGTCTTGCCGCGCTCGTCAAGCTGGGTGACAAACTCGGGGCGCATGTGATCGCCAAAGGCAGCGGTGGCCTTGTTGAGCATGTTCTTGTTGGCGCGACGGATGACCTCGGCGATCTCGTCCTCCTTGGCGCCGTCGAAGACGGGCGTCGAGACGAAGAACGGACCGGGGACATACTTGTCGGAGTCGGCATCCTCGGTATCCCAACCGCAGGCAGCAGCCCAGCCAAGGTGGCACTCGAGCAGCTGACCGACGTTCATACGCGAAGGAACGCCCAGCGGGTTGAGGATAACGTCGATCGGGGTACCGTCAGCCATGTAGGGCATGTCCTCGACCGGCAGAACGTTACAGATAACGCCCTTGTTGCCGTGGCGACCGGCGATCTTATCGCCCTGCTGGATCTTACGACGCTGGGCGACGTAGACGCGCACCTGCTCGTTGACGCCGGGGGCCAGGTCGTCGCCGTTCTCGCGGCTAAAGCGGACGACGTCGATGACGCGGCCATAAGCGCCGTGAGGCATCTTAAGGGAGGTGTCGCGAACATCGTGAGCCTTGGCACCGAAGATGGCGCGCAGCAGGCGCTCCTCGGCGGTCAGAGCGCTCTCGCCCTTAGGCGTGACCTTGCCGACCAGGATGTCGCCAGGGCCGACCTCGGCGCCGATGCGGATGATGCCGTCCTCGTCGAGGTTGGCAAGCATGTCCTCGGAGAGGTTCGGGATCTCGCGAGTGATCTCCTCGGGGCCGAGCTTGGTGTCGCGGGCGTCGATCTCGTGACGGGTGATATTGATGGTCGTCAGCAGGTCCTCGGCCACCAGGCGCTCGGACACGACGATACCGTCCTCGTAGTTGAAGCCTTCCCACGGCATGTATGCCACGGTGAGGTTCTGGCCCAGTGCGAGCTCGCCATGATCGGTCGAAGGACCGTCGGCCAGAGGCTCGCCCTGCTCAACGGTGTCACCGACGCGCACGAGCGGACGGTGGTTGATGCAGGTGGACTGGTTGGAGCGCTGGTACTTGGCCAGGTGATACTCGTCCATGCCGCCGGCGTGCTTGACGATAATCTTGGAGGCGTCGGCATAGATGACTTCGCCGGCGTTCTTGGCCAGGGTAACCTCGCCAGAGTCCAGGGCGGCGCGACGCTCCATGCCGGTACCGACATAGGGAGCGGCGGGGTGAACCAGCGGCACGGCCTGACGCTGCATGTTGGCGCCCATGAGCGTACGCTTGGCGTCGTCGTGCTCGAGGAACGGAATCAGCGTGGCTGCGACGGAGAGCATCTGACGCGGCGAGACGTCCATGTAGTCGACGTCCTCGACAGGCACGTCGGCGGGAGCGCCGAAGGAGCCGTCGAAGTCGCGGGTACGGGCGATCACGGTATGCGGACGGACGATCTTGCCCTCGGCATCGGTCGTGATGAACTCGTTGGTCTTGGGATCGAGCGGCGTGTTGGCCGGCGCGATGACGTGCTTCTCTTCCTCGTCAGCGGTCATCCAGTCGATCTGGTCGGTGGCAACGCCGTTCTCGACACGACGGAACGGGGCCTCGATGAAGCCATACTCGTTGACGCGGGCGTAGAGGGCGAGCGAGCCGATCAGGCCGATGTTGGGGCCTTCGGGGGTCTCGATCGGGCACATGCGGCTGTAGTGCGAGTTGTGAACGTCGCGGACGGCCGTCGGCACGTTGGTGCGGCGGCTGGAGCCCGACTTGTGGCCGGCAAGGCCGCCAGGGCCGAGTGCGGACAGACGGCGCTTGTGAGTCAGACCGGTCAGGGGGTTCGCCTGGTCCATGAACTGCGAGAGCTGCGAGGAACCGAAGAACTCCTTGATAGAGGCCACGATCGGACGGATGTTGATGAGCGACTGCGGGGTGATCTCGTCGATGTCCTGGGAGCTCATGCGCTCACGGACGACGCGCTCCATACGGCTCATGCCGATACGGAACTGGTTGGCGACGAGCTCGCCGACGGTGCGAATGCGGCGGTTGCCAAAGTGGTCGATGTCGTCGACCTTGAAGCCCTGCTCGCCGGCAGCGAGGGACAGCAGGTAGCGAAGCGTAGCGACGATGTCCTCGTCGGTGAGCACCGTGACCTCTTCCTCGGTGGTGAGGTTGAGCTTCTTGTTGACCTTGTAACGACCGACGCGGGCCAGATCGTAGCGCTGCGGGTTGAAGAGCAGGCCCTCGAGCAGGCTGCGGGAAGCATCCACGGTGGGAGGCTCGCCCGGGCGCAGACGACGGTAAATCTCGATGAGGGCGTCCTCGCGAGTGAGGGCGGTATCGCGCTCGAGGGTGCGCTTGATCACATCGGAGTTGCCGAGCAGCTCGATGATATCGTCGTTGGTGACGGCGATGCCAAGGGCGCGCAGGAACATCGTGGCGCTCTGCTTGCGCTTACGGTCGATGGAGACCATGAGCTGGTCGCGCTTGTCGACCTCAAACTCGAGCCAGGCACCGCGGGACGGGATGATCTGAGCCTTGTAGATCTGCTTGCCCGAATCCATCTCGGAGCTGTAGTACACGCCCGGGGAGCGGACGAGCTGCGAGACGACGATACGCTCGGTACCGTTGATGATGAAGGTGCCCTGATCGGTCATCATGGGGAAGTCGCCCATAAAGACGAGCTGCTCCTTGATCTCGCCGGTCTCCTTGTTGGTGAGACGGACGTCAGTCAGAAGCGGGGCCTGATAGGTCATGTCCTTCTCGCGGCACTCCTCGACGGTGTGCGCGGGGTCGCCGAACTGATGCTCGCCGAAGGTAACCTCGAGAACATGGTTCTGACTCTGGATGGGGCTGGATTCCTTGAACGCCTCACGAAGGCCCTCGTCCTTAAAACGCTCAAAGGATTCCCTCTGAACAGAGATAAGGTTGGGGAGCTCCATGGCCTCCGGGATTTTCCCGAAGCTGACGCGCTTGCGCTCAGTGGCAGTGTATGCGTAGGTCACCAGGTTTTTCCTCCTTCACGGAAATGCTCGGTGGATTGGCGAGGCATAGCTTCGCCAGTTATCGCAACCTAATAGTTTATCAGGTACCGACCGTTGAGCAAGAAAAGCCTTGACGCGATTGAGTTTTTGGAGTAGCAAAGTTTTTCGACAGAAAATGCGCAGGTAAATGTATGTGTATCGAACACCTGTTCATATATTTTCTGTGAACAGAGGGCTGGCAATCGCAGCTCTTATAAAAAAACGGGCGCGAACCGAAGTCCGCACCCGTAAATGTCGATGCCCGAAAGGCTTATTTGCGCATCAAACCGCCGCGCTCGTCGATGGCATCCCAGAAGGCGCCGGCAAAGCGAGGATCGCTTGCAGCCATGAGGGCGTTGGTAGCCATCCAGCCAGACGGGGTACCGGTATCGTAGCCCGACAGCGGGTCGATGACGACGGCATACATGGCCTCGCGGTCGAGCGAGCGGGCCATGGCGTCGGTCAGCTGGATCTCGCCGCCCTTACCGGCCTGCTGATCGGCCAGCAGATCCATGACCAACGGGCTCAGCAGGTAGCGACCGACGATGTACAGGTTGGACGGAGCCGCCTCGGGAGCGGGCTTCTCGACCAGGCCGCCGATACGCCAAACGGCACCGGGCTCGTCGTCGGCGGCATTCTCGAAGCCCTCGAGAGCGCCCACGCGATCGCCGGCGATAACGCCATAGCGGCTGACCTCCTCGGGAGCGCACGCGGCAACGGCGATAACAGAAGCGCCACCGTGTTCCTTGGAGACGGCAAGCATCTTGTCGCAGATGTCACGGTTGGGCACAACGTAATCGCCCAGAAGAACCAGGAAGTTCTCCCCTGCCACAGCGTCGGCGGCAGAGCGAATGGCGTGGCCAAGGCCCTTGGGCTCGTACTGATAACGGAAGTCGACCGGCATACCACCAGCATGGGCGACGGCGTCGGCGTAGGCGTCCTTGCCACGCTCGCGAAGCAGGTTCTCGAGCGAGCGATCGGGCTGGAAGTAGCTCAGCAACTCGGGCTTGCCAGGAGAGGTGACGATAATAGCATCGTCGACCTCATCGGGGTCGAGCGCCTCCTCAACGACGTACTGGATGACCGGTTTGTCGAGCACCGGCAGCATCTCTTTAGGCGTGCACTTGGTGCCAGGCAGAAAACGCGTGCCAAGACCGGCGGCGGGGATGATTGCCTTCATGTTATTCAAAGATCCTTTCGCAGGCGCAAAAGCGCCCCATGCGTGCGGCACACAGCCGCAGACCAAATTGCGATACCCAAGCATCTTACCGCTGGAACTATATGTCGCTACAAGGCAGAGACAATTCTTCAGCAGGTCAACGCAAATTATTGCTCGAATGGTGCAATTTTATTGCCCAACGGCAGGGCACCCGATACGACGCAAATCACAGAATATGGCAGTTTGAGCAACCGATGCCGAGGGACCGAAAAACAAAAAAGGCGGGGCTCGCAATGCGAACCCCGTCTTTAAAGAAATCTGGCGAGAAAGCCTGATTACTTGAGGGTGACAGCAGCGCCAGCAGCCTCGAGCTTCTCCTTGGCAGCCTCGGCGTCCTCCTTCTTGGCACCCTCGAGAACAGCCTTGGGAGCGCCCTCGACGACCTCCTTGGCCTCCTTCAGGCCAAGGTTGGTGAGCTCACGGACGGCCTTGATGACCTGGATCTTGTTGTCGCCGAAGCCCTCGAGCACGACGTCAAACTCGGTCTTCTCCTCGGCCTCAGCAGCGCCAGCAGCGGGAGCGGCGACAACAGCGGCAGGAGCAGCGGCGGAAACGCCGAAGGTGTCCTCGATAGCCTTAACGAGCTCGGAAGCCTCGAGAAGGGTCATTTCCTTAAGAGCATCGATGATCTCATCGGTGGTAAGCTTAGCCATTTCTAAGTCCTTTCGGTTTCCGTGCGGATGCACGGAGATCAGTTAAAACACGGCGCGAATGCGCCAGGGGTGCGGCGTTGCCGCCGCGGGTGAAAACAGCAACTAGGCTGCCTTCTGCTCGGAGACCTGCTGGATCGAACGAGCGAGACCAGAGGAAACGCCGTTGACGCAGACAGCGATGTCGCGAGCGAAACCGGAGATGAGACCGGCGATCTGGCCGAGAAGCTGATCCTTGGTGGGCAGCTCGGCGATAGCCTTAACATCATCAGCGGAAACGGCCTTGCCGTCGGAGATACCGCCCTTGATCTCAAGGACGCCCTTGGACTTAGCGGAGAAGTCCTTAAGGGCCTTAGCGGCCTCGACCGGCTCGGTCTCGTAGAACACATAAGCAACGGGGCCGGCGAGGATCTCGTCGAGCTCGGGCTGCTCCTGGTTCTTGAGGGCGATCTTGACCAGGTTGTTCTTGTAGACCTTCATCTCGGCGCCGCACTCGCGAAGCTGATGACGCAGCTCTTGAGCCTGCTTAACCGTCAGACCGTTGTAGTTGACGACGAACAGACCGGCGTTCTCGGCGATACGGGACTCGATCTCTGCAACCTTGTCGATTTTGTACTGCTGGGGCATGAATTACACCTCCTCGAATTCTTTCCGGGCACGGTCCGCCACAAGGACGTGACGGGGGCATGTCCAAAAAGAAAGCCCCCGCGCTGCATGAGCGACGGGGGCGAGAAGACATATCTACTCGACCACCTCGGCTGGCGGGAAGTCCCATTAAGCTCGCGGGTAAGACCCGTTTGCGCCGGCTGTCTCTGGCAGCGGATTCGTGCGTGAACCGAAAGTATTATGGCGGGGACCCCGGCGTCGGTCAACGGCAACTCTGGCTGCACACAATTCCACCATCTCGGTCGCGCCGCCAAAGGCCAGGCGCAAGCTTTTCGCTCGGTCAGGTCCTGGGCTCGCACGAAGAGCACATTTAGTGCTCTTCGGCTCGTGCGGAATCTACGAAAAGCTTGCGCCTGGCCTTTGGCGGCGCGACCTGTGTTGACTTTGGGGCAGCCAGGGTTGCCGTTGGCCGGCGCGCCCCACGCATAACCCTTATGTCGGTGGGCTGATGTGTTGCGTCCCGTTGGGCTATAAGGTTGAAATGAAGGTGGACAGGCGGCGGAGGCCTTCGTCTAGGTCTTTGTCGGAGACGCAGTAGCTGAGGCGGACGTTGCCTTCGGTGCCGAAACAGTCGCCCGGGACTAGGGCTACGTTGGCCTCTTTGATGGCTTTGATGCAGAAGTCTTCGCTGGTTAGGCCGAACTTTTTGATGCTTGGGAAAGTGTAGAAGGCTCCTGCGGGCTCTACTACGTCGAGGCCCATGGCGTCTAAGGCTGCGAGTACGCGTTCGCGACGGGCTCGGTAGACTTCGAGCATGGGGGTTGGGTCGACGGTCAGGGCTCGGGCCGCGGCGTCCATCTCGAAGGAGACGGCGCTCGATACTAGGTATTGGTGAGCCTTGGCGATCTCGGCGATGACGGGTGCCGCTGCTGCGAGCCAGCCCAGGCGCCAGCCGGTCATAGCCCAGGGCTTGGAGAAGCTCTCGATGACTACCGTCTGCTCACGCAGCTCCGGGTGGCGCTGGGCGAAGCGCTCGTAGCCGTCCGCGTAGACCAAGCGGTTGTATACGTCGTCGCAGACCACGTAGATGCCTGTCTGCTCTGCCACGCGTGCCACGGCGTCGAGCGATGCCGCGTCGAGGATGCAACCCGTAGGATTGTTGGGCGAGCAGATGACGATGGCCTTGGTCGCCGGCGTCACGCAAGCACGAAGCGCATCCTCGTCAATCTGAAATTGCGCAGGCTCCGTATCCAAAAAGACTGCTTTGGCGTGGTTGGCCACGACGATGCTTTCGTACAGGCCAAAGGCCGGCGTGGGAATAATGACCTCGTCGCCGGGGTTGAGCATAGCCATGAATGTTGCCGACAGCGCCTCGGTCGCACCGTCGGTCAGGATGACCTCATCGGCGGAAAACGCCAGGCCCGCGTCATCCATATATCTGGACAGTGCATCGCGCAGGGCGGGGCGACCGTTGTTGGGCGGATAGTGCGTGTCGCCGCGGTCCAGTGCGGCGGTCACCTCGGCGCTAATCACATCGGGCGTGGGAAAATCGGGCTCGCCGAGCGCGAGCGCGATGCACCCCGGATGCTGGGCGGCGAGCGCGTTAATCCGACGGATGCCGGAGGGCTTGAGCGTGGCAAGCGAGGTATTCATGGGCAGACGCATGGCGTTCCTTTCGTAAGGGTTGCACTAGGATAGCGCGGCGGGGCGCCACCAGACGGTGTAACCTAAACGGAAACCAACCGGAAAGGAGACAGCATGGAGACGACCGCACGCGGCGATGTACCAAAAACACTGCAAACCATTGCGTATATCAGCATTCCCAATAGCGACGATCTTGAGTTTTTGCTCTGGGACCTGCAGGATGCCATCACCGCCTATGCACAGCTTTCCGGCACCGCACTCCCCCACCCGGTTGACTTGAAGGCAAATGACGCCGGCAGCGTTGCCGATGGCATCGTGCTGGCCATTGAAGATGTGGCTGACGATAAGACGTTGACAGCCATCGAGCAGGCGCTTGAGCGCTTTGGCGGTACGGGAACGCGTGTCTACGCCGCGATTCGAGCCGCACAACAGGGCACTGAGCAGGCGCGTGAGACCGCCGTTCGCCTGCACAAAGCATGTGAGCGCCATAACCAATTGTGGTGTGGCGGCGTTGCCATCTGCGCTGGCAGCGGCATTGCGGCGCTTCGTCGCTCCCCGCGCATGGGACTCTTGCGGCGACCGTTTTCGGAGGCCATGGACAAGCTCGTGGGCGCCGTTCGTATGGGGTGTTCCATCGAACACGCGCAGAAGCTCAGTGGCGCCGCAACGGGCGGCGTCGACACCGACGGCATGGTGCGCGCCACGCCTGCACTGCCCACACCGATCTGGCACGCCGTTATGAGGCATCTTGCCGAGCACTCAAACTGCTAAATCGAAAAAGCCTGCCAATCAGCGGCGCCGCTCCAACGCTCGACAAGGCGTTCCAGACGCCACGCCGCATTGGCGGGACTTGTCGACGGCAGAACGATGGCCGGCAGCCCGGTGCGCTCTTGTAGATAGCGCTTGTAGAGCCGGCCAGCTGTACCACCGTTGCATATCACCTGCTCAATGGGAGCTGCGCCGGTAATGCGCTCGATATGTGCCGGCACAACGTTGCGGATGCTCGCGTCGCTCGAGCCCTTAATGTCGCAGCTCTCGATTGCATCCCACAGGGCCACGCCGCCGTTCAGCAGCATGGCCCGCTTGGCGGCAATGGAGGCATCGAGCGTCGCGGGCTCACCGCTTGCCAAAGGATCGCCCTCGTTGGGCGGCACAGGCATACCGAGGCACGTGGCCATCACACGCCAAAAGCGATTCTGAGGGTTGCCGTAATAAAAGGCATTAGCGCGCGACAGCACCGAGGGAAACGATCCGAGCACCAAAACGCGCGAGTGCTGGTCGAACACGGGCTCAAACCCATGCTCAATATGTTGATAGCCCTCGTCAGACGCTGCCATGGCCTAGGCCCTCAACAGATAGCGCACCTCGTAGGGCGCAAGCTCAAGGGAGCCCGCCAGCTCGACCGTGGGCACGCCGTCGGCAAGCAAATCGACAAAGGAGCCGTTGAGCTCGCCGGCGCCAAAGGTGTAAGGCTCGTCCACGGCGTTCACCGCCACGAGCACCGTCGCGTCGTCGCAGGCGCGCTCGAACAGCAGCTGCTTGTTCTGGATCACCACGTTGCGATAGGCACCGTAGTTGAGAGCACGGGCCGCCGCGTCGTTTGCCGAGCGCAGGTGCGCCAGCTGCGTGATGAAGGCCGTCAGCTCGTTGGGCGCAGGCTCATCGAGCGCAGGGCGCAGCGCCCAGTCGCCGTCGGGGCCGCCCTTTTCACCAGCAATTCCCCACTCGCTACCGTAATAGACGCACGGAATGCCTGGCATGCCAAACAGCATGCCATAGGCGGGGCGTAGGCAAGACTTGTCGGTAAGGATGCTCGCCAGGCGCGGCACATCGTGGTTGTCGACAAACGACAGCAGGTGTTTGCCGCGGTAGATGCACCACGGATCGCCGCCAAACTGGCGATGCAACGAATGGGCAATCTCGAACATGTTGACCGAATTAAAGCTGGAGTACAGGCCCTTGTAGCACTCGTAGTTGGTGCAGGAGTCGAGCATCTCGTCGTTGACGATTTGGTTGTAGTCGCCGTGGAGCGTCTCGCCAATCAGCACAAAGTCGGGCTTGAGCTCACGGGTAAAAGCGTGCAGGCGGCGCATGAAGTCGCGGTCGAGCATATAGGCAACGTCCAAGCGCAGGCCGTCGACGCCAAAGACCTCGGCCCAGCGACGCACGGACTCAAGCAGGTAATTGACCACGGCGGGGTTTTGCAGGTTGAGCTTCACAAGCTCAAAATGGCCCTCCCAGCCCTCATACCAAAAGCCGTCGCCGTAGCACGAGTCACCGTCAAAGCTGATGTGGAACCAATCCTTGTAGGGCGAGTCCCACTTATGCTCTTGCACATCGCGGAAGGCCCAAAAGCCACGACCGACGTGGTTGAAGACGGCGTCGAGCACCACGCGGATGCCGTGGGCATGCAGCGTGTCGCACACGGCGGCATAGTCGGTATCCCCACCCAGGCGACGGTCGATATGGCGCAGGCTGCGTGTATCGTAGCCGTGGTTATCGGACTCGAGTGGCGGGTTGATCAGCACAGCGCCAATACCGAGTTTTTGCAGGTAGTCGGCCCATTGGGCAATCTTCATGATGGGTGCATCGGGGTTGGGCGCGGCGTTGGCAGCCTGGGCGAGTTCATCCTCGGCAACGGGCGCGGCGTTTTCGCGCGGAGCTCCACAGAAGCCCAGCGGATAGATCTGATAGAACGTCGTCTCGTATGCCCACATAGCAACCTCCCGGTAAGCTCAACACAACGACATCCATTGTATGCCCGGCTTGTATCCACTCCCCCAAAATAAGTGGCTCTGTTAGACAATGATTGACATCTTGCCCAATCATCTTTTTGTAATTGCAA
>CAUEQD010000001.1 GCA_959019945.1 uncultured Collinsella sp. | reverse complement strand
GGGCCGTGTTCCGCTATGCGGTTGTCAATTTGCGAAAGAAATTATGCGTCACCAATCCGAGTCCGCGAAAGGTGCCGGCAAAGCCAATTACGCAACATATATCCAGTAAAAACGGGTGGCAGCCGGTATGGCTGCCACCCGTTTTTCTCATACCAGCCTAAAGCAGGCATGTTACTTCTTAATGCCGCCCCCAGACGCTCGGCGACCGATGCCACGGCATCCTCGCTAACCGAATCGCAGGCAGGCGAAGGGCTGCGTGCAGATGATGTTGGGCGCACCGTGATCGATTAGGTCGAGCATCTCGGCCGTGAGCAGCCAGTCCTCGCCCATGTTATTGCATACCGAAAGTACCGTGCGGGCTTTATCTGCCATGGTGCCAACACCTGAAGATTTTGAAGATTTTGTCCGTAACTCAAAGAGCTAGGATGTTGATAAAATCCAGAGACATCATGGCTGAAAGAGACGGACACACTGTCCCTGTTTTTCGCACGAGCAGCGCAAAAATAAGGCCTAAACAAAGATAGCCCCCCATCATTGCACTGATGTAATTTGTGGGTGCCCCGATTAAACACTGTTGAGTCACGAGAAGCAATGACCATAGCATCGACTGTATAAATGCCCTTATGCAAAACGGCCGAACTATTCCGACGATTGTGTATTCAAATAAAAATACGTACCTAAATAACAGCTCATGCAAAACTGAAACCGAACAGACCAATACCCATCTGGATATTGATTTTCCACCTATATCGAGCATAAAGGCCATAATAATAAATACGATGAAAATGAACTGCCATCCCAAAAGAATCCCACGCCGTTTGGGCTTATCACAAGAAACAGCGCCCCGAGTTGCAAAAAGATAGACTACCAACGCACAAAAGAGCGCCCCTGTAGAGCACAGCCAAGCGGGGGATCCTTTTGCAATAACCCAAATAGCCCACGGCACGCTAGCAACCATCGTGCCCAGTAGATAACGTGCCCCCAGGCGCATTATTTCAATCGCTTTTCCCAAGCTCTACCACCTCATCACTAGCATCTATTAGGTCCATATCGTGTGTAATTGCAATGACAATCTTGTGCTTTCGCATTTCCTTCATAGCTTTTATCAGAGCTTCTTTATGAGCAATATCGAGTGATGCTGTTGGCTCATCGAATAAATAGACGTCTGCCTTCTTTTCTAAGACCCGCCTAATTTCCAGTTGTTCCAGTTCCCCGGGAGACATTCCTCCGCACCTCTTCCTTTCGATAGAAGGAAAGTTTCTATCGCAAAGAATATCCTTTACTGATATCGGAGTTTGTTCAGCAAACGAAACTAGCTTCTGCCTAAGGAGCTCACAGTTGATTTCTTCTTGGGCCTTACCGTTGTAGGAAATAGTCCCAACGTAATCCGAATTGAAACAACCCATCAATAAGTACGCAAGGGTCGTTTTGCCCGAGCCATTAATCCCTACAAGAGCATAGAGCTTTCCTTTTTCAAACCTGACATTCAAGTTGCTGTAGAGACACTTTCCATTTAATGTAAAGCCGAAATTATGCAGTTCGATGTAATCGATCTCCAAGAGCTCCTCTCCAGCAGCAGCCGAAGGCAATTTAGAGGCATTTAGACGGGATATCGATGAGAAGCAGTCTTGTGCGCTGCTACCTATACCGTAGATTGACCTCACGGCAGATAGCATTAAAGCCATGTAGCTCGAAACAGCAACAAGTTGGCCTACACTCATGCTTCCATGCATTACATAAAAAGCCGAAATCAAAAGAATGGTCACCTGGGACGCAGCCGCAGCAAAGGAATCAGTTGCCTGAAATTTCGAAACGACACTTTGATAGGCGACTCCGGCGTGCAGCAAAGACGAAAAATAGCTATCTATGGATTTCAATGCTCTTTCGAACAGCGCATTAACATACAAAAATCTCTGATGCGCAAGTAGGGACTCCACTTTTCCGAAATACAGGGACTGCTCTTCCTTAAAGGTCAGACCTGAAACAAAAAGCGGTTTTTTAAATGAAGCATATGCAATTGCATACAAGATGCAAAATGTCACGGAAACCCAAAAGAGCGCTGTGGAACATCCATAGAGAAAAAATAAACTGATACCTAGCTGGACAATCGCAAGGAGTACCGTCTGGAGCATCGACAATCCGAAGGACGCCACAGTATTGGCATCTGAACAAATCTGTTGAGTTTTTTCAGCAGACTCCTGCTCAAAAAACAACTCAAAAGGCATCCGCACGAGCTCATCGATTTTTCTTCGAGCAATCGAGAATGCAGCCACGGTCGTTATCCGCATTGAAAGAAGGGTGCTTAAATAGCTGACAACAATATCGATTAATGCCGCGAAACCAATTAACGCACTGTCAATCTTAATAGCACCATAAGGAGCTTTTTTAGATATATTATCAACCAGAGCGCTCGTGAGCAGCGGGGATACAGAGGCCATCATTCCAGATATTATTAAGCACAACGTAAAGGCTATAACCAGAAGCAATTGGGAAGAAAACCCAAGTCTGAAATATGGCAGATAGTCGAAGATCGCCGTTGAATCCGCATCACTTCTTATGTTTGAGATCATAGGCCGCCCTCATTACTTTTATACAGTTCTTTCTTGCGGATACACAGCTTGTCTTATTTTCATACAGCCTGGTGAAGGGACAGCCACCCATGCACATAGGAAGAAGTGAGCAGTTAAGGCATTCTGAATCTGAACAAAAGTCGTAAGCATTCCATATGGAAACTTCGGATGCGCTACTCGTTACATTTTCAAAGATGCTCCCATAGCTTCTGTCGGAATATCCTATTTCATTCCAGCATTTATATAAGGAACCGTCTGGTCCAATAACTTCTGAATATTTATTGACGGCTCCGCATATGGTCGGATTAAAGCCTGGAAGAAATGGATCCATGTACCCTGTCATTTTGTAGCGAGACAGACAGGATGCTTCAATCGAAGCAAATTCATCCTCTGAATAGCATGGAGAGTTAGCGCACGTCCCATTTATATCATCTACTGCCGCTAAATATAGTTTTACTTTATTACGAAGACCTTTACGATCAAGCGAATCAACCAAACGATCAATCTGATCACCGTTCGACGGATCAACATTGACTCTTAAGATGACATCAAAGTACGCACTAGCCCTTTTTACGTTATCAATAATACGGTTGAACGTATCGCCGCCAGAAGGAAGACATCTTCTTCGATTGTGTATCTCAGGCGGACCATCGACAGTTACCTGAACGTGCGTAACCCCATTTTTTGCAAGCAACTCCGCCGTTTTCCCATCTAAGAAATAGCCATTGGTCACCATGCTGGCGTTAAATAAGATTTCATCACTTCGGATTCCGCGCGTAATCTTCTCCACAGTCTCAATCGCCAATAAAGGCTCGCCGCCATACCAGGCAATCTGCAAACTTTCCGCCTGATTGTCTATAACCATGCCATTGATATGCTTTATTACCTGATCGACGCATCGGTCGCTCATTGAGCCATAACGCTTGCCGTTCTCATAACAATACGGACATCTGAAGTTACAATTCAATGTCGGGGCTATCGTAAATGAAAGCGATTTTGATTGCATGCGACAGGCCAACGATATCTCTTTTAAATGTTCGATCTCGTCAAGTCCGTCGGGAACCAACAACCCCGCGTCCGTCAAATTATCGACAATTTCCGAAGGGCAATTAGCTCCATTCTCAAAAAGCCCCTTCTCGTATTCTGCATCCAACGCAACGATTGCACCAGAGTACGAGTTATATGCCAGCGTAGGTTGATTCCCTTTATCGATTACATTAAAGCGAGACTGTTTCATTTCTACTCCGTTGCATATTTCAATATTTCAACCTGCCATTAGGAGTAATTCCAGCCACAAAATTTGGTAATGCAGATCCTCAGGCCACACGGTCCTCCCCCTGAATAACTCCAACAAATATGTGCTGCACAGGACACACACGTAGAAATATCTCGAGACGAAGCAGGCATCTGAGTATTCACTGGCTTTTGAATATATTCCATCGGAGCTCCTAGCTAACGTGTATACCGCAATGTTGAAATGCGCGGCAATTCCCGCCCGTGTACACGGCACACATCCCCCAGGGATTACAGCGCCCTTGACATTTTGCGCCCTGACAAGGACACCAACTTGATAGCAAAGCAATATCGTTAGGTGTTTGAGTTGGCTGTATCCAATCCACAATGGCTCCTTTCTCGTTCTAGGCCTAGTTATACTTTGGTCAAAAAGTCAAAAGCTGTTTGATAACTTTTTGTACTAGATGAAACAATTTGTTTGCCTTGTTTAACATTATTTAATTTACACTTAGACTGATTAAAAATTCAACCTAAGGAAATTCTGGTGAATGTTGTTCAGCTGCAGTATTTCATAAAGGTATTTGATTATCAGAATTACTCGGATGCAGCAACTATATTAAGCGTTTCGCCGCAAGCTGTTTCAAAAGGCATTCGAGCATTGGAATCTGAACTTGGTCTGAAGCTGTTCGAAAAAAGAGGCAGTATTCTACATCTAACAAACTATGGAGAGGAAATCCTTCCTATAGCATTAGATGTACTAGCTTCAGTTGAGGGAATTCAAGCGTATGCGCAAATCATGCGTGAAAAGATAAAAATAACCCAGACACGTTTGACACGCGTTGCAGTCGGACTAGCACCAATACTCGCAAGCTGGTTCAACCAGCCCACACTGAACAGGCTTTCGAAAAAGTATAAGGGCGGTAAGTTTACTGTTTCCAGATATGACGACGGCGGAACGTGTTTATCCCTTCTACTTGACAGACAAATCGACATTGCAATTGTCGCTGGACAAGTAGACACCAATCTTTTTGAATCACATTTTTTATTGAATGCCGAAGTCAACCTCTTAGTTGAAAGCAGTCACCCATTAGCTAGTCGCGCAACGGCAAATCTAAACGCGGTGGCTCGATATCCAATTGCAAACACCTGTGACATTCGATATTGTCGAAAGAGAATAAACTCAGCATTTAACCATCTGGGCCTTTCCCCTTCCTACGAGAATATTAACTTAGCAGACCAGCAAAATTTGTCCGATTTTCTGATTCATAAGCATGGGATTATTCTGACCATAGCCTCACAAGCGTCTCAATTCAGGATAGGCTATCCAGCAAAAATCGTTTGCCTAGGCGAACAAGACAGAATATCAATCCCTTTTTACTGCGTTTCAAATTCAAACGATACCCAAGCGCAGACTCATCACGCGATAAGCTGCATTCAACTTGAGGCACGCCAGCTCTCTCGATGTTTAAAAAGCGCTGAAAGAGGAGACCTTTCCAGCTGAATATGACGGGCATGTTAATTCCATGCAAAACAGCAACGTATTCCGCCAGAACAGAAGCGTGGGTCAGCCCGTGTTTTTTGAAGTATTCCGAGAGAAAACAACGAGGGCCTGACAGACTCTTGCCAAATCAGTGACCCACTCACCACCCGCAAGCCTGTGCCCCACTTCCGAAATAAATGGCTCAGCCCCCTTCTCAGCGGGTTGAGCCGAGCACTGACCGCACCATTCATTGTCAGCACCGCCCCAGACCAAGCCAGAGAAAGATGGCGCGGCGACAGCCAGATGGCCGCCACCGCGCCTCACACGTTATTTCGGCAAGCCGCTGTTAGCGTCGGAATAATTTAGTTACTTCTTAATGCCGCGTCCCAGACGCTCAGCGACCGACGCCACGGCACTCTCGTCGACCGAGCCGCAGCTCACGCAGCCGTCATGGGCACGCATCTGGCCGGTGACTTCGTCCATCGCGAGCGGCGCCACCTTCTCGAGCTTAAAGCCCTTGCCGGCACGCATGTTTTCCTTGGCCACGCTGATCATGAGCTTAATGCGGTTGAGCTGGTTGACCTCGGATGCACCGGGATCATAGTCCACCGCGACGATGTTGCTCTCGGGGTGCTGACGGCGCAGCTCCTTGATCACAGCCTTACCCACCACGTGGTTGGGCAGGCACGCGAAGGGCTGGGTGCAGATGATGTTGGGCGCACCGTGGTCAATCAGATCGAGCATCTCAGCCGTGAGTAACCAGCCCTCGCCCATGTTGTTGCACACCGAAAGCACCGTGCGGGCCTTGTCCGCCATGGTGCCGATGCGCTCGGGCGCCTCGAAGCGGCGGGACTTCTCGAGCATCTCTTCCACCGGCGTACGCATCCAGTCCACGAGCTTGATGAGCGCCTGCATACCAGCGCGCGTGGTAGCAGAGCTTCCCAGCTCGTCCTTCTGCAGCTCGGCGTTGCTCATGGAGTACAGGAAGAAGTCAAGCAGTCCCGGCACCACAGCCTCGCAGCCCTCGCGCTCAATGACATCGACCACGTGGTTGTTGGCCGTGGGATGGAACTTGACCAGAATCTCGCCGACTACGCCCACGCGTGGCTTGGTGCCCTCGCCCACGAGCGGCATGGTGTCGAACGCGCGGATGGCTTCGCGGCACAGCTTGGTGTAGTTGTGCCTGTTGAACCTAGGCGCCAACTTGCGGGCGCGCGCCATGTACTCCTCGTAGAGTGCGTTGGCGGCACCGGGCGTGGCCTCGTACGGGCGGCAACGATAGAGCATCTGCATCATCACGTCGCCAAAGAGCACCGCGTAGACTGCCTGCTTAAGCAGCGCCGGCGTAATCTTAAAGCCGGGGTTGTCCTCGCCCAGTGCCACGGCCGAAAGCGAGATCACCGGAATCTCGGGGTGGCCGCTCTCGCGCAGGGCCTTGCGGATGAGCGCGATGTAGTTGGTGGCACGGCAGCCACCGCCGGTCTGGCTGATAACCACGGCCGTCTTGGACAAGTCGTACCGGCCGCTCTCGATGGCCTCCATAATCTGGCCGGTCACCAAAATGGATGGATAGCAAATGTCATTGTTCACATAGCGCAGGCCGGCCTCGACGGCGTCGTGATCGGTCGAGGGCAGCAGCTCCAAGTTGTAGCCAGCACCACGGAACACCTCTTTGACCAGGTCAAAGTGGATCGGCGCCATCTGCGGGCACAGAATGGTGTAGCCCTCGTCGCGCATCTGCTCGGTAAAGGGCACCTTGGGCCATGCTGTCGAGGCGCTCTCGCGCTGCGCCTCGAACGTGTACTTACGGCTCGCGAACGCGGGGGCATCCGTGGAAGGGGCCACCGGCGCGGCATCGCCCTGCTCGTAAGCCTCGCCCGCGGCCGTGGCCTCGGCCAAGCGCTCGGCCTCCTGGTCCTTGAGCGCTGCCATGAGCGAGCGGATGCGGATGCGCGCGGCACCCAGGTTGGATACCTCGTCGATCTTGAGCACGGTGTAGATCTTGCCGCTGGCCTCCAGGATCTCCTGCACCTGGTCGGTGGTCAGAGCGTCCAGACCGCAGCCGAAAGAGTTGAGCTGGATCAGGTCCAGGTCGTTGCGCATCGTCACAAAGCGGGCGACAGCGTACAGGCGGCTGTGGTACATCCACTGGTCGACGACGCGAATCGGACGCTCGGGCTTTACCAGGTGCGCGAGCGAATCCTCGGTAAAGACCGCAAAGCCAAAGCTCGAGATAAGCTCGGGCAGGGCATGGTTGATCTCGGGGTCGTTATGGTAGGGGCGGCCGGCGAGCACAATGCCGTGGCCACCGTGGTCCTCGACCCACTTAAGAGCCTCCTCGCCCATGGTCTGGATGTCCTCGTGGAAACGCGCATCGGCCTCAAAGGCAGCGTTGACGGCGGCATCGACCTCGGAACGCGTGATCTTGGGACCGCGCACGCGACCGCGACCGGCTTGCGCATCGGCCACACGGTCGACGGCAAGCACCTGGTACAGACGGCGCTTGAGCTCGGTCTTGTCGTGATAGGGCACAAACGGGTACAGGAACTCGATGTTCTGCTCGCGGATCTCGTCGATGTTGAGCGCCAGCGCCGTGGGGTAGCTCATGACGATGGGGCAGTTATAGCAGTTGCCAGCGGTCGGATCCTCCTTGCGCTCCCAGCGCACGCACGGCATCCAGATGAAGTCGACGTCGCGGTCGATGAGGTTCATCACGTGGCCGTGGCTCATCTTGGCCGGATAGCACACGCTCTCGGACGGCATGGACTCGATGCCCGCCTGGTAGGTCTTCTTGCTCGACTGGTCGGACAGCTGCACGCTAAAGCCCAGACGCGTAAAGAACGCATGCCAGAAGGGGTAGTTCTCGTACATGTTGAGCGCGCGCGGGATGCCGACGGTGCCGCGCGGGGCCTCGTCGGGACTCAGGACCTCGCGGTTAAAGAGCAGCTCGTTTTTCTTTTTGAAGAGGTTGGGGGCCTCGGTCTTTTGCTTTTTGTGGCCGGCACCCTTCTCGCAGCGGTTACCGGTAATGAAGCGCCTACCGCCGCCAAAATCGTTGACGGTGAGCTGGCAGTTGTTGGAGCAGCGACCGCAGCGGACGTGCTTTTGCGTCACGGTAAGGTGCGCGATGTCCTCGGCCGAAAGGATGGTCGAAGTGCCGTCGGCGCCGGCGCGATCGCGGGCGAGCAGGGCCGCACCGTAGGCGCCCATGCAGCCGGCGATGTCGGGACGCACGGCATGAACGCCGGTGAGCTGCTCAAACGCGCGCAGCGTGGCATCGGACATAAAGGTGCCGCCCTGGACGATCACCTGGCTGCCGATCTCCTTGGGGTCGCGCAGCTTAATGACCTTGAACAGAGCATTCTTGATGACGGAATAGGACAGGCCGGCCGCGATGTCGCCCACCGTGGCGCCTTCCTTTTGCGCCTGCTTGACGCGCGAGTTCATAAAGACCGTGCAGCGGCTACCCAGGTCGACGGGGGCCTTGGCATGGATGGCGGCATCGGCGAACGCGCGCACGTCCATGTTCATAGAGACGGCGAAGCTCTCGATAAAGCTACCGCAACCCGACGAGCAGGCCTCGTTGAGCATGATGTGCTCGATGACGCCGTCCTTGACGCGCAGGCACTTCATGTCCTGGCCGCCAATGTCCAGAATGAACTCGACGCCGGGCAGGAACGCCTTGGCGCCGCGCAGGTGAGCGACGGTCTCGATCTCGCCGGAATCGGCCTTGAGGGCCTCGATGAGCAGTGCCTCGCCATAACCGGTGGTGGTCACGTGGCCGATGGTGCAGCCGGCGGGAATGTGGTTGTAGAAATCGGCCATGATGACCTTGGCCGTGCCCAGAATATCACCGTTGTTGTTGCCGTACCAGGTGTGCAGCAGCTGGCCGTCCTCGCCCACGAGCGCGGCCTTCATGGTGGTGGAGCCGGCATCGATACCGATGAACACGCGGCCGGTGTAGCCGTCGAGCTTGCCCTTGGGGACGACCTCGGTATCGTGGCGGTTCTTGAACTCGGAAAAATCTTCGTCAGTGGCAAAGAGCGGGTCCAGACGCTCAACCTCGGCACCCTGCGTGTCACCCAGACTATCGATGGCATCGATGAGCTGCGGGAACGTGCTGAGCTTGTTGGACTCGTGCGCCATGGCGGCACCGCTCGCCACAAACAGGTGAGCGTTTCGGGGCACGATGCGGTGCTCCTCGTCCAGGTTGAGCGTGAGGTAGAAGCGGTGGCGCAACTCGGAAAGGTACTGCAGCGGGCCGCCCAGGAAGGCGACGTTGCCGCGGATAGGACGGCCGCACGCCAGGCCCGAGATGGTCTGGGTCACGACGGCCTGGAAGATGGACGCGGCCACGTCCTCGGGACGGGCGCCCTCGTTGAGCAGCGGCTGTACGTCGGTCTTGGCAAAGACGCCGCAGCGGCTGGCGATGGGATAGATGGTGGTGGCGTTGGCCGCGAGCTCGTTGAGGCCGCTCGCGTCGGTGTGCAGCAGGGTTGCCATCTGATCGATGAACGCGCCCGTACCGCCGGCGCAGGTGCCGTTCATGCGCTGCTCGATGCCGTTGTCGAAATAGATGATCTTGGCGTCCTCGCCGCCGAGCTCGATGGCGACGTCGGTGGCCGGGATGAGGGTCTCGACGGCACGCTTGCTGGCGATGACCTCCTGGACAAACTCTAGGTCGAGCCACTGGGACAGCAGCAAACCGCCTGAGCCGGTGATAGCGCAGGTCATCTGGGCCGTCGGCAGCACGGTCGCGGCGCCCTCGAACAGGTCGCGGGCGCAGGCGCGGACGTCGGTGTGGTGGCGCTGGTACTTGGCGTAGACGATCTGGTTATCGTCGTTGAGCACGGCGAGTTTGACGGTGGTGGAGCCCACGTCGATGCCCAGGTGCAGGTTGCCATGGGCGGCCTCGGGGTTGAAAATCGCGCCCTCGGGGGCGTGGACGGCGGCTACGGGCTCAGCGGCGGTGGCGGGCTCGCTGACGACGGACGTCTCCCCTGCCACGTTCTTGGCATCGGCAACTGCCTCAGTAACTTTCTCGGCAGCCGCGGTCGCGACCTTCTGCGCGGCGTCCACCACGGCGGGCGCAGCCTCGCGTGCGGCAGCGACCACACGGTCTTTAATGCCCTCGACGAGTTTGCTCATTGTCTCTCCTCTTAGTTGTTGGACTCGACGGTTGCGGTGGTGTCGACCGCGTCCTCGAGCTGCAGATTCAATAGCTTCATGCCGTATTCCGGCACGTTGATATCGATGGGTTGGCCATACAGGTCGCCGGGGCGCACAAAGGCGATGACCGTCATAATGCGCGCCATGGTCTCGGGCGATTCGGAAAGGTCACGCTCAAACCAACGTTGAATCATGCCGACCTCGGCACTTACGACATAGGTGACGTAATAGTCAAAGAAGGTGCCCAGCGCCAAGCCCAAAATGCCCGTCTGTGCACGCGGCACCACGGCCTCGCGTGCGGTATCGATGATCCTTTTAATAAAGGCGGGGTCGCCGCCCGGGCCCAGCAGGGCCCCGATAAGGTCGCGATTAGCCGCAAGATAGCGAAGCAGCTCAACCGAACCGGGTGCCGGCTCGAGCTCGTCGATGTTGCGGTAAAGATCGGGTAATTGAGCTGCGGTGATAAGCTCCACCCGCTCGCGAATCTCGGCAAGCAGGCCGTCCTCGATCTGGCTGATAAAGTCGGGAATATCGCGGTAGTGCGAATAGAACGTGCGGCGTGTAAGACCGGCGCGCTCGGTGAGCGACGCGACGTTAATGCGCGAAAGGTCGCCGCTTTCGGCAAGCTCGCTGGCAAGCGCCTGGCGAAGGGCACGCTGCGAGCGAAGGGACCGGCGATCGCATTTCTCGAGCTGGGACAAGCGTCCTCCTTGTTACTCAGCCTGTGCGCTATTGCACAGTGCGAGTATTATTGCACACCGTGTGCATCAACACGTAAAGGCAATATTTGGGATGTGACGAAGGGGCAGCCTCTTTGTCACATCCAGCGACCGCCTAGGTTGTGCCGGTTGTGCCAGGCTTTTAGAGCGGCATTACCGATTGTCCAAAATGTCATTCGTGGGTAGAATAGTGTCGACGGCAGCCCAAGTTCTGGAAAGCTGGGCAGCGCCGTTGCTTGGATTAAGGGGTCAACGCCTTAGCGGCGGCGACCCCTTTTACGTTGCTTCGAACGTTGCTTGAGTGCCTCGGAAAGCCCGACGAGCGCTGTGAAGAACGAGACCAAAGCGGTCAGAAGTCTCACAAAATCAATCAGATCGGTCATGGGCATCACCTCCCATCAGATGGAGGGCGTTGCCCGGCACATGGAACTGCCGCCAACAGTATCAATTCTATCAAAGCGCAGTTAGATATGCGAATGTTTGTTCGCATTTCAGAAGATCGGAACTCATTATGGCGAAGGAACAGTTCCTTCGCCATACCCGAGCTTGTCGCCGAACTGCTGCCTACATTTTTCGAGTTATTCGGCCACGCTGCTGGCTCTGTATAAATGCACCGCCGGGATTATCTGAGAGTTTTGTCCTTATTTGAGCGCATGCATGCCCATTCGCTCACTTACGTCACCGAATCAAACACCATTAGAGGTATGAATGTTCCCGAGAGGGCATCTTTAGCCATTTAACGACCTCCGACAGGCCGAATAACTCGAAATTTGTTGGTGGCGAAAGCGAAACAGTCCTGTATGCCAAAAGCCGGCATCTCCCATGTGACAAAGGGGCTATCCCTTTGTCACATTATTCGATGACGGTGCGGGAGTTTTGCTTGCGCATGGTGGCGAGCATGTGTTTGGGGACGGCGTGGACCATGCAGTTGCCGATGGTCGCGCTCGCGGCGGCCTTGGCCGCGTCACTGCCATTCTTGGTCGCATAGCTGTGGCGGAAACGCTTGAGCATGGCGATGTCGTTGCCGCCGTCGCCGTAGACCGCGACCTCGTCCTCGGCAATACCGTAGTAGCCCGCCAGCCAGGCCACGCTCTCGCCCTTGTTGCACGCCACGTCCGTGATCTCGAACATCACCGGATCGAACGGCGCGTTGACCACACGGTCCGAACGCTCGGCCAAATACGCCTTAAGGTCGCGCTCCAGCTCGGGCGAGGTCACACGGCAGTTGATCTTGCACACGTCATGACGCAGGATGTCGCCGATCGACTGGTCGAAGTACTGTTCCTCGTGGTACCCGCCACGCGCACGCATGCCGCGCATCACGATGCGCTTGATAGGGCTGTCCTTTTTAAAGCCCGCCTGGTGCATCTCGAACGATCCGCTCGAAAACATGCCGTCGGGCGTGGAGCAGTCAAAACAGATATCCGGAAACTCCTTGAGCAGCTCCTCGGTGATCTGTGGGTCGATGGTCCAGGTCTTGAGCACCTCGCCATGGCTGTCGCGCACGATGGATCCGTTGGAGCAGCAGGCGTCAAGCGCCAGGCCCGTAAAGCCATGCTCGCCAATCGGCAGCGTCGAGCGTCCGGTCGCGGGAACCACATGCAGGCCAGCCTTGGTCAGCTCGCGGATGGCACGGCGGATGGTCCCATCCGCCTCGTGCAGGGCGTTCAGCAGCGTTCCGTCTAAGTCACTCGCAAACATCTTGATCATGGGCGTGCCTCTCCTTCGTCTGCACGATATTGTAGACGAGAACGGGCGCGCCCCAAGAGAGGCACGCCCGTCAGGCGAAAGATTGTCCTACACCGCGGCGGGGCCGTGTTCGCCGGTGCGGATGCGGATAACTTCCTCGACCGGCTCGACCCAGATCTTGCCATCGCCGACGGCTCCGGTGCGTGCGGCGTTGCAGATAATCTCGACAATGCCATCGACATGTTCATCGGCGCAGATGAGGGTGAACTGCACCTTAGGGATCGTGTTGACAAGCAACTCGTTGCCGCGCACGTATTCCTTCCAGCCGTGCTGTGCGCCGCAGCCCTGCACCTGGTTGATAGTCATACCGCGGACATCGGCAGCAAACAGCGCGTCTTTAAGAACCTCGAGCTTTTCGGCACGAACGATCGCCGTAATCTTCTTCATAGTGAATTCCTCTCTTCAAAAAAAGAAATGAATTGTCCCTCACATGGCACGGGTTCTCCAGGTGCCACAGAGCAACCTTGTAGATCAGATAAGTGCAACTAACAGGTCTTAGCAGGTTTCCCAAGTGCCGCAGATCGGCCTGAAAGAGGAGTGCCGCGTACTTAAGGTACGCAAACGACGATTGAAGGCCGAGGTGCGGTGCTTGGGGAAGCTGCTAATCGAGTCCGGAGAACGAAGGGTAGGCGCTCTCGCCGTGCTGACTCGCATCCAGGCCCAGCGCCTCCTCGGCCTCGTCCACGCGCAGGCTGCCGTGGAACAGTGCCTTGACCACCGCGGCGATCACCAAATCGAGCACCAGCACAATAGCGACTGTCACCACAATGCCCAAAATCTGCGAGATGAGCAGCGACACGTCGCCCGTGTAGAGCAGGCCGCCCTTGCCGGTCCACGAAAGCTCCGGCACGCAGAACAAGCCCGTGAGCACGCCGCCCAGGATGCCACCGATGCCGTGGCAGCCAAACGCATCGAGCGCGTCGTCGTAGCCGAACTTGGCCTTAAGATGGCTGATGGCGAAATAGCAGACGGGCGAGACGATCAGGCCCATGACCAGTGCCGCCCACGGCTCGACAAAGCCCGCACCCGGCGTGACCACCACGAGGCCAGCGACCAAACCAGTACTGGCACCCACCAGCGTGGGACGACCGGTGTGCACGCGCTCGACGGCAAGCCACGAGACCATGCCCGCCGCGCTGGCCGTCACGGTGTTGAGGATGGCAAGCGCCGCCACGGCGTCGGCCTTAAACTCGCTGCCGCCGTTAAAGCCAAACCAGCCAAACCAAAGCAGACCGGCGCCCAGCGCCACAAACGGCACGTTATGCGGACGGTAGCTCACCATGCCAAAGCCGCGACGACGGCCGAGCATTAAACAGAGAATCAGACCCGTGAGACCCGACGAAATGTGCACCACGTCGCCGCCGGCAAAGTCGAGTGCGCCGATAATGTCACCGATAAAGGAGCCATCGCCGCCCCAAACCATGTGGGCAAGCGGCGCATAGACCACAAGCAGCCAAATGCCCAGGAAGGCCGCCATGGCACCAAACTTAACGCGGCCGGCCAGGCTGCCCGTGACGATAGCGGCCGTGATCATGGCAAACGCCATCTGGAAGGCGATGTTGATGATCTGAGGGTAGACGGCACCGTCCGACGCGGTGCCCTCAGCCGCCTGCAGCACCTGGTTGAGCACCGGCAAGCACAGCAGCTGGTCAAGGCCTCCAATAAACGGGCTGGAACCGTCGCCGCCGTAGGCCAGCGACCAGCCGGCCACAATCCACAGCACGCCCACCAGGCCAATGACGCCAAAGCACATAAGCATGGTGTTGATGACATTTTTGCGCCTAGACAGGCCGCCGTAGAAAAACGCCAGACCCGGTGTCATTAAAAACACGAGCATGGTGCAGATGAGCATAAACGTTGTCGATCCCGTATCGTACATTCGCTCCCCCTTGGTCGCATGAACGTTGTCGGCGCTCATGATGGAGCCGAGGGGCAACTGGTGTAGACCAGATACGGCGTTGTTAAACGCTGCGTTGTCGAATGGAAACGGTGCCGCAATCTTGGAAACGGCGCGGCAACGGACGCGAAACGAACGGGAAACGTGCGGGCGAGAAGGACGCGCTTGGCCCCGCCCCGGCTAGCGGCAAAACAGGTCGCGGGCGCGGTCGCGGAGATTGGTGGCTCGGATGACGCCTTCGTAGCGGTTGATGCGCAAGCGCGGGAAGGCGTTGAAAAAGCGCAGGTCACGACGGCTGAGCGACACACTCGGCACCGGACGGCTCGCGCGTTTGCCGGCACGGCGACGAGTGAGCGACGGACGTGGCATGTTCGGTGCGGCATCGGCAACGCGGCGGGCGGCAAGCGCCAGACCGCGAGCGCCGTCCGAGATAAACGTCGGCACCGAAGCCTTCTCACGCAGGGCATCGAGCGCCGCATCGCCCAGCTCTGCCAGCCACGCGTTGACGGCACGGCTGCGGATATGCGTCTGCGCCACCGAATCGATCGCCGAGTCGGGAATGCGCTCAAGCATGGAGTCCGAGGCATCGGCGAGCGATTCGTTGATGCGGTCGGCAAGGTCGGCGCGCACACGCTCGAGCTGGTCGGACAGACGTCGCCAGCTCGCCAGCGAGCACAACGCATCCACGGCCATCGCAACGGCAACGGCAAAGGCCGCCAGTCGCACGATCAGCACCGGCAGATGCCCAAGCAACCCCAGCAGCGCTGGCTCAACCAAGCGACAAATGCACAGCGCACCCAGGCCAAACGCGCAGGCCCAGTACAGGCAAATGCGTCCATGCAGGTTAAACGGCAAGTGAGAATAGTCCCAAAACCGCGCGCCGGTCGTTTTTCGAGCAGCACGCCCACGCTGTATTCGATCACGCTGCACACGAGTGCCGCGGCGACAAACTGGCTCGAGGCATCCGGGATGCCGCGAAGCAGCAGCCAACAGGCAATGCCGCCCGCGCCGTAGATGGGGCAGCACGGTCCCAGCAAAAAGCCGCTGTTGGCAAAGCGCCCGTGGTTGAGCATGGCGCAAACCGTCGACTCCCACGCCCAGCCGCAAAATCCGTAGAAGGCAAACGAGAGTACCAGCGCCGAAAGCGGGCAGGCGGCAAGTGTCGCGCCGTCAAATGCCATGTCGATCGCGGTTCCCACCGTCTACCCTCTCCCCTTCTCGCTCGAGCCTTCGTTCAAATCATCTGTGCAGCCCCTGCGCGGCAGACGGCCGGCAACTGTCTCGCACAGCGCGCACCACTTATCCGCCATACACACAATCCAGGCCTCACGACACGTCGGCGGAACCGGTACCAGCGGAAACATATGACGCGTGATAATATTCCGCTCGCGAGGCGTTAGCTCAAAATCTTCCTCGGCACGCGCCAGGGCAAAAAACGGATGCCGAAACCCATGCAGCCGATGGCTTGGGTCGGGGTCATGCCAATCGTAGAGAAAGTAATCGTGCAGCAAGGCCCCACGCAGCAGCGAGGCACGATCGACCGAAACGCCAACACGGTCCAAGCGCTCGGCAAAGGACAGGCTCGCCCGTGCCACCGAGGTCACATGCGCGTACACCGTCACATCGCCGTGCTGGATAAACTCCCGCGTCAGGTCCAAACGCCCCGCTTGGGCCAGCTGGCGGGCGGCACGGTCAACTTCGCGCGCGATTCTCTCGGCACGAGCGGTTTCTGACATGTGGCCTCCTTCCAGCGGCTCACGGCGGCGAGCTATTGCCGGCACACTATCAATAAAATCATCATGGAACCTACCAGTATGGCATCGGACAAAACGTTTTGCCCCACCAGTTGTCGAATTACCGCGCCGCCGTCACATATCAAACGTCAAAATGTGCGAGACTGTCTTGTGCAATTGTGCCGGCCGAGGGAGTGCCGGCGCTCGATTCGCATGGAGTAACCAACAACGATGCTGCTTACGCAAACGACAACGCCCGAGGACGTCAAGGCTCTCGATCGCGCCGAGCTTCCGCTGCTCTGCGGCGAGATTCGCCACGCCATCCTCGAAAGCTCCGCCGCCGTCGGCGGACACGTTGCCCCCAACCTGGGCGTCGTTGAGCTCACGGTCGCGCTCCATCGCGTGTTCAACTCCCCCACCGACAAGATCGTCTTTGACGTGTCGCACCAGACCTACGCCCACAAGGCGCTGACGGGGCGCGCGTACACTTATATCGATCCGGAGCGTTATGGTGAGGCTTCTGGCTTTGCCAATCCCGACGAGTCCGAGCATGACCTGTTTGCCATGGGGCACACCTCGACCTCGGTGAGCCTGGGCTGCGGCCTGGCGCACGCTCGTGACCTGGCGGGCGATGCATACAACGTCATCGCCATCATTGGCGACGGCTCGCTTTCGGGCGGTCTGGCGTTTGAGGGCTTTAACAATGCCGCCGAGCTCGACAGCAACTTGGTCATTATCGTCAACGATAACGACCAGTCCATCGCCGAAAACCACGGTGGCCTCTATCGCAATCTGGCCGAGCTGCGCGCCAGCAACGGTACCTGTGAGCGCAACGTTTTCCGCGCGATGGGGCTCGACTACCGCTATCTGGACGCCGGTAACGATGTGTTGGCCCTGGTCGACGCATTGCAGGAACTGCGCGATATCGATCATCCCATCGTGCTGCACGTCTCCACCGCCAAGGGCAAGGGCTTTGAGCCGGCCCAGAGCGACCCCGAGCGCTGGCACCACGTGGGTCCGTTTGACATGGCGACTGGGCGCAAGCTCTGCCCGGGCCATCCGAGCGAGCCTGCGCCGCGCACCTATGCCGACATTACGGGCGAGGCGCTCAGCGCCGCCATCGAGCACGATCCGCAGGTCGTGGGCATCACGGCCGCCACGCCCTACATCATGGGCTTTACACCCGAGCTTCGCGCCGCGGCAGGCAAGCAGTTTGTTGACGTGGGCATTGCCGAGGAGCACGCCGTGACCTTTGCCACCGCGCTTGCGCGCTCGGGCGCCAAGCCAGTCTTTGGTGTGTACGGCACGTTTTTGCAGCGCGCCTACGACGAACTGTGGCACGACCTGTGCCTCAACGACGCCCCCGCAACCATCCTGGTATTTGGCGCGTCGATCTTTGGCACCACATCCGAGACGCACCTCTCGTTCTTTGATATTTCCATGCTGGGCGGTCTTCCCAACATGCACTACTTGGCGCCGGCCTGCATGGAGGAATATCTGTCCATGCTGAGCTGGTCGCTCGATCACCGCGAGCATCCCGTGGCGATTCGCGTGCCGGGCATTGGCTTGGTAAGCCGCCCTGACTTGGCGCCTGCCGAGGACGCCGATTACGGCGCCGTTCGTTACAACGTGGTGCGTCAGGGTCGCGACGTGGCCGTGCTCGCGCTTGGCGATTTCTTTGAGCTGGGCGAGCGCGTGGCAAACCGCTTGGCTGCCGAGTACGGCATCGAGGCCACGCTCGTCAACCCGCGCTATGCAACTGAGCTCGACCGTGAGTTCCTCGACAGCCTTGCCGCCGAGCATCGCGTTGTCGTCACTCTCGAGGACGGCATCTTGGACGCTGGCTGGGGCGAGCGTGTCGCGTGCTACTTGGCCTGCACGCCCGTGCGCACGCGCACCTTCGGCATCGCCAAGGGCTTCCCCGACCGCTACGACCCCAACGAGTTGCTCGCTCAGAACGGCATGACGGTCGAGAACATGGCCGCCGAAGCCGTAAGGCTACTGAACGAGTAAAAAACCTCCGCAAGGGAAGCACCCCTGCGGAGGTTTTTATTTTCGCGACGCAACTATCTTGATCTGTAACACCTAGAGACCAAATTAACGTCCAGATGTTACAGATCGAGACGAACCGTTTAAGCCCCTGATGTTTATCTCAATCTGTAACAATTAGGGGCCAAATCCTCGTCCAACTGTTACAGATCGAGACATTCGAATTCCCCTGAAGAGAAAATCTCAATCTGTAACAGTTACTCAACATAAACGGCTGCAGATGTTACAGATCGAGATAATACGGCTAGCGGTAGCTTCGCTTGAGGATCTCGACGACATCGGGCTCGGTCAGGGCGACGGGATCGTGGCCGAACAGAGCGTCGTTGGTCGTTAGGGCATTGTGCGCGATGGCGGGCAGCTCATCGGCGGTAATCCCCCATTCGCTCATGGCAAGATCGGCAACATGGCAGGCTTTCATCAAGCGGGTAAGCTCAATTACAAAATCGTGCGGATCATCCGCGGCAACATTGCCCATCAGGCGTGCCATGTCGATATAGCGCTCGGGCGCGGCACCGTGATCGATCATCCACGTGTGGTAGGCACGCGCGATCATGATGAGGCCGGCGCCGTGCGGCAGGCCGTGATGATGTGCACTCATGCCATGCTCAAGGCCATGGCATCCCGCGCAGCCCGAGCACACCATGGCATAGCCGCCGAGCGTGTTGGCAAAAGCGAGCTCGGCACGCGCATCCAGGTCGTCGCCGCTGTTCACGCACGCAGCCAGCGAAGCCGCGGCGCGTCGAATACCCTCGCGGCAAACCATGTCGCCCATGGGCGTATTGGTATTGGCGATATAGCACTCGACGTTGTGGAACAGGGCGTCGAATCCCTGATAAGCCGTCAAGCGCGCCGGAACGCTCACCATCAGCTCGGGGTCGACGACCGAGAGCACCGGGAACAGACGCGGGTCGCCCAAGCGGAGCTTCTCGTCGTTCTCCTCGCAGGAGATTACGCCGCCCGCATCGGCCTCGGAGCCGGTGCCGGCCGTGGTGGTCACGCACACCAGCGGCAGCGGATCGTTGGGGATGGGCAGCCCAAGCGCGGTGCCGCCGTTCACAAAGTCCCAAATGTCACCGGGGCACTCGTTGCCCTCGGCATCCGCGTGCGGGTTTGCCGCCACCGCGCAGATGCCCTTGCTGCCGTCCATGACCGAGCCGCCGCCGAGTGCCAGCACAAAGTCGCAACCATGGGTGCACGCCATCCAGCCACCTGCGTTGACGGTTTCGCGCAGCGGGTTGGGCTCAATGCGGTCGAACAGCTCGTGTGCCACGCCGGCGCGGTCGAGCTCGGCCTCCACGCGCTCCAGATAGCCAAAGCGCTTGACCGAGTTGCCGCCGGTCGTGACGATGAGCGCCTTGGTGCCGGGGAGTTTCTGTGCACCCAGCTCGCTCAGCTTGCCCGCGCCAAACAGCACCCTGGTCGGCGCGAAGAATGTATAGCCGTTCATGCAACGATCTCCTCACGTATATATATGTGTCGCGTTGCCGCCATTATAGCGACCGCCGCGAGCGACCACGCCGTCCGCGAAACGCCGTCTCAGCAGTAATAACCGACGTTTTCCCAGATAAAACCTACCAAAATAAACCTGTCCCTTTTTGGTAGGTAGAATAACCCATAAGGTTAGTATGTTTCTAAGTTATTTCATGTTGACCCTTTTGAGCGGGATAGGGTATAACTCTACTCAACCGCTAGGATTTTTTGAGAAAGGTGTTCCCCTATGAGCAAGAACCTCTCCCAGCAGGTCGTTCTCGACCGCCGCGGCTTTGTCGCCGCTACCTTCGCAACCGTCGCCGGCCTTGGTCTTGCCGGCTGCTCCGACACCAGTGCCGAGGCCGACAAGGGTTCCGCCGCCGGCTCCTCCAAGAGCTCCGAAGATACCGAGGCTTCCACCACGCTCGACGCCAAGGCATTCGACAAGCTCGTCGACAACGGCCCCAAGGCCGACGACGACGCCATCGCCGCCAGCACCTGGGCGACGGCCGTCAAGGACGCCGGCGTCTTTAAGATCGGTGGCGTTCAGACCTCCACGCTCTTCTCCCTCCTCAACGAGAAAGACGGTCAGACCCGCGGCTTCGACGCCGGTATCGCACAGCTCCTGTCCAACTACATCCTGGGCGAGAACAAGGTCGAGATCACCCAGGTGACCTCGGACACGCGCGAGTCCGTCCTGCAGAACGGCCAAGTCGACGCTGTCTTTGCCACCTACACCATCACTGACGAGCGCAAGAAGCTCGTCTCCTTCGCCGGTCCCTACTACTACACCCAG
The DNA here is from genome assembly GCA_959019945.1 of uncultured Collinsella sp. Classification (GTDB taxonomy): domain Bacteria; phylum Actinomycetota; class Coriobacteriia; order Coriobacteriales; family Coriobacteriaceae; genus Collinsella. The sequence continues at coordinate 158,749 of CAUEQD010000001.1, read as the reverse complement.
CAGGCCATCCTGGTGCTCACCGATAACGACGACATCAAGGGCGTCGACGACCTGGCCGATAAGAACGTCGCCGTCCAGTCCGGCTCCAACGGCCCCGCCATCCTGGAGGAGTTCGCCCCCAAGGCCAGCCAGCAGGAGTTCAAGACCGACGAGGAGGCCCGCCAGGCACTCCAGCAGGGCCGCGTTGACGCCTACGTCATCGACAACAACATGCAGCAGAGCGCCCTGGTCCGCGAGCCCGGCAAGTACAAGATTGCCGGCAAGCCCTTCGGCAGCAAGGAGCCCTATGGCATCGGCCTGCCGCTCGATTCCGACGGCGTCGCCTTTGTCAACGACTTCCTTAAGAAGATCGAGGACGATGGTACCTGGACCGAGCTGTGGCAGATCTGCATCGGCGACCGTACGGGCGACACCAATGTTCCCGAACTGCCCGAGATCGGCGCCTAGGCAGCGAGCCTGGTAACGGCCGCAACGAAACCATACGGAAACGCATGATGCGCTTTATTGCGGTAAACTGTTTCCTCACTGAGTTGTCGGGGCTTCCGTACACACGGGAGCCCCTTTCCTTACCGGCGGGAGGTCCGCATGAGTCTCTCCGAGCTCTGGTCGCTCTATGGCCAGAACTATATCGACGCACTGCTAGCAACCTGGGGCATGACGCTTGAGTCGTTTGCCATCGCCATGGTGCTGGCCGTCGCCGTCACCGTGATGCGCGTGTCGCCGCTCAAGCCGCTGCGCGTCTTTGGCGACCTGTATGTTCAGGTCTTCCGTAACATCCCCGGCATCGCGCTACTCATCATCGTCGTCTATGCGCTGCCGCCGCTCAAAGTCGTCCTGCCCTACCGCACCTGCGTTATCGTCGCCACGGTCCTTTTGGGCTCGGCCTTTGGCTCCGAGAACTTCATGAGTGGCATCAACACTGTTGGCGTCGGTCAGGTCGAAGCCGCCCGCTCGCTGGGCATGAGCTTCAATCGCATCCTCGCCAAGATCGTGATTCCGCAGGCACTGCGCTCAAGCGTGCTGCCCATGACGAACCTCTTTATCGCCGTCATGCTCACCACCGCGCTCGGCAGCCAGGTGCCGCTTAAACCGCAGGAGCTCACCGGCGTGGTGAGCTATATCAACACGCGCTCGCTCGGCGGCGTCGCCGCGTTCTTTATCTCGGCGCTCGGCTACCTGGGCACGGCCTTTGTGGTGAGCCACATTGGCAACTACATCGATAAGAAGGTGAGGATCCTCCGATGAGCAAGCATTCCTCCCCTGCACTTACCATGCGCGATGCGCTCTACGAGGCTCCCGGCCCCAAGATGCGCGCCAAGATCCGCATCGGCACCGCCATTTCGCTCGTTGCCGTGGCCGCGCTCATCGCTCTGGTCCTGCAGCGCTTTTATGTGACCGGTCAGCTTTCAGTCCACTACTGGTATTTCTTTACGCACCTCACCACCTGGAAGTTCCTGCTTGCCGGTTTTGAGGGCACCGTTAAAGTCGCGCTCACCGCCGGCGCCATCGCGCTGGTACTGGGCTTAGCCCTCATGCTCGGCCGTACCAGCGACATCAAGCCGTTGCAACTGGTCTGCCGCGTGCTCACCGATTTCTTCCGTGGCGTGCCGAGCCTGTTGTTCATCTACTTCTTCTTTTTGGTGCTGCCCCAGTACAAGATCGCGCTGCCGTCGTTTTGGATGCTCACGCTTCCCGTCGCGCTCGCTGCAGCCGGCGTACTGGCCGAGATCTTCCGCGCCGGCGTCAACGCCGTGCCGCGCGGTCAGGTCGAGGCAGCCCAGGCGCTCGGTCTCTCCAAGGCCAAAATCACCTTTAAAATCGTATTGCCCCAGGCGATTCGGTTTATCATTCCGTCGTTGATTTCGCAGCTTGTGGTCGTAGTCAAGGACACCACCGTCGCCTATGTCGTGAGCTACCCCGACCTCATGCAAAATGCCCGCGTGCTCATTACCAACTACGACGCCCTCGTGTCGGTCTACCTGGTGATCGCGGTCATCTACATCCTCATCAACGTCGCGATCAACAAGGCCGCTGTCTACGTTTCGCACAAGACCGGCGCGACCATCATCCGCTAACGCTTTACCATTTCGAGTCATAAGGAGCCGAGCACCATGGCACAGAGCACCTCTTCCACCGGCAATCAGCCGCTGATCGAGCTCAGACACGTCGATAAGCACTACGGCGATCTGCACGTCCTCAACGACATCAATCTCTCGGTCGACCGTGGCGAGGTCGTCGTGGTGATCGGCCCCTCGGGCTCGGGCAAGTCGACCATGTGTCGCACCATCAACCGTCTGGAAACCATCGACTCGGGTGAGATCCTCATCGAGGGCGAGCCCCTGCCGCAGGAAGGCAAGGATCTTGCCCGCATGCGCGCCGAACTGGGCATGGTGTTTCAGCAGTTCAACCTGTTTGCACATATGACCGTACTGCAGAACGTCATGCTGGGGCCGGTCGACGTGCTGGGCGTGTCCAAGGAAGAGGCTCGTGAGCGCGCCATGGACCTGCTGAGCCGCGTGGGCGTGGCCGAGCAGGCCGATAAGGTGCCCGCACAGCTCTCGGGCGGCCAGCAGCAGCGCGTGGCCATCGCCCGCTCGCTTGCCATGCAACCCAAGGCCATGCTCTTTGACGAGCCCACGAGCGCCCTCGATCCCGAAATGATCAACGAGGTGCTCGAGGTCATGGTCCGTCTGGCCCAGCAGGGCATGACGATGATCGTCATCACGCACGAGATGAACTTCGCCCGCCGCGTTGCCGATCGCGTCGTGTTTATGGCCGACGGCCAGATCGTGGAGACCGGCACGCCCGACGAGTTCTTCGACCATCCCCAGACCAAGCGCGCCCAGGACTTCCTCAACTCCATCAAGGGCCACTAACCCAATTGCCACGCGGGCAAATTCATCAGTAACGTTTGTCCCGCGCCACCCCTGTGCCATGTCCACCCGGATTCGAAAGCCGCAACCATGATCGGAACCCGCACCTCATCGTCCTACAACCCGCATGTCGACGTCGACCCCGCCGACCGCCCACTCATCCTCGTCGCACCGCGTTGGGAAGAGGCAAAGCCGTTTTTGAGCGAGACGCTCTCCCCCAACGAGGAAATCGCAAGTGTCTTTGTCGATGCCATTCTTGCCGCCGGCGGCCTGCCGCTGCAGATGTCCATCACCGAGGACATTGAGGTTATCCGTCATTACGTCGATATCGCCGACGGCATCGCTATTCCCGGCGGCCCGGACGTCAACCCCAAGCGCTGGGGCGACGAACGCCCCTACGACCCCACACTGTGCTGCGAGATTCGCGACCGTTTTGAGTTTAAGCTGGTTAACGAGGTGCTCCGCGCCAAAAAGCCACTCTTTACCACCTGCCGCGGCACGCAGCTGCTCAACGTCGCCACCGGCGGCACCCTGTGCATGGACGTGCCGAGCCTGGGTGCGCGCGAGGGTCGCACGCAGTGGCGTCACACCCACGTGCTCAACGATCCCGTGCACCCTGTCGAGGTCGTGCCGGGCTCGCTGCTGGAACGCGCGGTTGGCGGGCACAGACTAATCCAGACCAACTCCGCACACCACTGCTGCGTCGACCGTCTGGGTAAAAGCACGCGCTTGGTCGCCAAAGCAACCGACGGCGTTCCCGAGTGCATCGAAGTCGAAGGCCAGCCGTTCTGCCTGGGCGTACAATGGCACCCTGAGTACACGTGGAAGACGCTCGAGACCGACTTTAACCTGTGGAAGTCGTTTGTCGAGGCAGCGGCCAAGGTCAAGCAGGCTCGCTAGTTCGCGAGCCACACAACAGATAAGGGCGCCCCGCCGGCCACATGGTCCGACGGGGTGCCCTTTTGCCTATACGCGGCAGGCACACAGCCCAAGGCTCACAACCTCTTACTCGCCCGCCTCGCGCAGGGCCGACATCGTAGCCGCATATTGCTGCTGCAGCGCATGCATTCCCTCGCGAGCGCCGTCAACGGCATCGGCGCCGCGCAGCGCCTCGGTCACCACGACCGCCGGCTCGTACAGATTATCGAATCCCAGGTTCTGGCTCACGCCCTTGAGCGTGTGCGCTGCCATAAACGCTTCCTCGGCGTCTCCCGCCGCCATGGCAGCCTCCAGCTTGTCCATGCTCTCGTCATCTAAAAACTTGAGGGCAAAGCGGGCAAGCATTTCCCCGCCCATCAGCCGAGCACACGCGTCATCATAATTAGCGCCGATCTTCTCATACGCCTCACGCATGGAAATCATGGATTAAAAACTCCTTTGGTCAAACTAAATCGTAGGAAACGCGACGACATCGGCGGGGCGTGCCAACGTCTCGGCAATTTGGTCTTGCACCTCGAGCAGACAATCGAGCAGCAGCGGGTTAAAGGTGCCGCACTTACCGTCCAGGATCATCTGGATCGCCTCCTCGTGCGGGATAGCGTCCTTGTACACGCGCACGCTCGTCAGTGCATCGTACACGTCAGCCACCGAGACCACCTGCGCGGCGATGGGGATATCGTCGCCCTTAAGGCCATCGGGATAACCCTTGCCGTCCCAGCGCTCGTGGTGCCAACGCGCAATCTGGTACGCATATTCCATAAGCGCATTGCCGGCGTGATGACTACCCAGCTCACGCAGCATGTCGGCGCCGATCGTGGTATGCGTCTTCATAATCTCGAACTCCTCGGGCGTAAGGCGTCCGGGCTTGTTGAGAATCGCATCGTCAATCGACATCTTGCCGATATCGTGCAGCGCCGAAGCCAGGGCGATCGTGGAGCGTTCCTCATTGTCGAGGGAGATCGTGCCGCTACGCTGGACCAGACAGCCAAGCAGCAGCTCGGTCAGCTTCTCGATGTTCGTAACGTGCCTGCCGCTCTCGCCGTTGCGAAGCTCCATGACGCCGGCCATGATGTCGATGAGCATGCGACTGTTCTTGACACGCTCGTTGTACTGCTGGGACAGCAGGTTCGTCAGGCGGCGCTGTTTGGCGTACAGGCGGATGGTGTTGCTTACGCGGCGGCGCACGACACGGGAGTCAAACGGGCGGTTGATATAGTCCGAGGCGCCCAGCTCGTACGCGCGCAGAACCGCATCATCGGAATCTTCGCTCGAAATCATGATGACAGGCAGATTATCGATACCCGATCGGCGCGACAGATCGGCCAGCACCTCAAAGCCGCTTATGCCCGGCATCACAATGTCCAACAGCACGAGCGACAACTCATCGCCATAGCGGTCGACCATGTCGAGCGCCGCACGACCGTTATCGGCCTCGAGGATGCAATGCTCGTCCTTGAGCATCTCGCTGAGAATGGCTCGGTTCATCTCGGAGTCATCGGCGATAAGCACCAAAGGCTTTTCGCTTTGGAAGGCCTCGATGGAATCGGCATCGGTCACGACCGTACCGGCTTTTGCCTTAGCGCGGCTCAGTAACTGAGCAGCGCGGCCAACGCCCTCATCGACCGTCTCGCCATGAATGCGAACGCCACCAACACATGCCGTCAAGCTCACGTACTCATGGCCCGGAATAATCGTGGAATGAACGGCATCGGACACCTGATGCAGGCGACGGGTGAAGTCATCGGAGGGAATATTGGGCATGACAACCACAAACTTGTCGCAGCCATAGCGCACAAGCTCGTCAGTCGAACGAATTCCGCTGCGTATGGCTGTCGCCACAGCACCGAGCGCAAGGTCGCCGGCATGACGGCCACACGTATCGTTGAAGGCCCTAAAATCATCAACGTCGATCATCGCAACGCCGGCATTCATGCGGGCGCTGCGAAGCTTTTCCTCGTAATATCGGCGATTGCGCACGCTCGTCAGCACGTCGGTGTAGACAAGGTCCTCTTCCGCGGCCTCTTGCTCATCGACCGGACGCACCATCAGCAGGACGTGAGGCTCGCCCTCGACCTTCAGAGGGCGCAGGCGAGCGCGGTACTCAGTGCCATCATTGAGCAGTTGCTCCAACACCTCATCGGAGTCTGCCAAAGCCTCAAGACTAGACTGGCGCAAACAAGGACACCGATCGCCGGCGAGCAGGCAGTTAGGCTCGCTCTTAATCTGATCGGCCGACAGCAAACGCACCACGGGGTAGGTCTTCGCGACGCGGGCGACCTCAGCGGCAGCCTCCTCGTCGGTTAGATTGACCTCGTGATTATTGAGCATATGGGGCCCTTTCGATAGTTTCGCATGGTAGCGGTGGGTTCCAAATGCTACAAGGGTAACACCTTGTCGATGCAGGTAAGTACGTGAATGCTGTTACATTTTTATGACCTGGCAAACGGTGGTAATGGAGCCGCGGGCGCGTGGTTATTGGCGCATTCGTTAACAATGACGAAACGCTAACAGTCCCCCTCCCCGCAGGTCATCGAGCGTGCTAACGCTCCAAGACATCGCGAACGGCGTTTGCCGCCGTAACGGGGCGATCGCGCAAACCGTTATGCGCGCCCGGGATCGTCACAAGGGGGCAATCGAGATATTCGGCAGCCGCTCGCGTACCAGCCTCGCGGGGCGTACCGACCGAAAGCTCGCCCAAAAACACAGCCGACACCGCCTTTGATTCGCGGGCGCGCTCCCAGTCGGGAGCATATGTCATATTTGTTCCGTATTCATTAGCCATAAAGCAACGACCATTGCGCAGGGCATGCTTGGCTTCCGCTTCGGTCGTCCCAGGAGCCTCGGGGTCCAAGTCGCCGAGAGCTCCCAAGAAAAGCCGAAGCGCCCTTGAAACCTTTCCAGCCGCAATCATATCGAGCAAAATCGGAGCTGCGCCCATGCCGACGCCTTCGGCCGACACAGCCGGCTCATGCAGAATCGCACGGGCGACGAGATGGGGTTCGGTGCGAAGAAGCTCCAGCGCCACCAACGTACCGGCGCTGTGCGCAAGCACATTTGTCGGAGCGCCAACGTGTTCGATCGCGGCCTGCAGGTCGGCGGCCTGAGCGGCAAGATCATAGCTGCCGTCTGCCGCTTCGCTGCTGCCGCCACAGCCGCGGCGGTCGTAGGCAATTACGCGGTAGTTGCGACTGAGCTCACAAGCGATACCGTCAAAAAATGTGCCGTCGACACAAGCGCCGTGCACGCACACCAAGGCAGGAGTATCAGGCGACACATCCGGGCCGGCATATTCGCGACAGGCAATCGTGGTGCCCGCATTCTCGACCGTAAAATCCATGTTGTGCCCCCATCATCAACGCCCATCCAGTTGCGCGTCAGTACGGCTGGATAGACCTGCATTGCTTTACGCCTTGTTAACAGATTAACTTTACCCGACCCGAGGCTTTTCATGACACGGCATAATGAGCGACGTGAAAAAACGAAACTTGTAAAGCAAGAGCCCGCACCCTGCTTTGGAGCCGATGCTATGCTTAGGCGCAATAGTCTTGAGGAGCATATGCCTATGTCTACATTTTTGAATGCCAGCCCCATCTTTGGACCCGTTCGCAGCCGTCGCCTTGGTCTCTCGCTCGGCGTCAACATGATGCCGGCCAGCGGCAAAATCTGCACGTTCGACTGCATGTACTGCGAAAACGGCCTCAACGCCGAGCGCCCCTGCCACGAGCCGTATAACACAGCTGCCGTGGTACTCGACGCGCTCGAGGCAAAGCTGCGCGAGATGGCAGCCGAGGGCGAGCTCCCCGATGTGATCACCTTCGCAGGCAACGGCGAGCCCACCGCCGCACCGGAGTTTCCGCAGGCCATCGCCGGCGCCGTCGCGCTGCGCGACGAGCTTGCCCCAAACTCCAAGATCGCCGTGCTCTCCAACGGCACGCGCGCCGACCGTCCCCAGGTACACGATGCGCTCATGATGGTCGACGACAACATTCTTAAGCTCGATACGGTCGACCCGGCATTTATCCAGCTGCTCGACCAGCCCGTTGGCCCCTACGATGTGGAGCACCAGATTGAGACGTCCGCAAGCTTTGACGGTCATGTCATTATCCAGACGATCTTTTTGACCGGCGAGTATCAGGGCAAGCTCATCGACAACACCGGCGAGGAGTACGTCGGCCCTTGGCTCGCGGCGCTCGAGCGCATTCGCCCGCAGGAGGCGACCATCTACACGGTGGCGCGCGAGACACCGGTCGCCGGCCTTGCCAAAGCAGCGCCCGAGGTGCTCGACGCCATTGCCGCGCGCGTCCAAGCCCTCGGCATTCCCTGCCAGGTGAGCTACTAGCAAAACCACGCAGCAGCTAGTGCCCGCTATCCCGCCCCATCAGTTGCGGTGATATAGTTCCTATTTGTGCTGTTAGACCGCTTAAATCGGAACTATATCACCGCAACTTTTATGGACGCGTGGGTGGGCTATACTAGCTGCGAATGAAAGGAAGTTAGCCATGTTTGACAACGGACCCGTGCCCGGCCGCAACGACGCCTGCTGGTGCGGCAGCGGCAAAAAATATAAGAAATGCCATAGCGCCTTTGATGAGCGCCTCGAGCGCTTGTGGGAAGAGGGCTGGGAGGTTCTGCCCCGCACGCTCTACAAGACGCCCGCCGATATCGAGGGCATCAAGCGCTCGGCCGCCATCAACGTGGGTGTGCTCGATTACGTAGGCGAGCATATCGCCGCAGGCATGACCACCAACCAGATCGACCAGATGATCTACGACTTCACCGTCGAGCACGGTGGCACGCCGGCCGACCTCAACTACGAGGGCTACCCCAAAAGCGTGTGTACCTCGATCAATGATGTGGTCTGCCACGGTATCCCCTGCGATACGGACGTGCTGCACGAGGGCGACATCATCAACGTGGACTGCTCCACGATCCTGGACGGTTACTTTAGTGATTCGAGCCGCATGTTCTGTATCGGCGAGGTCTCGGCCGAGCGCCAGCGCCTGGTCGACGTCACCCGCGCCAGCGTGGAGGCGGGCCTGGCAGCCGTCAAGCCATGGCTGCCGTTGTCCGTGATGGCCGAAGCCGTGCAAAAGACGGTCGAGGACGCCGGCTTTAGCGTGGTGCGCGAGTACGGCGGACACGGCATCGGTAAGGAGTTCCACGAGGACCCGTTTGTGGGCTTTACCACCGAAGCACCCGATGTGGACACCATCATGGCCCCGGGCATGGTCTTTACCATCGAGCCCATGGTCAATGCCGGAGCGCCCGACATCAAGATTAGCAAGGGTGATGGTTGGTGCGTGCGCACCAAGGACGGTAGCGATTCGGCTCAGTGCGAGGTGCAGCTCGTGGTGACCGAGGACGGTTACGAGCTGCTGAGCTGGTAGCCGTGGATGCGCCGGGCTTCGCGATGGATATGTTAACCATCGCAAAGCCCGGCGTTTTTATAGCGTTTTGCCTGATAAAACCTGCCAAAATAAACCTGCCCCTTTTGGTAGGTCGAGCGGAGAGGACTGCTTGTGAACATCCTGGTTTTGCTGCCCGTCAACGACCGTCATCGTGCAATTCTTGAGTCGAGCGCTCCGGGCGAGGACTTTATCTACACGAGCGCCGACGCCGCCACGCGCGAGCAGGTCGCCGATGCTGACGTGATCTTGGGCAACATCGACCCTGACATGCTCACGGCATGCGAACATCTCCAGCTGTTGCAATTGCAGACCGCTGGCTATGACGATTACTTGGCCGCCGGCACCGTGCCGGCCGACGCCAAATTGTCTTGCTCGGTGGGCGCCTACGGCCAGGCCGTAAGCGAGCACATGTTTGCCATGGTCCTTTCCATGATGAAGCGCCTGCCCGGCTATCACAACTTGCAGCGCGAGCATCGCTGGGAGGATTTGGGGCCGGTCACCTCGCTCAAAAACGCCAATGTGCTGGTGCTGGGCGCGGGCGATATCGGCGGCCACTTCGCCACGCTCTGCCGCAACATGGGCGCGCACGTCCGCGGCATCAAGCGCCATCCACTCGTCTACCCCATTGTGTTTGAGGACACGGACGGCATGGACGCCCTGTCCGAGCGCCTGGCCGAGGCTGACATCGTCGCATCCTTTATGCCCAGCACGCCCGAGACCCGCGGCCTGGCGAACGCCGAGTTCTTCGCCGCGATGAAACCGGGCGCCTTCTTTGCCAACGGCGGCCGCGGCGACCTTGTGGTCGCCGACGACTTGGTTGCCGCCCTGGAGTCGGGACATCTCGCCGGCGCCGCGGTCGACGTCACCGACCCCGAGCCGCTGCCTGAGACAAGCCCCCTGTGGGATGCGCCCAACATGCTCATCACGCCGCACGTCTCCGGCTGGTTCCACCTGGCAGCCACGCTCAACAATGTGGTCGACATTGCCGCAGAGAATCTGCGTCACCTGCAAGCCGGCGAGACCCTGCGCTGTTGGATCGAACACTGATTGTTCCGGCGTTTTGCCAAACGCCGGAACCCCTTGACGCTGCGAGCCCCATGGGTTCCGCCGTTCTAACGAACGGCGGACCGGTCGACGCTGCGCGACGTCCAGAACAACAATTTGTCATTCAAAAGGCGAGGCATGACCAGAAGGTCAATGCCTCGCCCTTTTCATGCCAACTTGTTCGCTCTGGACGTCGCTCGCTGACGTTTGCTCAACCCGCGGTGTCTTAACAGCTCAATCCAGCTGTTTGGTGCAATGGGGTCAGGTTAGTTTGCACCATTACGTTGGTTTTGCCTGCGATACTTTTGTCAAAGTGATATCAGGCATTCATCTGGCGTTTTCGACGTTTCGCCTATTAGAGCCAGTCCATCTCCTTACCATAATGGTCCGAATAGGCGCTACGCTTGAGTTCTTCATCGCTCGCTGGCCACGCGTTGGACACGTCGATTCCCGATTCATGGCAAGCGGTGGCGAACAGCTTCGACCCCTGATCGATTAGTTGAGACCTGCCCTCGGTCTTCTCGTCTTCGGCTTGCATTTAGAGCTCCACGCTTTCGGCGCCGTTGATGGTTAGGTTGCGCTCGTAGAACGCGGTGAGAGCGCGGATGGCGTACATCACGTCGCGTACGCCGCCGGTCTCGTAGCTTGAGTGCATGGCCAGCTGCGGCAGGCCCACGTCCACGGCATGCATGCTCGCCTGCATGTTCGACAGGTTGCCGAGCGTGGAGCCACCCGCCATATCGCTCTTGTTGGCGAAGGCCTGCGTGGGCACGTCGGCGTCATCGCAAATAGCCTGGAACACTGCGCGGCTAAAGGCATCGGTGCAGTAATGCTGGTTGGCGGCTTCCTTGATAACGATACCGCCGTTGAGCACAACCTGATTGCGGGCGTCGCACTTCTCGGCGTGGTTGGGGTGCACGGCATGCGCATTGTCGCAGCTCACAAGCATCGAGGCAGCAAGTGCACGATGGTACGACTCGTCGTCAAAGCCCAGCGATCCGTTGATGCGGCGCAGTGCGTCGGCCAAGAACGTCGACATGGCGCCCTGCTTGGTCTCGGAACCAACCTCCTCGTTATCAAAGCAGCAGAAGACCGAGACGTCGCGCGCGTTCTCGGCACCCAAAAATGCCTGCAGTGAGGTGTAGGCGCAGGCCAGGTCGTCGAGCTTGGGCGTCGAGATGAACTCGTCAGCCCAGCCCCAAATGCGCGCATCCTGGCGGTTGACCAGGAACAGATCGCGGCTCAGGATCTGCTCGGGCTCAACGTCCAGTTCGTCGGCAACCAGGGCATCAAAATCGCCCTGCTTAAGCTCACCGGCGCTGATGAGCGGGCACAGGTCGACGGCGCGGTTGGGCGCAAAGCCCTCGTTAACGCCGCGGTTCATATGGATGGCAAGGCTCGGGATAATCGCGACTTCGCGCTCGGTGGCAAGCAGGCGGCTCTCAATACGGTCGCCTTCGCGTACCAACACGCGGCCCGCGAGCGCCAGCGGGCGGTCGAACCAGGTGTAGTCGATCATGCCGCCGTAGGCCTCGGTGTTCAGGCGCAGCGTCTCGCCTGCGCCGTCGAGCTCGGGCACGGCCTTGACCCTAAACGTCGGCGAATCGCTGTGCGACGCCGTGAGCTGAAAATGATAGTCACCGGCAACGCCGTCCTCGCCCCACGTCGCGGTCAGGTCCTCGCCCACCTTAAAGGCAATAACGCTCGAGGTATTGCGCTGCGTGTAATAACGCCCGCCCGGCTCGATGTCCCACGCCGCGTTCTCGGGCAGGTAGGTAAAGCCCGCCTCGTCGAGCTCGGCCATAATGGTCGCCGCCGTATGGAACATGCTGGGACATGCCTCGATAAAGTCGATGAGGTCGTTGGCGGCCTCGATATCGTCGGCCGTCACATGCGCGCGCTCGGGCGTTTCCTGATCCGTCATGCTCTCCCCTTTCGCTGGGTTGATGGTCCCCTCCAGCATACCCCGCCACGCCAGCGCCGCACTCTTCATTCCATGTTTAATCCCGCGCCGCTCACCAAGTTGAGCCATCATGCCCGCGCTCCTTTTGCGACAATTACGCTAACAGGACGAGAGGAGCCGTCATGAAGCCACGTAACATTGCCATCGCCTGCGGTGTCGCGGGAGTCGCCGTCGGCCTTGCCGCTGCCACCGGTATCGTTTACCGCAAGCAAATCAAGTCCGCCGCGTCGCTCAAACGCTTGACCGGCTACGCGGATAGCTATGACCTGTACGCAATCGACATCGCCTACGACTACGATCTTGATCGCATCATCGCCGCTGGCGTGCGCGACGACCAGGCCTACATCGATGCCGTGGTGGCGCAGGTGCTGCCCGGTGTGCCGGTACATGTCCAGGCGCCCCAGTTTGCCTGCAGCGCTTTTGTCGCCGTAGATGCCGAAGGCCGCGTGCGCACCGGTCGCAATTACGACTTTAAGGACGACACCTCGGCGCTGCTGGTGCGCAATCACCCACGCGACGGCTATGCCTCCATCGGGTTTGCCGCCCTTAACAACCTGGGCGATAACACTCCGCTTGACTCCGTCGGCGGACGCGCCGCCGCACTCATGGGCCCGTTTGCCCAGCTCGACGGTGTTAACGAATGCGGCGTGTCCATTGCCGTACTCACTCTGGACTCCAAGCCCTGTGACCAGGACACGCAGCGCCCCGTCATCAATACCTCGCTCGCCATCCGCCTGGTGCTCGACCGTGCCGCCACCACGCAAGAAGCTGTCGACCTGCTTTCCGCCTACGACATGCACGCCATGGCAGGACGCGATTACCACTTCTTTATCAACGACGCCGCCGGTGACGCGCGCGTAGTAGAGTGGGATCCGCGCGATCCGGACCGTGCTTTCAAAGCGACTCCTGTACGCCAGGTTACGAACTTCTACGCCTGCTATGGCGACGAAGTGCTGCCCAACCAAAAGAATGGCGAGCTGGGCCATGGTAAAGAGCGCGCCGTCGCAATCGCCGATGTCCTTGACGCCCATGTCGGTGCCCAGGACGAAACGATTGTCTGGAAAGCCCTGCGTGCCGCAGCGCAAGAACCCAATCCGGAAGACATCACCAGCAATACGCAATGGTCGGTCGTCTTTGACAATACCGAACCCGCCGCCGCCATTACGCTGCGCCGCCACTGGGGCGACGTCGACGCCTTCGCACTGTAAGGACCCAGGCTCGTCGACCTTACGCTCGCCTGACGTTGTTTACATTTCTATACGCTTGAGCTAACACGTTTTACCCCCGTATCAACAGTGTGCGGGGGTAAACTTATGCGCATGTTATAACTTGCCCGGAAGGATTCATCATGCTTAGGATCGGTCTTCTTACCAGTGGCGGCGACTGCCAGGCGCTCAACGCCACCATGCGCGGCATTGTCAAAACGCTTATGACCAATAGCGAAGAGCCTATTGAGATCTATGGTTTTGAGGACGGCTACCAGGGCCTTATCTACAGCCGGTTCCGCGTCATGACGCCCGCCGATTTTAGCGGCATCCTTACCCGTGGCGGCACCATCCTGGGCACGAGCCGTACGCCGTTCAAGCGCCTGGATATTCCCGAGGCCGACGGCGTCGAGAAGGTGCCGGCAATGGTCCACACCTATCATAAGCTGCAGCTCGACTGCCTGTTTATGCTGGGCGGCAACGGCTCCACCAAGACCGCCAACCGTCTGCGCGAAGAGGGCCTCAACGTTATCGCCCTGCCTAAGACCATCGATAACGACACCTGGGGCACCGAGCTGACGTTTGGCTTTACGAGCGCCATCGACGTCGCCACCAAGTGCATCGACGACATTCACACCACCGCTTCGAGTCACGGCCGCGTGTTCGTTATCGAGATCATGGGCCACAAGGTTGGCTGGATCCCGCTATACGCCGGCGTCGCGGGCGGCGCGGATGTCATCTTGATTCCCGAGATCCCCTACGACATGGATAACGTCATCAAGACCATCGAGCATCGCATGGAGACCGGCAGCCGCTTTACCATCGTGGCCGTCGCCGAGGGCGCTATCTCCAAGGAGGACGCGGCGCTGTCCAAGAAGGAGTACAAGAAGAAACTCGCCGAGCGCACGAGCCCGTCGATCGTCTACGACATCGCCAAGGAGATCGAGGCCAAGACCGGTCGCGAGACCCGCGTCGCCATCCCCGGCCACACGCAGCGCGGCGGCCAGCCCAACGCCCAGGACCGCATCTTTGCGACCCAGTGCGGCGTCGAGGCGGCGCTGGGCTGTCTACGCGGCGAGTTTGGCTACATGATCGCCCTGCGTGACGGCAAGATGTGTCACATGCCGCTCGAGGATGTCGCCGGCAAGCTCAAGTATGTCGATCCCCAGAGCGATCTGGTGCGCGAGGCCAAGGCGTTGGGCATCAGCTTCGGCGACGAATAGCCTCGGCGTAAATCCATCCCATCGGGCCCTCCGACCCCCGTCCGGCGTATTTCGATTTGGCTCCTCCCTTGACTTCGTCAAAGGTCGCCAATCGAAATCGTCGGACGGGGGTCGGAGGGCCCTTCGTTTACATGCTCGCCGAGGCCATTCGTCTTCTTGCTGCGGGTGCCTGGTCTGAAATTTTGGGATGATGGGGGCTCTTGGCTGTTGCATGCACTGACATTTGTCATGAAATGGCTGGTTATCGGGCTTGCCACCTATAGTTGCGGTAGGGTTGGGGCAGATTCTAACTAGAAATGGTGGTCGCTACCGGTTGTTCTCGACATACTCGAGCCATTCGATTACGGTCACCTCACGAAAGGAACTGCCATGGATCTTGCAATGGCGCAGCGGCTCGTCGATCGACGCAAAGCTGCCGGGCTTTCTCAGGAGGCGCTTGCCGCCCAACTGGGTGTGAGCCGCCAGGCTGTCAGCAAATGGGAACGCAGCGAATCCTCGCCCGATACCGATAACCTCATTGCGCTCGCCGCACTGTATGGCGTGTCGCTGGATGAGCTGTTGTACGGGGAGGCAGTTGGAGACGGCGACGGCGGCACCGAGGCTTCGGATGAGACCGAAGAGACTGAGAACTCCGCTGACAATGCTCGCTGTGGTGACAAGCCACTCGTCGACATTTCCCTTGAGCACGGCATCCACGTTATCGATCCCGATAAGGGCGAAGAAGTTCACGTTGGCTGGAATGGCATCCACGTAACCAACGATCGCAAGGGCGAAGAAGTCCATGTGGGACCGGGCGGCGTGCACGTCGATACGCTCGAGGATGATGGGCATAGCGTGCATACCAATGCCGACGGCACCGTCACTATCGACGGCGAAACGTTTTCAAGCTGGAAGGAGGCACACAACAAGCTCGACCATCATGGCAAGCACTTCCACACCAAGCTCGGTCGTGCGTGGAACAAGTTTCCCTTCCCCGCGCTTATCGCCCTCGCCTATCTGGCGCTCGGCATTGCCTACGGCACGTGGGGCATGGGGCTCTTCCTCGTCTTTTTGATTCCCGTCTACTACGCCATTGGCGACTTTATCGACCGGCGCCGCCTGTCTAAGCTCATCGGCAGCATCTATCCGGCAGCTGCCATTGCCTGGTTCCTCTACATGTGGCTCTGCCTGGGACAGCCCCATCCCGCCTGGGTAATCCTCATCACCATCCCCGTCGTAGGAGCACTCATGCACTGGTGCCGCAAACAATGGAAGCACCGCAAGCAAGCCTAGTTTGCCCCGTCCCGCCGGCAAGCCCCAGCCGACGACCCTCCCCCTAAGTTGCGGTGATATAGTTCCTATTTAAGGCCCAAATGACCGAATCTAGGAACTATATCACCGCAACTGAAAAGACATCGAAGGAGTTGCCTCATGAGGATTGCCGAGGTTTCCAAAGAGTACGGCATTTCGGCCGACACCCTGCGCTATTACGAGCGCATTGGCTTGCTGCCTCGTGTACACCGCAACGAAAATGGCGTTCGCGACTACGATGAACAAGACTGCGCGCGCATCAAGTTCGTCAAGTGTATGCGCGGTGCAAGCGTCTCAATCGAAGCGCTCATCGAATATATGCAGCTCTTGGAACAGGGTGACGAAACCATGGCGGCGCGCAGAGCCATTCTCGAAGAACAGCGCGACCAGGTCACCGAGCGCATTGCCGAAATGCAGGCCGGTCTCGATCGCCTCAATTACAAGATTGCCCACTACGACGACCTCATCCACGCCTGCGAGCAGAAGATAGCAAAGTAGCAAACGCCGGGCAGCCCGTGGGCCGCTGGGCGTTTGCGCAGATAAAACCTGCCAAAATAAACCTGTCCCTTTTTGACAGGTTTGACGAGCGGAGGAAATATGCGAGACGTAGCCGAAAGCGACTGGAAACTGTTTAAGAAGCTACTCCCTGAATGGCAAGAGCGCCATATGGAGGAGCTCATCGACCAGTACGTCGAGATACTGAACGGCAGCGGCGAAGCGTCCAGTAGATTTTGGGCACTAGAAGAACGTATCAATAGGGACAAGCTGTCCTCAGGCGTAATAGCAACCGACATTCGCCGCAGCACAATGCACCGCGAGATAGCCAACTTACTTATCGACAACGTGATCACTCTTGACGACCTTGACGGTTTTACCGAGGAAATTAAGAGCTATGCGCAGCACTGGATTGATCAGTAAAGGTGCCAAACAACACACGCGCCCATAGTCAAACAAAGTAACAAACGCCGGGCCACCTAATTGTTGCCCGGCGTTTGCCCAGATAAAACCTACCAAAAATGAACCTGTCCCTTTTTGGTAGGCTACTCGGCGCTTTTGAGGGCGCCGACCATGTCGATCTTGTTGAGCGTTCGGTTGATGGCGAGGTTGACGATGATTGTGAACGCAAAGGCCAGCACCACGGCAAGCACGTAGCTCAGCGGCTCGACCTCAACGTCAAAGTAGAGCGACGGCATCTGCAGGATGTACGTAAAGCTCTCGGCCAGCAAGCCGCCCAGCGGAACGCCCAGCGCGGCACCGATTGCCGTCAAAATCAACGTCTCCTTGTTGACGTAATGGTGCACCTCGCCGCGGCGGAAGCCCAGCACCTTAATAGTCGCCAGCTCGCGCTCGCGCTCCGAGATGTTGGTGTTGGACAGCGTAAACACCACCACAAACGACAGGCACGCCGCCATAAAGGTCACGAGCACCACGACCGAGTTGATGATGGTGAAGTTGGCCTCGTAGTTTTCCCAATGCTCGGCCGTGCTCGAAAGCGTCAGCCATCCGTCGCTTTTAAGTTGCTTGCTAAACGCAATCTGATCGGCCGACGAACCCTTGAGCAGCGCAAAGATGCCGTTGAGACGGACGCTTCGACCAAACGCACGTTCATAGGTACTCTGCGTCATATAGAGCGTGTTGCCCAGGTAGTTGAGCGAAATACCGCTCACCTCGACATCGGCGACGTTGAGCGACGAATCCTGAACCTGCGCCGTATCGCCCGGTTGAATCCCCAACACCAATTGCGAGCTTTTGCTCAGATACACATCCCCGTCGCGCAAAGCGAGCGGCTCTTTGGACTCATCCTCCAGGCACACGTAGTCGTCCAAGTCGCCCGTGCGATCATCGGGCACCACGACCAGCTGCACGGTCTCGCTCTTGCCGCCAAACGTAAAGGTGACGTTGTCGGTCATAATCGGCAGCGTCGAGGTCACGGTCACATTGGAGTCCTTGGCCGCACTGCGCTCGTCCAGCGCCGCGCACGTCTGCGTAAAGTCATCGGGATTGGCGACCGCCAGCAGGTCATAGCGCGTAATGTGCCCGTACTGCTTGGGCGAAAGCGCCACCGATGTGTCACGAATACCCATGCCGCAGATCACGAGCGCCGTGCAACCTGCGATACCGAAGATGGTCATAAAGGCACGTTTTTTGTAGCGGAACAGATTGCGCGCGGCCACCTTGTTCAAAAAGCCCATGCGACGCCAAATAAAGCCAATGCGCTCGAGGAAAATGCGCGAGCCGGCGCGCGGGGCCTTGGGGCGCATGAGCGATGCCGGAGTCTCGGCCATCTCGTGGCGGCAGGCGATAATCGTAGCGCCCACCACGCCTACGGCAAACAGCGCCACCGAGACGATCGAAGACACGATGTCGTACGAAAGCAGCATCTGGGGCAGCGAGTACATGTCGTCGAACACCGTAAACAGGAACAACGGCAGGCCCACAAAACCGATGATGTTGCCGAGCACGCCACCGATCAAACAGGCCCACAGCGAGTAGTCCACATATTTGGACAGAATGCGCCCGCGCGAATAGCCGAGTGCCTTGTACAGGCCGATCAGCGTGCGTTCCTCCTCGACCATGCGCGTGGCGGTGGTGAGGCTGATGAGCACGGCGACGATAAAGAAGATGAACGGGAATACGGTGGCGATGGCCTCGATCGAGGAACTATCGCTCTCCACGCTCGAATAGCTTGCAATGTTGCCGCGATCCTGGATATACCAGGTGCATTCGCCAAGGTCAGAGAGCTCGGCACGAGCATCGGCGAACTGCTGGTCGGCGGCGGCGCGGCGCTGGTCTAGGTCGGCTTGCGCCTGCGTGCGCTCCTCGCTGCCCTCGGCCATGCGGTTGATGTTGTCTTGCTCGATTCCAAAGACCATATTCGCCTGACGCTCAGACGCGTCCAAGTTCGCTGGCGTATCGACCGTCAGCTCCTTGGCACGCACCTTCTCGCGCTCGTCGCGAATCTTATCGATATTGGCCTTGACCTCATTAATCTTTGCCGTATAGGCATCGGAATAGGAGTTGAGATCCTTGGCTCCCTCGACGACCACGTGAATCGCGGAATAGGATGACGACGTCGCGGCGTCCTCGCTCACATAGAACTTATAGTCCGCCGCCGAGGCGGCACGGAAGGCGTTGACCGTCGAGTCGGAGCTCACATCAGTGGGATCGAGAACCTCGGCCGTGATGGTGTAATCGCCATCGGCAAACTGATCCTTGGCGCTTTGGTTCGACGAGCTCGCATCGTTGGCAGCAAAGCTCACCGTATCGCCGAGCTTTTTGCCCGAAGCCTTCAGGAACTTCGAAGTCACCGCGACCTCATCGGCGCTCTCGGGCAAATCGCCGTTCACGAGCACTGGCTGATCGATATTCTCCTTGGAGAGACTTTGCACGACCACGCGCTCGCGCGTTGTGCCCACGGCGGTGTAGGCGGTCTCGGTGTAGATGCCCTCGGCCGTTTCGACGCCATCGACCTCTTGGATGGCGTCGAGATCATCGTCAGTCAGGCCATAGGTCGACTGCACGTTAATGTCATAGACATTTTGCTGGTCGAAGTAGGCGTCAACCGAATCGCACAGGTCCTCGCAACCCGCCTTAAGGCCGCACATCACGCTCACGCCGAGCGCGGTGATCACGACGATTGACAAGAAGCGCTTAAGACTGCCTCGGATTGTGCGGTAGATGCCACGGCGAAAAACCGTCGGCACCATATCGTTTGAGCTTTGGGCAGTGCGGTAGGTCGTAAAATCCTGCTCGCGCTCCGTGTTCTGTGCGTCGCGGCGTAGGCTGTTTTGGCGGTCCTGGTCCATGGGCGCTACCACTCGATCGTCTCGATAGGCACGGGATTTTGCTGGACCGTCTCGCTCTCCACGCGACCACTCTTAAAGCGGATCAGGCGATCGGCCATGGGCGCGAGCGCGGAGTTGTGCGTGATGATGATGACCGTAATGCCCTGCTTGCGGCAGGTATCCTGCAGCAGCTGCAAGATCTGCTTGCCGGTTTTATAGTCGAGCGCGCCCGTGGGCTCGTCGCATAAAAGAAGCTTGGGGTTCTTGGCCAGTGCGCGGGCAATGGACACGCGCTGCTGCTCGCCGCCCGAAAGCTGCGCGGGGAAGTTGGCGAGGCGCTCGCCCAGGCCAACCTGGCGAAGCGTCTGTTCGGCATCGAGCGAATCGGGGCAGATCTGAGCTGCAAGCTCAACGTTTTCGAGCGCCGTCAGGTTGGGAACCAGATTGTAGAACTGAAAGACAAAGCCGACGTCGGCGCGGCGGTACTCCACAAGCTGCGCCTCGTTGGCAGAGCTCACGTCGCGCCCGTCCACTGTCACGGAGCCGGAGGTTACCGTATCCATGCCGCCTAGGATGTTGAGCGCCGTAGTCTTGCCGGCGCCCGAAGCGCCCAGGATAATGGCGAGCTCACCGCGCTCAACGGTAAAGCTCGCGCCGTCGAGCGCATGGATGCGGGCATCGCCCTCGCCGTATGCTTTGATGACGTCTTTGAATTCGATATAGGCCATCGATCGGTTCCCATCTGGTCGGATAACTCTTTAGTATTACCCATTTCACGCCGACCAAAAAGGGACAGGTTCATTTTGGCAGGTTTTATATGGGGAAACGACAGCCATAGATGAGGCGCCGGGGAGGCAGAGAAATCATCGACGGGGTCAGGCCGACCGCCAAACACAACGCACGCATCTCTATCTGTCAGCAAAATCATTCGAACAGCTGTTCGTTTCTATGATATGATTCCGTTATCTAAGCAGGCCAATACGCAGAAAGGCGGCCAACATGGCGTTCGACTTTAAGAAGGAATGCAAGGAGCTCTACAAACCTGCAAGCAAGCCGAGCATCGTAACTGTCCCGCCTATGAGCTACGTTGCCGTTCGCGGAAAGGGCGACCCAAATACCGAAGGTGGCGAGTATCAAAACGCCCTGCCGCTGCTTTACGGCATCGCCTATACCGTCAAGATGTCGAAGAAAGGCTCAAGGAGTATCAAGGGCTATTTCGACTTTGTGGTACCGCCGCTCGAGGGTTTCTGGTGGCAAGACTCCCCGAGCGGCGACATCGATTATGTACGCAAGGACGATTTCAACTTTATCTCGTGCATTCGCCTGCCCGATTTCGTCACCCGAGATGACTTTGACTGGGCAGTCGCGGAAGCCACGACCAAAAAGAAACTTAACTTTTCTGCCGTCGAGCTGCTTAAAGTTGACGAGGGCCTCTGCGTTCAATGCATGCACACCGGGCCCTACGACAACGAACCGGCGACCGTAGGCGCTATGAATGAATACACGACCGAGCAGGGCTATGTCCCCGACTTCTCAGACACCCGTTTCCATCACGAAATCTATCTCTCCGATCCACGCAAATGTGCACCGGAGAAACTTAAGACTGTGGTTCGTCATCCTATCAAGCGCGCTGAATAGCGTGGAGCGTCATCTCACGCGCTAGGTTTTAAGCCAGCCAACCAGCCGCCTCCTAGGCCGTCCGGTAATTATCTTGACGCGGCCCGTCGCATCTTATAAGTTTGTTTTGCTAAAGCTGGAAAGCCTCTCAACGATGCGCAACTCCAGCTCTTTTTCTATCAAGAGGCTTAAATGAAATACCGGAAGTCGCGGATATCCATCAACGAACAAATAGCACTATTGACAGAATACAGGGGTCTTAAGTGCTCTGATCAAAGCGAACTCGAGCGAGCTTTGGTCGAAGTCGGCCACTACAGACTGTCGGCCTACTGGTTTCCCTACAAAACCAAATGCAAGTCCGGGATTACCATCTTTCGCGAAGGCACAACATTCGAAACCATCATCTACACGTATGAATTTGACCGAGCCCTCCGGCAGTTAATGTTTGATGCGGTCGGCAGAATTGAGATCTACCTCAGAAGCAGAATTGCCTATCTTGCCTCTGAGGAACGCGGGCCTTTCTGTTACCCAGATGTCGCCATAACGAGGCTCAACTCGGCATGTCCATCGCGCTTTGCGCCGCGCTGGGCTACGCAGCCGTCTTTGGCAGCGCCACCAATACGCTGCTCGCACCCATCCTGATTGGCTGCGAAGTCTTCGGTTTCGGTAATCTGCCGGCATTCTTCATCGTCTGCGTCGCGGCTTACCTGTTCAACATGGATAAGTCGATCTATGCCCTGCAGAAGCGGGCGTAGAAAGATGTCCAAGCAAGTGGTCTCAACCGGAAACGGCATCCCACTCTAAGGCTGTATTCCGGGACACGGTTTCCGTTTGGGACGCCATTCGGAAAGCGCATCCCGTTCTTTCACGGCGTCTTGGCTATGCAAAGTGCTCGAACGTTATTCCTCGTACGCGCCCTCGAGCCGAAGCAGCCACTCCTTGCGGTCAAGCCCGCCGGCATATCCGTTAAGCGAGCCGTCGGCGGCAACCACGCGATGGCACGGCACAATGATCGAAATAGGATTCCGCGCGACCGCGGCCCCCACGGCACGGGGAGACACAACAGGTGCTTCGTTTCCCGGTACACGATGTCGAGCCGCAACACGCTGGGCGATCTTACCATACGTAGCGACCTCGCCATGCGGGATAGAAAGCAGCTCAAACCAAACCTCACGCTGAAACGCCGTGCCAATCATATGCAACGGCGGCGTAAACCGAGGCTCCTGCCCCGCAAAATAAGCATTCAGCCAAGCCCAAGAACGCTCAAGCACCGAAGATGCCGCGCCATTTGCCGGACTCACCGAAGACATCCCACCGGTACCAGAAACCGCATCGGCACCTACGACATACTCCGCATCCTCTTTGAGCAGCGTAGAGCCAAAGTGCTCCTGACCCTCAAACCAAAGCCCCGTCAAACCGCGGCCATCAGCGGCAAGCAAGATTTCGCCCAAAGGCGAAGCAAACGTCGTCGTGACCACCAGCGGCTCCTTTCAAAACTCCGCACCATAATACCGCGAATTGTGCAGACAACCTCGCAGATACGTCCGGACAGACTCGATTGTCCAAGAGAGGGCGTTTTCCCTCTCAATATCGGCCGATACCGAGTCGCAACGCCCAAAACGATGTCCGGCAAAAACGAAGGTGAATGGTTTTCCGAGAAGTGAACGAGTAAAACTAGGGCCCCGAAGCATCCGCATTTTTTGACTGCAAAACAGCAGGATTCATGCGATAAAACCGCAGGAAATGGCGGCAAAAATATGCCAATGCTTCAAGGGTCCAAAATAGGTCGTTCACTTCTCGGAAAACCATTCACCTTCGATTCGGCCCCACCCCAAAGTCCCCGCAGGCAGCAGGCGCGAAGCGCCGAGGCCGCCGCCGGGACCAGGGCCCGCAACAACCACGCGCCCCCACATCAGCCCAGCGGCCCCGACCAACAACGGCCCCATCGCAGACCGCTCACAGCAGCGTCACCGCAGGCGGGGGCCGGGCTTAGTTTTCAGAACACTCCGCAGACCAGTGTGGCGCCTTGTCCGCGGCTCCGAAGGAGCAGGACAAGGCGCCACACATGGTCGAGGACGTTCTGAAAACTAAGCCCGGCCCCCGCCGGACAGGTCACACTACTCGCAGAGCAGCTTAGCGATCTGGACGGCGTTGGTTGCCGCGCCCTTACGGATTTGGTCGCCGCAGCACCAGAAGGTGATGCCGCGCGCAGCCTCGGGGTTCGAGATGTCGCGGCGCACGCGGCCGACCCAAATCAGGTCCTGGTCGGAGGTGTCCATCGGCATGGGGAAGCGGTCGTGTGCATCCTCGGCAGCCATATCGTCAACCAGCTTGACGCCGGGAGCAGCAGCCAGCGCAGCACGAGCCTCCTCAACCGTTATATCGCGCTCAAACTCGAGCGTAATGCTCTCGGAATGCGAACGCAGCACGGGCACGCGCACGCAGGTGCAGTTCACGCGCAGCTCGGGCAGGTGCATGATCTTGCGGCCCTCGTTTTGCAGCTTCATCTCCTCGGAGGTAAAGCCCTCTTCCTTGACGCCGCCGATCTGCGGAATCAGGTTGCTCGCCAGCTGGGCGGCAAACGCGCGCGGCTCAGGAATCTCCTCGCCACGGCCCAGGGCGGCCAGCTGAGCCTCGAGCTCGGCCATACCGGGGGCGCCAGCACCCGAAGCCGCCTGGTACGTCGAGACGATCATGCGCTTCACACCAGCGAGCTGATGCAGCGGCCACGTGGGAACCAGGCCGATAATGGTCGCGCAGTTGGGGTTGGCGATAAGGCCGTGATGCCACTTGATGTCGTCGGCATTGATCTCGGGCACAACCAGCGGCACCTCGGGATCCATGCGGAAGGCATGGCTGTTGTCGACCACGACGGCGCCGCGCTTGACGGCCTCGGGCAGTAGCTCCTTCGCGATGTCGTCGCCGGCGGCTCCAAGCACAATGTCACAGTCCTCAAAGGCCTCGGGGCAAGCTTCCTCAATCACAATCCGCTCGCCGCGGAACTCAACGGTCTTGCCCGCGGAGCGTGCACTTGCCAACAGCTTGAGCTTGCCAACCGGAAACTCCTGCTCGTTGAGGCACTCGAGCATCTGGGTGCCCACGGCTCCCGTCGCGCCCAAAATCGCAACCGTGTACTGTTTCATGCTTCCCCCTTTAAAGGTTTTGGCTTTTGCCCGCACGCCGAGCAGGCTGATTATTGTTGCCAGTGTATACAAGAACGGGGCGGGCACGAAACCCGCCCCGTCGAAACGAAACCGAAACGAAACGCCCCGCCGTAGATTTTTGGCACTTGTCCCAAAAATGCACCGGGACGGCAGCTACTTGCGGAGCGCGGCCAGGGCGGGATCAACCGGCGCGGGAGCCTCCAGGTCGGAGACCTTCACAATGCCGTTTTCGTCGGAGAAGGCACGGTAGATGGTCTGAATCGCCAGGTCGAAGTCCTTCTCCTCGACACCGATAATGATGTTGATCTCGTCGCAGCTCTGCGAAATCATGCGCACGCTCACGCCGGCCTGGCCAAGCATGCCAAACAGATGGCCCGAGATACCTGCGCGGCCACGCAGGTTACGGCCGACGGTCGCGATGAGCGCCAGGCCCTCGACAACCTCGATCTCGAGCGGCTCGACCTCCTGCTGAATGTCGCCCACGAGCGAGTACAGCGAGTCGTGCACGTCCTGCTCCTGCACCACGGCGCCAAAGCGGTCGACACCGGTGGGCATGTGCTCGACGGAAACGTCATAGCGCTCGAAGACCGAAAGCGCGCGGCGCATAAAGCCAACACGGGGCTTGGTGCGGTCGCGGGCAACGTTGATGGCGACAAAGCCGCGCTTGCCGGTCACGCCGGTAATGATGGGCTCTGCCTCACCCTCATCAGCCGTCTCGCTAATGATGGTGCCGGGGTCCTGCGGCGCATTGGTGTTCTTGATGACCAGCGGAATACCCGCCTCGCGCACGGGGAACACGGCCTCCTCGTGCAGGACGCTTGCACCCATGTACGAAAGTTCGCGCAGCTCCTCGTAGGTAACGCGCGCAATGGGCTGAGCCTCGGGAACAATACGAGGATCGGCAGAATAGAAGCCCGAGACGTCGGTCCAGTTCTCGTACAAGTCGGCGCCCAGGCACTTGGCCAGGATCGAGCCGGAAATATCGCCGCCGCCACGGTCGAGCAGCTTGATCTGGCCCTCACGCGTCGCGCCGTAGAAACCGGGCATAACAAAGCCGCCCTGCTGGCCGTACTCCTGCACCAGCTCGGAGGTGCGATTCATGCTGAGCGTACCGTCATGATGGAACGCCACAACCGTCGCGGCGTCCAGGAACGGCAGGCCCAGGTACTCCGCCATCAGGCGAGCGGTGAAATACTCGCCACGGCTCACGAGCTCCTCGGTAGAGTAGTCGCCCGAGCGGGCGCGCTCGGCAAAGGCCGCGAACTCCTCGCGGATGGGATAGGTGAGCTCCAGCTCGTCAGCGATATCAAAATAGCGCTGGCCAATGTCCTCGAGCAGCTCCTCACACGACACGTGATACTTAACGTGCGCGTTAACCAGGTAGAGCAGGTCGGTCACCTTGGTGTCGCCCTTAAAGCGGCGGCCGCAGGCGGAAACCACCACAAAACGGCGGGCAGGGTCGGCATCGACGATGGCCTTGATCTTCTTGAAGTGTTCGGCGTCGGCGACCGACGAGCCGCCAAACTTGGCAATCTTAATCATGGGCTTGAGGTTACCTTTCTAAAAGCCTCTGCAAACCTGTTTTGCGCGCTCTGATACCATGGTTTCACCGATTGGGACCAAGGCATCCGAGGAGCAGTGTTATATGGGAACTTATCATAGTACACGAGGACGCACTTTATCGTGCTCAAGTAAGGTGGCAATCCGCACCGGCATCGCTCCCGACGGGGGTTTGTTTGTCTCGGACGAGCTCGGCACCCAGCAGGTCGATATCAGCTCGCTTGCAGATAAATCGTACTTTGAAATCGCTCAAGATGTGTTGGGAATGTTACTGAATGATTACACGGCCGAAGAAATTTCGGCGTGTGTCGACGAGGCATACCGCGGCACGTTCGCGAGTGAAGAGGTTACGCCGCTCGTCAAACTCGACGCTGCGCCGGGCGCCGACGCCCCTCAGACCTATGTGATGGAGCTCTTTGGCGGCCCCACAAGCGCCTTCAAGGACGTCGCCCTGCAGATGCTCCCCCGTCTGATGGCCCGCACTTCCGCCAGGGACGGCGGCGCCGAGCGCATCATGATCGTCACCGCCACGTCGGGCGA
Organism: uncultured Collinsella sp.; assembly: GCA_959019945.1. Lineage (GTDB taxonomy): Bacteria > Actinomycetota > Coriobacteriia > Coriobacteriales > Coriobacteriaceae > Collinsella. The sequence goes on along the minus strand of CAUEQD010000001.1, from coordinate 132,138 downwards.
CACGGGCAAGGCCGCGCTCGCCGGTTTTGCCGACGCTCCGGGCACGGGCATCACCGTCTTTTATCCCGAGGGCAAGGTCAGCCGCGTCCAGAACCTGCAGATGTCCACGCAGGAGGGCGACAACGTCGCCGTCTGCGGCATCCGCGGCAACTTTGACGACGCTCAGAGCGCCGTCAAGCGCATCTTTGCCGATAAGGAGCTTGCCGAGCGTCTGGAGGCCGCCGGCACGGTGCTTTCGAGCGCCAACTCCATCAATGTCGGTCGCCTGGTACCGCAGGTCGTCTACTACTTTGCCGCCTATGCGCAGCTGTTGCGCGCCGGCGCCATCGAGGCCGGCGACGCCGTGGAGTTCTGCGTACCGACCGGCAACTTTGGCGATATCTTGGCCGGCTACTACGCCAAGCGCATGGGTCTGCCCGTCGCCAAGCTCGTCGTGGCGAGCGACAAGAACAACGTGCTTGCCGACTTCCTGACCACCGGCGTTTACGACCGTAACCGCCCGTTCTTCACGACCATTTCGCCGTCGATGGACATCCTTATTAGCTCCAACCTCGAGCGCATGCTCTACTTCCTGTCCGATGGCGACTGCGAACTCGTTGCCGGCCTTATGGAGCAGCTGGCACAGACTGGTCGCTACGAGGTTCCCGCCGACCTGCTGGCAAAGATTCAGAGCGTCTTTGGCTGCGGTTGGGCCAGCGAGGACGAGGTCCGCGCTGCCATCAAGAGTTGCTGGGATGCGAACGGCTACGTGATCGACCCGCACACCGCCTGCGGCTATCACGTCTTTGAGCAGGTCGTTCCCGCCGAGGGTGCCAAGGCCCGCGTGCTGCTTTCGACCGCCAGCCCCTACAAGTTCCCGCGCGCCTGCTGCGACGCCCTGGGCCTCGACGTTCCCGAAGATGATTTTGAGGCTATGCGTGTGCTCGAGCAGGCCACCAACACGGTCGCCCCGACCCAGCTCGCCGAACTCGAATCCAAGCCCGTCCGCTTCGAAGACGTCTGCGACGTCGATGAGATGGCAAGCTACGTCGAGTCTGCAGCAAAACGAATGAGCACCAACTAGATCCCTTATTAAGCGCCGGCGAAAGCCGGCGCACCTTCTAATTATTTAGCTTTCGGGATGATGACGAGCGTGCGAGCGGGTCTGGCCGTTTAGTTCGTCGCGAGTTCCGCACGAGCCGGAAAGCACTTAATGTGCTTTCCGAGCGAGCCAGGACTGCCCGAGCAGCGAACTAAACGGCCAGACCCGCCCAGGAGGACTCACATGATCAAAATCACCGTCCCAGCAACCAGCGCCAACCTAGGCATCGGCTACGACACCCTCGGCATGGCCGTTAGCCTCTACTCGCACTTCACCTTCGAGCGCGCCGACAAGCTCACCATCACGGGCTGCCCCGAGGAGTTCCAAAACGAGAATAACCTGGTCTATGTGAGCTTTGTCGATGCTCTGGCCGCGTGGGGCGAGCCGGCTTTTCCCGTTGCTATCGACATTCAGACCGACGTGCCCGTCGCCCGTGGCCTGGGTTCCAGCTCCACCTGCGTCGTCGCCGGCATTATGGCCGCCGCCGCACTGACAGGCCACACCGTCGACCGCGCTGAGCTCGTCCGCATTGCCACCGAGGTCGAGGGCCATCCCGATAACGTCGCCCCTGCTATCCTGGGCGGCGCCGTCTGCTCCTTTACGCCGGCCGATTCGCTCCCCCAGTGCCTGCGCTACGAGGTGAGCGATCGCTTGCGTTTTATTACCGTGATTCCGCCCTACGAGGTGCATACGAGCGAAGCGCGCAAGGTTGTGCCGCAGGAGATTCCACTCTCCACCGCCGTATGGCAAATGGGCCGCATCGCCGGCATGACGCGCGGCCTGGAAACCGGCGACCTTGACCTGATTGCTGCCGCCAACGACGACCGCATCCAGGAGCCCTATCGCCGCCGCCTCATCCCCGACTACAACGCCGTGCGCGACACCTGCCTTAACGGAGGCGCTAAGACCATCTGGATCAGCGGTTCGGGCTCGACCCTCATGGCTGTAACCGACGACACCATCGTGGCAAAGTTCCTGCAGGTCAAGCTGCGTGAGCAGTTCCCCAAGTGTGACACGCATATTCTGACGTGCGACACGGAAGGCGCCCAGATCGAATACCTGTAGCGTCCTGCCTCATTGCTCTCACCGGCCCCCTTGGGGCTTCCCCTGAAAACGTCCTCGATCATGAATTGCCCCGTCGTGCGCTTCGCGCGACGGGGCAATTCGATCTGCGGATTGTTTTCAGGGGAAGCCCCAAGGGGGCCTGCGCAGCCTCGACAGGATATCGCATTCGCTGATTTAATCTTGCGTTCCTTCGGAGCAGCGGACAAAGAACCCTTCACGATACGGAAAGATTTGGGGGCAAAGCCCCTGGCCTCCCCTACGTTAACTTCGCTGGCGGCGGCTACAGGAACCTACGCTCTGGAAAGTCGCTGGGCTGATTTTTTGGCTTCTATTTGATAAAGGCGCACTTCCCAGCATCTCATTCGCCTTATAGCTCTGTTTTAATTTCTAATTGATGATCGATACGTGACGTCATCTAATTATCTTCGCTACTCAAAACAGCCCCAAGTTTACGTACTAGCGTCTCAACAGTAATTCCGAGTGCGTCCGCATAGACAAACTGCTCATAAACCCTAAGGCTGCGTTCCCCGGTCTCGACCTTTGAGATGAACGATTGAGGTACCCCCAGTTTCTTTGCGAGTTCAACCTGAGTGATACCTTGCTCCCGACGAATCTGGGAAAGGCATTTTCCGCATGTCCTGTTAGCATCAACGTTCATGCCGTTTACGCTATATTCCATTTTGATATATCCCAAACTGGGATATATTTATGTCACCAGCCATTCCGCTTATCAAAAATGCCCATCGCAGATTCATAGCTAGGAAGGAGCCTCGATAAACATGAATGACGAGATGAAGGAGCCCGACGAGGAAAAGGCACTCAGCGAGTCCGACGAGCGGAAGCCGGATTTCAAAGCCGAGCAGTTTTCTGATGGTGCTAGCGGCACCTCCTCCTCTGAAATTCCGCCATCAAACGAAGATGACGGCGCACGCAAAAATGAAGAAAACGACTCACTTCTAACGCGGGCCATTCATAAATTAGGCAATAAAAAACGAGCGGCAATCGCAGCTGCCGTGGCAGTTGTCATCATCTTCAGTTTGCCCATGCTGTTTCCTCAATTGTTTTGTAGCCACAAGCTATGGGCCAATGCAACCTGCACCAGCCCCCGTGTATGCAAAAGTTGCGGCAAAACCGAGGGAGAACCTCTCAGGCACGAATGGGAAGAAGCAACTTGTACGACACCGAAGACCTGTCAGCGTTGCGGCGAAACGAAAGGGGAGCCACTCGGACACCAACCGGGCTCGTGGACCAAAGAAGTCGACTACGTAGATGCCACTTCGAAGGAAATACGAGAATGCGAGAGATGCGGAGAGGTCGTTGACACCCGCAACGAGAAGGAAATCACATCTTTTCTTGGCGACGGAAAGTTTTCAATTTCCCCAAAAGGCTTTATTGATCGACTTAACGAGGAATTCTCCGATATCCCCAATTGCAGCAGCATGAATGCGGATTACGAACTAGACGATAGCGGCATGGGGCTCGAACTTCAGATCAAAAACGGTTCAAAGATTGCCGGTATTGGAGGCTTCTTTTCGGACTCGAGTAACCCGGTGCTACTCAGCTATCTTGGATCCGAAAACTGCTTCAAAAACATAGTCATGTACTTCGAAAACTCCGACTATGCCGCGGCGACAGCATTGGCAACTATACAAGCAATCGATCCAACACTTTCGTTTTCAGACGCCAAGGAAGTTGGTGCTGCCTGCGTAGATACGCCAACTGTCAAAAATGGAATTACGTATGCAATCGTAGCTTCGAATGGAGAGTACTGGCTAAGCGCTCGAATTGAATAATTTTCTTTGATTACTAAATTCAGACGCCTCTTACTCGCGATATATTAAAACTCAACCCCTGGCAGCATCGTCAATCGAAAATTGCCCCGCCGAGCACTTTAGCTTGGCGGGGCATTTCAATATGAAAGCGGATTTAAATATCAACAAGGCCTGCACGCTCCAACGAGACAGCCGGCTTCGCTGCTCAAATTGCCCTTGGTGAACCACAAGTTGAGCAATCAGTGGCCAGAATCCCCTTTAGGCGGCGCTTGTTTCTTTGTATTCGAAGACTGGCTCTAGGAGATCTTCGATGTTGCAGTGGAGGGCTTTTGCTATGGCTCTTACGCTTGTTACCGAAGCTTCATTAATGTTTCTCTGGCGCTGCTCGTACATTTGGATTGAGCGGAGTGACACACCCGATTCGTATGCTAGGTCTTGTTGGGTTTTCTTAAGCTTCTTTCTTGCTAACGCAAGTTTGGTTTGCCTGGACGCTTTTTTCGCCATATCGCAGACGAGGCGAGCCACGCGTTCCTCCGAGGCTTCGTGCCAGGGGTAGTACAGACTGCGTAGCACATCAAATGGAACGACATGCAGCAAATCTTCGAAAGACTCTCCTAATCGCCACTGCAGATATGCCAATATCCAGCCTGTCCAATATTCCGGTGTCTTTTCGAATCGGTAGGTTCGATTTGGCATCGGCCTTGATTGATAACCCGACCTTTCAGCGATAAGCGCGAACAGCTCAACGCCCGATTTTCCCGACACTACCCATGCGTTGCCGCGTTCGAACTCGCGAGCTACGCCGCTCAGGCAAAAGAGTTCCGCAACTTCCGATCCTTCTGCTCCATAATCGTTAACGGCATAGTCAAAGCAGTCGCCGAGGTTGTTCATTGCATCCTCGAGGTAGTAGACGGGATATGTCCTACTCGGCCCACGATCTGTTAACTCTTGGATCATTTAAATCAACCCTCCCTGCCATTAAATCCCTAATGTCGATACCTTCGGAATCGAACCCATTGACCGTATCCAAATATTTGCGTCGAGCATTCTGCTCTCGCTCAAAACGCTTGGGATAATACTCAGGCCCCGAAGCCTGCTTCCAATCGCGGAACCTAATCGCCGAGAACGCACGCTCACTCATAAGCGCATATTGAATGCCCAAATCCCCCAAAAACATAATGCGCTGCAATTGCCTGAGCGAAATCATGCCGTTGACAAACTGTCTTGCAAACGAGAAATAGGAATCGTCTGCACGATAGCCTCGAATAACGTCATAAGGAGATGTATCAATTAAACAGTTATCAAGTAGATAGCGAAGCCCCTCGCGTGCTACTGGCGTCGAAACATTGAACTCTCTGTTGTTCGCCAGAATTGCAAGCCAATTGAGGATTGAAAACTCCCCAGACTCCAAATCCAAGACCGAAAGGCTATCTAAATCAAGCTCATATCGATTGGCAACGCCATCAGACTCGGTCCGGCATGCCCATTCCATCGCCATTTCCTCATGTGGCGTGCAATAAAACCCGCGCCCATAGTCATTGAATTGTCTGCATTTATCCAACGACGGACGTTCGACAACAACCTCCGACCCGTGCCAAAGCTCCATATCGACCTCCAAAAAAATATCACCTCAGTGATAGTTTACCAATAACTATCACTGAGGTGATATAGATAGATGCAAACTATTGCCTGCCAAGAGCCCTTACTAAAGGCAGGCCTCGGCAATGCGGCGCTTGAGTTCGTCGATGCCGGTGCCGGTCTGGGAGCTTGTGATGATCACGTTCTCGGCCGGGACGTTGAGTTGCTTTTTGATGGCTGCTGCCTGGCGGGCCTGCTGGGTGCGGCTGAGCTTGTCGGCCTTGGTGAGGCAGACGATAAAGTTGAACTCGTTGCCCTGCAGGTAGTCGATCATGTCATGGTCGAGCTTACTGGGATCGTGGCGAATGTCCACCAGCGATACAACCAGGTTAAAGCTGCGCTCCGAGTCGAAGAAGTCGCCGATAAGTTCTGCCCAACGGTCGCGCTCGGCCTTGGAACGACGGGCGAAACCATAGCCCGGCAGGTCGACGAAGTGCACGTCGTCGGCCTCGAAGAAGTTGATGTTGCTCGTCTTGCCCGGCGTGCTCGAAACCTTGACGAGATTCTTGCGGCCAAAAAGCTTGTTCATGATCGACGACTTGCCCACGTTGGAGCGGCCGACGAAGCTCACCTCGGGGCAGGTGGACTCGGGAATCTGCGAAACCTTGCCATAGCTGGCAACGAACTTGGCAAGCTGGTAGTTAATGGAATCGGCCATGGACACTCCTTGGTCGTAGGTTCTTACAAAAGAGCGCGCTAATAAATAGCAGCGATACGGCGAACGATATCGAGCGTGATGCCACTCGCGGTACGGGCATACTCGAACAAGTCGAACTCGCGGTCGCAAATCGCATCGTACGCCTCGTCACAATTATCGCTGATAGCGCGCAACACCAGGCAATCGACACCATTTTTAGTTGCGACATGGGCAATCGCCGCGCCCTCCATGCCGACGCAATCGGCATTCGTCGCCTCGATAGCGTCGGTGCGCATGGCAGCGCCCGTCACAAAACGGTTGCCTGTGGCAATCGTGCCGACCAGGAATTGTTTGGCTCCCTCGTTCGAAGCGGCTGCATTTGTCGAGGCGTTGACAAAGCCACGCTCAGCAAGCACATCGGCGGCAATATCGACCAGCGCAGGCGTCGAGACAAACTCCTCGAGCCCCGGTGCAGACTCGGCGATAAGCGCGGTATCGGTATCTAGATAGCGCAGGCATTTGCCAATGACGACATCGTCGATATGGAGCTTGGGATTCAGGCCACCTGCGATACCAGAAAACACAACTGCCTGTGGAGCATACTTGCTAATGAGGTGCTGTGTTGCGGCGGCAGCGTTTACCGTGCCCATACCCGCCGTCGTGGCGACAATCGACAGGCCGTCGAGCCCGCCGGTCACAACGTTCAAGCCCGCCTCCTGTACCATGCAAACGTTGCTCAACTCTTCCTTAATCTGCATGATCTCTTTTTCGAGCGCACCGATAATCGCGATGGTAGCCATGCCATTCCCCAAACCTATACGAAATTCTCAACCACGGTATGGTACCAGCATTTTGTTTGACCTCGTCAAACGAACACGTTAGGCCAGCGCAGCTCGCGTATCAAAGAATATCTTAGCAATCGCAGCCACCAGCTCACTCGAGCGATCACTCCATGGCATCGATGTCATGATGCTCATAATGCAGGTGTCGCCATCGACATCGATGAGGCCCGCATCGCATGTCGAATAGCAACCATCCTCGCTAATCCAGCCGGCCTTGTTGCGCACCAGGGCTTGATCGTCCGCAATGCCGTCGCGGATAAAGGACCGGGTCGTAGAGGCCAGAAGATCCGATAGCCATTGCGACGTCTCGGTATCACGGCTCAAATACTCGCTCATCTCGCGCCACAACTTGGCCGAGGTGCGCGGGCAATAGGTGGGAAAATCACTCATCGGATCGAGTGCGGTATCGTAATCGATGCCAAGACTGGCAATCCAATCCTCGTAACCGACACGGTCAAACGCCGCGCGTAACGCAATAAACGAATCGTTGTCCGAATTAACGACCGCGGCATCGATCAGGTCGCGCACCGTCTGCCAACCCATGTTGTAGCCACCATAGGTGCCAAGGGAATCATCGAGTGAAACCTGACCCGTCTCGACCAGAGATTCGCAGATGTACAACGCATAGAGCGCCTTGTAGCTACTCGCACCGTAAACCTCGACATCGGGGTTATACGTCACGCCCTTGCCGCTTGACAGGTCGTAGAACACCACACCCACATCGCCTAGCTCCTGCGCCCGACTCAGGGCATCCTGGAGCAAGGCAAGGCTCTCATCCTCCAAGGTAGGAGTCTTGTTATCCACCAACGAGAAGGTCTGAACGGTATCACCCGAAGGGATATCGTTGAAGTCCGCCTTCGAAAGTCTCGTCTTGAGATCTGCCGACGCTTTGGACTTTGAAACCTTCTCGTTTTGCGTCTGCACCGTTGACGCATCTGAGTGTGCCATTCGCTCCGACGCGTAGGTTTTGGCGGTAATATCCGAGGATAATAACCGCCAACGTTAGCATCCCAATGGCAGCAATCTTCGTCACGCGGATGCGAGCGTCAGCGAGGCCACGCGAAGACGTGCCCTTCGTCTCATATCTGCTGCTATGCTGCGGCACATACTCGTCCCGCGATGCGTTATTTCGCACGTGGTCTCCTGATTGCTACCGTTTTATATACGAGCAGCATAATACCGAGCAGGCATTTCTTTCCAAAGATATTCAGCGGCGTTTAAGGCGTCTTTAAAGAAACCACAAGCGTTTCTATGCAAATACACCGATTCTGTTGCGCATCTCCGCCCAAAACGCAGTTGCGGTGGAATAGTTCCTGTTTGGGCGGCATAAGCCAAAAAACAAGAACTATTCCACCGCAACTTGACGGAGCTCTTTGGCAATCAACTTGGTGCCCGGGGGCACTCATTTAAGTCTGTCCCCAATGAGTGCCCTTGGGGGCGAAAATGGCTCGCTAGCCGATAGCGTTTTTGAGTTCCGCGCGGCGCTTTTTCATGCCCATCATGACGGCGTTGCGTAGCTCGGGCATGCGCGCGGTATCCATCTGGGGAACGCCCTCGAGCTTATAGGGAATCCCCAGCTGCTCATACTTGACGACGCCCATCGTGTGATACGGCAGCATCTCCAGGCCCACCACGTTATGCCACGGGGCAATCAGACGACCGAGTGCCTCGCACTCCTCAACCGTATCGGTAATGCCGGGCACCACCACATGGCGAATAACAACCTTAATCTTGCGACGCGCGAGCTCATCACCAAACGCCAGGATGCGTGCGGGATCGCAACCGGTCAGCTTTTTATGCTCGACGGGATCGGCGTGTTTAATGTCAAGCAGCACCATGTCGGTCTCGTTGAGTACGGCATCGAACTTCTCGGGATGCGCGGGATCGAACGCATAGCCGCAGCTATCCAAGCAGGTATGCACGCGACCATCGGGGTTATTGTGCATGGCGCGGAACAGGTCGGCTAAAAACGCGGGCTGCAGGAGCGGCTCGCCGCCGGATACCGTAATACCACCGCTGCGGTAAAACTCATGGTTGCTCTGGAACTCGTCCATCAGGTGCTCGACGGTCACCATGGTGCCGCCGTTAACCGACCAGGTATCGGGGTTGTGGCAATACGCACAACGCATGGGGCAGCCCTGAACAAACACCACAAAGCGGATGCCGGGTCCATCGACCGTTCCCATCGTCTCAATCGAATGCACGCGGCCCAGGGCAAACGCAGAGTCCTCGGGACGAGCGTCCACACCCTCGAGCGTCATCTCAGCCATTCCCGCTACCTTGCCTCTCATTGGTTTTAGCTACATAAATGCCAGAGTCATTCTAGCCTATATGCTTGATGGCGAAACGGTTTAGCGGTCAATTGGATTGCCCTATTTGGCCCCATGCAAAAGCGGCGGGAAGGTTGTCGCAACCCGCCCGCCGCCGAGGCAATAGAAATCGATAGACGCCAGGCGTTACGCCTTGAGTGTGAGCACTGCGCCAAAGGCGGTCGGGCCGCAATGGCTCGAGATGACACCGCCGACCTGAGTCCAGGTAACGTCTTTAAAGCCCAGGTCGTGCGCATAGACTTCCATGTCGTCGCGCAGCTCCTGGGAAAGGCCTACCGAATACGCCAGGCCAATGTGCGAGTAGTCAATCTCGCCCTTCGCAACCATGTGGTCAATAAAGGCGCGGGCGCACTTGAGCATAGAGCCGCGGAACTTCTTGGTCGCCACAAACTTACCGCCCGTTACTTCAATGCAGGGCTTAATCTTGAGCAGGTGGGCGCCAAGGAACGCGACGTTGGACAGACGACCGCCCGCCTTAAGAAAGGCCAGGTCGGTAGGAACAAAGCCCAGCAGCACGCGGTCCATGACGGAGTTCGTAAATGCAAAGATCTCGTCGACGGTGGCGTCGGGGTGAGCCTCGATGTATTTGGCGGTCTCGACGGCAGTGAGCGACTGGCCCACCGAGACAAAACGCGTATCCATGGAGAATACGTAGTCGCGGCCCTTAGCCGCAATCTTGGAGGACTGATGCGAGCAAGTCGTGACTTCGGAGTACGCAAGATGCAGAATGGTCGCATCGGGCTGCTCGGCATGGATACGGTCATATACGTGCGCAAAATCTGCAGGCGCGCAGCCGCTGGTCTTGGGCATTACGCCAAACTCGTTGCAGCGCGAGTAAATCTCGAGCGGATCGATCGAGCCGTCCTCGACGGTCTCGTCACCAATCGTGACATGCATGGGCACGCGCACGATGCCGTAGCGCTCGCAGAGCTCCGGCGTCACATCCGACCCAGACTCAACCACGATTACGTACTTGCCCATTATTATCACGACCCATCTCGACATTGGCTTTTCAATACATGGCACGCGCCGCCGCACTGTTGCACAACGGCGTCCAAGCGCCAAAGAGACGCCGCCCCTTGCGCACAACAAAGGACAGCGTCTCCCTGGAAAACTCCGTGCTAACCTGAGATTCTACACGGTTTATTACTAAGTGTTACTTACTCCGCAAACGGTCGCTATACGCGATAAACGGTAGTTGGCCGCGGCAACTGCGATTCATTTCGCCCAGCAAGTCCAATCGTGCCCCATGCACGGTTAATGCACGAGGCGGTAGAAATTCATCGATGCCGCACCCTCGGCATGCAACCCCATCGCCGAAACCGCCGGCGAATAGGTACGGCTCGTAAGTGCCGCCTCGCCGCCATTTGCAAAAATCTCGACAATCGTAGTGTCCGAAAGCACGCGCAGGTCGCGAAGCTCGCTGAGCTCGATCGACCTCTGGTCGCGCCCATAGCCTTCGTCACCCATGTCGAGGGTAAGCATCCCGCCTGCATAGCGCACAAAGACACCCTTGCGGATTTCGAGCTCGACCATCTTGGTGCCCTCACAGGAAACCACAAGATCAAACAGGCGGCCCGGCTCCTCAACGGTTTCACCGCCTGTCGCGCGAACGCAGTCGCCGCGCATCCTCTCAATCTCGTGCGCCGGCTGCTGGCAGAGCTTACCATCGCGCATGCTCAGCTCTCGCGGCACCGTCAACGCGCACTGCCACCCGCGCGCCACCGTCGGGTTTTCCGCCGTCGCATCGGGGCAACCCGACCATCCGATCATCAAACGCCGGCCTGCAGCATCCTCAAAGGACTGCGGAGCATAGAAATCAAAACCGGCATCGACCATCGGGGGCATGCCCTGCCCGACGATTTTAAAGCTCGGCGCCTCCCAATCGGCCTCGATGGGGAACCACACGCACTGATGCGGATTGCGGTAACGCCAACCATCGGCAGGCACACCCTGCGGACAGCAAACGAGAACAAGCTCACCATCGAGCTCAAACAGATCGGGGCACTCCCACATAAAGCCAAACTTCTCGCCCAGCTCAATACGCGTCGCATAGTTCCAGTCCTCTAGATCGCGCGAGGTATAGACAAGCACGCAGCCGCGGTCGTCTTTCGTACGAGCGCCCAGAACCATGTAGTAGATACCATCGTGCTCAAGGATCTTGGGGTCGCGCACGTGCGTACCGATATCGTCGGGGTAATCGACCGGTCCAACAGCTATGCGCTTCTCGCCCAATTCGTCGGGGTTCTCGGCAACCATATGAATCTGGTTTTGCTCACGACCCGTCAACACGTAGTCGTAATCATCGCGATCAAAATGCTTGACGTTGCCGGTATAGAAGTAGTGAATCTTGCCATCACGTACAAAGGCAGAACCAGAATACGCTCCGTTCGAATCCAAATCGGAATCGGGGAACAGCGCGGGGCCGTGATTCTCGTACGTCACAAAATCCTTTGTCGTCAGATGGTTCCAAAGCACTGGACCGCCATGCGCAGCATCGAACGGATCGTATTGGTGATAGATGTGATACGTATCACCAATCTGCACCAAACCGTTGGGGTCGTTGAGCCAGCCAAGCTCAGGCTCCACATGGAACAGGAGTCTATCGGGGTCGGACGCGATGCGAGCCGCCGTCTCATCCTGTCCGGCTCGCCACTGCTCATAGTCCGCGCGTGTCACCTTATTTTTTTGATTAAACATCGCCATTGGCCTTCTCGTCTATAGGGAAGGACGCTCGACTCACACGAGCCGAACGCCCCTCCTCAAATGGACTTATCCGCACGTTACGCTGAACGGCTCAACTAGAAGCTAACGTCGAAGCCAGCGCCAGCGCCCTCTTCATCGGTGGTCGGAACGCCCTTTGCCTTGTTGTAGGCAAAGATCAAGACGATCGGCACGATAAAGGCGATGAGATTGCCAGCCACATACCACACGAGAGTCTCGGGCGTGACGATGAGCAGGCCAAGCACGCCGGTCAGACCCTGACCGATAGCGCGCACCTCAAAGAGCTTGACGAAGGCACCGCCGCAGCCTGCACCGATGCATGCGCAGATGAACGGAATGATCGAATAGCGCATGTTTGCAGCAAAGATAGCGGGCTCGGAGATTCCGACCAGCGTCGGGATAAAGGACGACATGCAGATGTTGCGCTCTTTGGAGTGCTTCTTGTGAATGAGGTACATACCGATGGCGCCGCCGCCCTGGGCGATGATGGAGACCGACCAGATGGCCTGGATGTAGTTGAAGCCAGTCGTGGCAACAAGGTTTGCCTCGATACCCTGGATGAACTGATGCGTACCGGTAACGACGAGCGGCTGCAGGAACGCGGCGAAGACAAAGGCACCAAAGACGCCCATCCTGTTGTACAGGATATCGATTACGCCGGCGAGGACGTCACCGATCAGGTTACCGAGCGGGCCGAACACGGTGAACAGGGCGACGTTAGCAAGAATCAGGGTAACGGTCGGGACAAAGACGAACGAAACGACCTCGGGGATGTACTTCTGGGCAATCTTTTCGACCTTGGCCATAAACCAGGCGGTCAGAATTGCAGGGAACACGCCGCCCTGGAAAGCAACCATGGGAATGGAGAGCGGACCAAAGTTCCAGTACTCAGCACCCGTCGGGTCCATAACGAACGTGTTGCGGTTCATAAGGCTCGGGTGAACCATGACGATACCGACGAGGATGCCCAGGATCGGGTTACCGCCAAAACGCTTGACTGCGCTGTACATAACCAGGACAGGCAGGTAGTCGAACGTGGTGGCGATAATGGCAAAGAAGCTTGCGAGGTTCTTGAGGAACTCGCTGTGATCGGCGAGGCTGCCCTCCATGCCAAAGAGGCCGTTGGCAACGATCAGCGACTTAAGGCCGATGATGATTGCAGCGCCGACGAAGGCGGGAATGATGGGGATAAAGATGTCCGAGAATACCTTGAGGACCGAGAAGAACTTGCCCTTCTTGTCCGCCTCGGCGCCCTTGACCTCGGAAGCGCTGATCTCCTTAACGCCCGTCAGAGCCATAAACTCATCGTAAACCTTGTTGACGGTACCGGTACCGAAGATGATCATGAGCTGGCCGCTGTTGTACAGCACGCCCTTGACGCCATCGATGTTCTCGAGCTCGGCCTTGTTGTATTTGCTCGTATCCTTGAGCACCAGACGCAGACGGGTCACGCAATGCGTGGCGCCCTCGATGTTCTCCAGTCCGCCGACGTTGTCGACGACTTGCTGGGACACTGCCTTGTAGTCCATGTTCCTCTCCATTCCTTTTCTAAATCATAAAACGGTTCGTTGCCGCTACAGAGACGCGATCGTTGCGTTTGCGCACTTGAGCGCACCGTCGGTGACGGTAAGCGCCACACCCTGGCCCTGCTTGTTGCAGAAGCGAGCGTTGAGCGCAACGTCATCGACAAAGATGGTCGCGATGTCGTCGTCGACGACCAGACGCACATGGTGAGTGCCCTCGCCCTTAAAGAACAACGGACGCTCGAGGCCCATGTTGTTGACCTGGAACCACGGGTACTGGGGAGCCGGCGTGAACTCGAGCTTGCCCTCGCGCAGGTTGGCGCGGAACTCATAGGCAAGACCGGTCTCGGCGTCCTCGGCGAACTTGACCGAGAAGCCGGCAGCGTTACCGCCGAGCTCAATGTCGGCATCGAGCAAGTAGGTGGAGCCGGCATCTGCGGCGAGCACCTGCTCGACCTTGCCCGACTCGCAGGAAAGCTCAAAGGTCTCGACTGCCTTAGCCTCGCCAAAGGCGCCAAGCATGCTGTCGGGGAGCTTGGTGCCGAGCGTTCCGTCGGCACGCTGAACGATCTCGAGGGGCATAAAGGTGCCACCCCATAGGTAAGAGCTGGGGTCGCCGCCCTCGTCACGCGTAGGAACCCAACCAAAGAGAACGCGACGCTCGCCATCGAATGCGGTGCGAGCGGCGTAGTACGCGCGGCCGTCGAAGGAGTCGTCAGCGGGGGTAATCCAAGGACCGTTGATGGACTTGGACATGCGGTAACGGGTCTTGTTGCCGTCGCTGTACTCGGAAAAGACGAGGTACCACCAGTCGCCCATCTTAAAGAGATCAGGCATCTCAAACATGGTGTACAGGCCCGGGTTCCACCAGTCGCCCTGGAACTCCCAGTTGGTCAGATCCTTGGAGGTGAACTTGACCAGGCGGCCGGTCATCAGACGCTTGTCCTCGCCCACACGCGTGCCGAGGATGAGCATGTACTCTTCGTTCTCCTCATCCCAAAGCACAAAGGGATCGCGCCAGTTGCGGTCATCGTAACCCTCCTGGGGCGGAAGCAGCGTCTCGGCGATGTTCTTCTCCCACTTGACGGCGTCGTCGCTCGTTGCATGAAGAAGAACCTGCTTCATCAAACGTGCGCGGACCTTATCGCGATTGCAACCAGTGTAGAGCGCATGGTACTTGTCGCCCACCTTAAACACCGTGCCGGCATAAATGTACTGGTCGACTTCCTCGTCGCCGCCGCGCTCAAGGCTCTCGCCAAAGTCCTTGTAGTTGACGAAATCCTTGGTCGTAGCGAGTGCCCAGCCAAACGGCTCTCCGAAAGGTTCGGGGTTACGCGTGTCACGCTGATGATAGAGATAGAACGTGCCGTCCTCGCCGTACGGCATGATGTCGCCTACCCAAATTCCCTCAGGCTGGTAATACACCTTGTGCATCCGAGACTTCCTTTCCACGACATACTAACTCGGTACAATGGCAAGATATGTCAATCGTTTTTATATGTCAAACGTTTTCACACCAATACGTCTTTTCGCAGTTCCAGTCGTCGGCAAACGGTTGACATATGCCGGCGAACGGTCATCAGAGGTGTTTGAGGAATTCTTTTGGCACGGGATGAACTACGCGGTTTTACCCTCAATGAGTTCAACGGGGAGCTTGATATTCGATTCGGGCTTTTCGCCGTTAATAAGAGCAATGATGGATTGCGCCGCGAGCTCTCCGATGCGATCGATATCTTGGCGAACGGTTGTTAAGTCAGGCATAAACGTCATAGTGCGGCGGGCACCATCCGCGCCCACGACCTTAATATCGCCCGGAGCGCTCAAGCCGCGCTGCTTCATCACGTTAAGACAGATAGCCGCCATCGTGTCGTCTCCCGCAAAGATGCCGTCAATATCGGGGTTCTCATCGAGGATCTTCGCAACGACCGCACTCTTTTCGTCGTCGGGCTTAACGAACTCGACCTCACGGACAAGCGCGGGCAAACCGGCCTGCTCAACAACATCGAGGTAGGCATCGGTACGCTTATTGGCAGGCATGCGCATGCGGCTATTGCTGCGCAGGCACAGGATGCGTGAACATCCGTCATCGATCAGGCGACGCGTGGCAAGTTCGCCGATGCTATAGCTGTCGCTCGCAATCTGAACAGAGGCTTCGCCAAGGTCGCAGTCGATACCAACCAGACTCAAGCCCATCTCGGCATACGCCTCGGCACCGATATTAAGCGAGTTGACGATGACGCCATCAACCATATTGCGTCGAAGCATGTCGATATAAGAGCGCTCAAGCTCGGGTCGATTGGCACTATTGCACAGCAGCATCTTAAAACCGTTTTCGGCCAGGGTATGCTCAATGACTTGAACCACTTGGGCATGAAACGGACTGCTGACATAGGGGACGATCATACCGATAAGATTCAGGCGACCGTTGAGCATGGCACGAGCGATATCGTTGGGCGTATAGTTGATGCGCTTCATCGCGGCATGGACCTTATCGCGGGTCTCTTGGCTAATATAGCCACGATTATTAAGCACACGAGATACCGTAGTAGGCGAAACCCCCGCCACCGCCGCAACTTCCTTGATGCCAGGCTTAGCCGTATCCTTAGAACGAGCACTCTCGCGAGCCATAGCACCCTCCCCCATCAACATGTCATACGTTTACATACGAACAAAGCATACCCCAACAACAGCGGGATGACGGTAACAGTACAAGTAAGTAAACGACTCATCCAAATAATTAGGAGAGTTCCGCCTAAAGGGTGACTACACAGGACCCAGCCGGGGCTGTTTGGGCTACCTCCCAAAACATTCCGCAGGACGCAAAGAGGCTCCGCCGCGCAACGCGCGCAGCGGAGCCTCTTTGCATGTCCGAGGACGTTTTGGGAAATAACCCAAAACCGGCCCCAGTAATCCTACAGGAGTTGAACCCTTTAGAACTTGTCGTGGAAGGTACGCGAAATGACCTCGTCCTGCTGCTCCTTGGTGAGCGTGTGGAAGTTCACGGCATAGCCGGAAACGCGGATGGTCAGCTGCGGGTACTTCTCGGGGTGAGCCTGAGCGTCAAGCAGCGTCTCACGGTTGAAGACGTTGATGTTCAGGTGGTGGCCACCCTTCTCGGCGTAAGCGTCGAGCATGTGGACCAGGTTATCGGCCTGAGTCTCGGAAACTTCAGAAACCTTCATAATGTGTCTCCTTCGATTAATAGGCGCCGGCCGAAACCGGCGCGCTAATCAGTAATCGTTATTGTTAGTATAGCACTAACAATAGTTACTCGCCCAGCTGATCAAGGTCGATATCGCCAAAGAACACCTGGTCCTCCTTGCCGAGCGCACTCGGGATGATGGAGAAGGTGTTGGAGATGCCGTCCTGAGCATCGCGGAACGGGAGCTTGGAAACCGAAGACAGCGAAGCGATGGCACCGTGGCTATCGCGCTTGTGCATGGGGTTAGCACCCGGGGCGAACGGCTGGCCAGCCTTGCGGCCGTCGGGCGTGGAGCCGGTCTTCTTACCGTACACGACGTTGGAGGTAATGGTCAGAACCGAGGTCGTGGGCACGGAGTTGCGGTAGGTGTCGTTCATGCGGATGTACTCCATGAACTGGTGCACAACGTCGTGAGCGATCTGGTCGACGCGGTCGTCGTCGTTACCGTACTTGGGGAACTCGCCCTCGGTCTCGAAGTCGACGATGATGCCATTCTCGTCGCGGACGGGGTGAACCTTGGCGTACTTGATGGCAGACAGGGAGTCAGCCACGACGGAAAGGCCAGCGATGCCCGTAGCGAACCAGCGGTGCACGTGCTTGTCGTGCAGAGCCATCTGGATGCGCTCGTAGCAATACTTGTCGTGCATGTAGTGAATGATGTTCAGCGAGTTGACGTACACGCCAGCGAGCCACTTCATCATGTCGTTGTACTTGGCCACAACGTCGTCGTAATCGAGCGTATCGCCCTCGACGGCGCGGTACTTGGGGCCGACCTGCTTCTTGGAGACCTCGTCAACACCGCCGTTGAGCGCGTAGAGCAGGCACTTGGCCAGGTTGGCACGGGCGCCGAAGAACTGCATCTCCTTGCCGATGCGCATGGAGGACACGCAGCAGGCGATGCCGTAGTCGTCGCCGTGGTAAACGCGCATGAGGTCGTCGTTCTCGTACTGGATCGAGGAGCTGGCGACAGAAGTCTTGGCGCAGAACTTCTTGAAGTTCTCGGGCAGACGGGTCGACCACAGAACGGTCATGTTGGGCTCGGGGCTGGTGCCCATGTTCTCGAGCGTGTGCAGGTAGCGGTAGCTCATCTTGGTAACGAGCGTACGGCCGTCAACACCCATGCCGCCGATGGACTCGGTGACCCACTGCGGATCGCCGGTAAACAGGGCCTGGTACTCGGGGGTACGGGCAAACTTGACCATGCGGAGCTTCATGATGAAGTGATCCACGAACTCCTGGATCTGCTCCTCGGTGAAGGTACCGTTGGCAAGGTCGCGCTCAGCGTAGATGTCAATGAACGTAGAGGTACGGCCGATGGACATAGCAGCGCCGTTCTGCTCCTTGACGGCAGCGAGGTAGGCGAAGTACATCCACTGGATGGCCTCCTGCGTGTTGGTAGCAGGGTTGGAAATATCGAAACCATAGGTCTCGGCCATCATCTTGAGCTCGCCGAGGGCGCGGATCTGCTCCTGCAGCTCCTCGCGATCGCGGATGTTGTCGGCGGTCATGACCGTCGGGGTGGAAGCCTTCTGGGCCTCCTTGTCCTTGATCAGGTAGTCGACGCCGTACAGGGCGACACGACGGTAGTCGCCGATGATGCGGCCGCGGCCATAGCCATCGGGCAGGCCGGTGATGATGTGGGCCGAGCGGCAAGCACGCATCTCGGGGGTGTAGACATCGAAGACGCCGGCGTTGTGGGTCTTGCGCTCGAAGGTGTAGCGCTCGACAACGTTCTCGTCGACCTTGTAGCCGTGCTGGCTGGCAGCCTGGCAAGCGATGCGGATACCACCGTTGACGTGCAGCGCGCGCTTGAGCGGCTTGTCGGTCTGGAGGCCGACGATGGTCTCCTTCTCGCGGTGGGCGTTATCGATGTAGCCAGCGGGGTGGCTCACGATGCCCGTGACGGTCTTGGTGTCCATATCGAGGACGCCGCCCTGCTCACGCTCCTTGAGCAGCAGGTCGAGAACTTCGCCCCACAGCTCCTTGGTACGCTCGGTCGGACCGACGAGGAACGACTCGTCGCCCTCGTAGGGGGTGTAGTTCTTCTGGATGAAGTCTCGGACGTCAACCTCTCCCGTCCAGATACCTTCCTTGAAGCCTTCCCATGCCTCCTGCATTGTGTAACCACGCTCCTAGTTACGTGTAATGCGGCGCTCTCTCACACCGCTGCTTATTGAATTCTTGAATTATCGGCTTGCACTACCGGCTTCTTCCGTTCTTCACCACACGTTGGTACAGGGAAAAACGTTTGTCCACCTTGGAACTGCAACCCAAAACCCAAGATTTCACCCGTTTGAGAAGGATAACATAGCCACCCCCTTCATCAGGGCTGTTATATGTTTCTTTTTTTATACCATTAGGGCGTTTTTAACAAATCCGCAGGAAATGCGAGCGCGAGCAACTACCGTTCACCGATTTGTATGGTATTTTTCCTTGCCTTTGTACGACGTTCGCTCTAGCTGTTATGCCAGCTTTAGCAGGGTAAAGTGCCCCAGAGACCCCACAAAAACTGCAGGGCGGCCACGGGATTTCCCCCGGGGCCGCCCTGTGGCGTGGCCAGTTATTTAGCTTTGATTGCCGCTTGGCATTAGGCGGCTGCGGTGGCCTTGTCGGTCGTTGCCTTGCTGTGGCCCTGGCCCTCAAAATGCTTGTAGCACCAGCTAGTGACCAGCGGAGTCAAAATAGCCGTCACGATTGCGCAGGCAGCAACCTGTGCCGTAGCCGTCGCGAGCACGGCGCCACCGTACATGGCCCCGTTGACGCTTGCCATGGCAGCAGGCGTGGCCACATTGGCTCCGGCGCAGCTCGAAATGGCCGCACCTGCGACACCCGTACCGCCCGTGAGCTTATCGACCGCGATGACGGGAATTGCAAAGACCACCGAGCAAATCACGCCGAGCAGAATACCGGGAAGACCGCCATTAATGAGCTGGCCAAAGGTCATGGTCGAGCCCATGGCAAAGAAGACGAGCACGATGATGGCGGAAAGTGCCGGTGCCATCATCTTCTTAAAGCTGGGGAAGAGGTTGCCCAGAATAATGCCGACGACGATCGGCAGGATGGCGCCCACGAGCGACCAGCCGATTGGAGCCTGACCGGCGGCACCAAGGACAATCATCGTGACCGGAGGGCCGACAACCAGCGTGGTGATAGCGACGGCGCCACGCTCGGCCTCGTTGCCCATGGTGCCCATCAGTCCAGCGTACATAGCGTTGTTTGCACCCGTGCAAGCGGCCAGCATCACCATGGCAGAGATGCCAAACAGGTTGTCGTTGAACACATAAAGGATGAGCAGCGACACGGCAACGACTACGATTTGCTTGACGGCGATGATGATGGCGCCGCGGGCAGCGGCGGCAGGAGCGCTCTTAAACGAAATCGTCGTACCGACGATGAGCAAAAAGGCGCCAACAAGCGGGCCTGCGCCCTGCTGGGTCATGCCAAGCGTAAAGCTACCGAGCGTTTTAAACAGGTCGGGGAACAGCGTGTTGAGCAGGCAGCCCAACAGAAGCGGCACCAAGATATTGGCGCCCGGGATGGTGGACATCTTAAAGAACGGCTCTTTTGTTGCCGGCGCCTCCACCGCAGTCGATTCACTCATTTATATCTCCTTTTGATGCGTGCGGCACGCGGCCACACGCTCCTGTGCCAGAAAGAAGGCGACGGCCCCGAGTCGCAGGAGCCGTCGCCGAACGATCACCGCGGGGTATTACCCGTCCAGGACGATGCCACCGTCGCAGTCACCGATCTCGCCGTTCACGAAGCTGGCGAGGTCGGAAGCAAAGAACAGCACCATCTGTGCAGGCTCGCTGGCCTGGGCGGCGCGGCCCAGAGGGATACCGTTGATGATGCGCTGAGAGTTCTCGTCAGAGAGAATCGAGGTCATATCGGTCAACGTGAGCGACGGGCATACAGCGTTGCAGCGGACGCCAAACTTGCCGCCTTCCTTGGCGACAGCCTTGGTTAGACCGTTAACACCGGCCTTGGAGCTCGCGTAGGCCGCGGTGCCGAGCAGGCCGCCACCGATCTTGCCCGCAACGGAACTCACGTTGACGATAGTGCCGGCATGGGCCGCCTTAAAGTGCGGGTACACAGCGTTCATCATGGTAAAGGTACCGTTGAGGTTGATGTCGATGGTGCGACGCCACTCGGTGTCATCGATCTCGTCGAACTTCTTGGTGCTGATGACGCCAGCGCAGTTGATCAGGATGTTGGTTTGCGGCAGGTCCGTAAAAATCTGCTCGACGGTCTCGCGCGCCTTGGGTGCATCGGCGACATCGAGCTGATAGAACTTGTTGCCCTCGCCAAGCTCGGCCACCGCGGCCTCGCCCTTAGCAGCGTTCCTTGCGATGAGCGCGACGTGTCCGCCGCCCGCAACGATGCCCTTGGCAATCTCGAGGCCAATGCCCTGAGTGCCGCCCGTGACAATCGCGGTCTTGCCCGTGAAGTCAAATGCCATGACTCCATCCCCCTTTATGTAAGGTGTCTCCTTGCGGGAAGTTGGAGCATCGCACGTGGCGATTATATGAGTCCCAGTCGTCATGGTGGTGACAACCCCTCGCCTAACCGCGTGCATGATAGTTCTTTGAAACGCTTCAGCAATTGAATGATTTTAAGTCTTTATGCGCTCTTTATATTGCCTAGCGGCCAAGTAGATTTTTGGAACATGCCTAGAAATCTACCGAATGGGATGGTTGGGCGGGGGTATCATCTTTCACCGAAAATAGTTTCTAGTGTTAGGGGTTTTCGGTGGAAGATACCGATTTCCATGAGCTTGGGCGTCAGCTCTTTACCGAGTTTGGAAGCATGCACCAGCGCGTTTCGCGCTTTGCCGACCAGGCTCTGGGTGGCGAGATGGCCGTCATGCGCGCCCTCATGCGCGCCGGCGGCTCGCTCACGCCGAGCGAACTCGCCGATCGTGCCTGGGTCTCGAGCGCCCGCATCGCCAATATCCTGCGCGCCCTCGAGGCCAAGGGCTGGGTCGAGCGCGAGCACTCAAAGACCGACCGTCGTCGCGTACACGTCACGGTGACCGACAAGGGATTCCAGGTCATCGAAATCAAACGCCGGGAATTCGAGGACCGCACCGCGGCCTTCCTCGAGCAGCTCGGCGAAACAGATACCCAGGAGATGGTGCGCCTTCTAAGACGTGCCAACGAAATTATCGACCGCAATCAAGAAAGGAGAGATGCCGAGTGAGGATTCTCAAGCTCTTTAAAAAACATATCCTGGCACTGTTCGCAGCTATCGTACTTATCGTAATCAGCTGCAACGCCGATCTGGCGCTGCCTACCTATATGAGCGACATCGTCGACGTGGGTGTGCAGCAAGGCGGCATCGCGTCGCCCGTGCCCGACACCATCCGTGCCGAATCGCTCGACGACCTCGAACTCTTTATGAGCACCAAGGACGCCAAGGCTGTGGAGGCCGTGTTTAGCAAGGCGGACAATAACGGCATTCGAACGTACAAGGGCACCGAGGAGGAGCGCGCCGACGGCGGCAAGATTGCCGACATCATGAGCCTGCCCGAGACTGTCGTCCTTTCGTTCAACCAGGGCATCGATGCCAACTCCATGGGCGACATGACCGGCGCATCTACCGAGGCAAGCGATGGCGGCGCCGCTCAGGCCATGCCCACCCCCGAGCAGATGGCGGCAATGACGCCCGAGCAGCTCGCCGAGATGCAGCAGAAGGCCGCAGCGGCGCAGAATATGCAAAAGCAGATTGATGCCGACGGCGGTAAGATCACCATGAAGGGTCTGCGTCTAGGCGTTGAAGGCGACCTAATCGACCAGGGCAAGCTCGTGGAGGGCGCCAACGATATGGCGGACAAAATGGGCTCCATGTCGGGCTCCATCGTGACCCAACGCGCCGTGAGCTATGTACAGGACGAGTACAAGGCGCAGGGCATCGACCCCGCCGACGTGCAGAACGCCTACCTGAGCCGCATGGCAACCACGATGTTTGGGCTGTGCCTGGTGTCGCTCGTCGCCACCATCCTGACCGGTGCCGTGGCTTCGCGCACCGCCTGCTCCATCGCCCGCGACCTGCGCCGCGAGACCTTCAACAAGGTTATGCACTTCTCGCCGGCCGAGGTGGGCAAGTTTAGCCAGGCCTCGCTCATCACCCGCTGCACCAACGACATTCAGCAGATCCAGATGGCCGCAACCCTGTTTATCCGCATGTGTCTGATGGCCCCCGTCATGGGCATCGTCGCCGTCATGCGCGTCCTGGCCAACCATACCGGCCTAGAGTGGACCATCGCCGTGGCCATCATCGCGGTCTCGGCCGTCGTCGGCGTGCTTATGGGCCTCACCATGCCCAAGTTCAAAAAGATGCAGAGCTTTGTGGACCGTGTGAACCTTACCGCCCGCGAGCTGCTCGACGGCCTGATGCCCATCCGCTCGTTCAACCGCGAGGAACATGAGCTCGAGCGTTTTGACAAGGCTTCGCTCGACCTGATGACCACGCAGCTCTACACCAACCGCGCCATGAGCTTTATGATGCCACTCATGATGCTCGTCATGAACTGCATCACCGTGCTTATCGTCTGGTTTGGCGCGCAGGGCGTGTCCGACGGCGTGATGCAGGTCGGCAACATGATGGCGTTCATCTCCTACACCATGCAGATCGTCATGGCGTTTATGATCCTCACCATGGTTTCGGTCATCCTGCCCCGCGCCGAGGTCGCAGCCGAGCGCGTGGAAGAGGTCATCACCTGCCCCACGAGCATCAACGACCCCGCCTCGCCCAAACTGCCCGCCGCCAGCGCGCCGCGCGGCGAGCTCACCTTCCGTGACGTGAGCTTCCAGTATCCCGATGCCCGCGCCGACGTCATTAGCGGCGTAAACTTCACCACGCACGCCGGCCAGATGCTCGGCATCATTGGCTCCACGGGCTCGGGCAAGTCCACGCTCGTGCAGCTGATTCCGCGCCTGTACGACGTCACGGGCGGCAGCATTTCGCTCGACGGCGTCGATGTGCGCGACATGACCCTTTCCGAGCTGCGCCGCCGCATCGGTTATATTCCGCAGCAGGGTCGCCTGTTCTCGGGTACCGTCGAGAGCAACCTCAAGTTTGCCGGCGACATGGTGAGTGACGAGGATATGCGCCAGGCAGCACGCGTCGCCCAGGCGGAGGACTTTATCGCCGAGCGCGAGGACGGGTACGACTCCCCTATCAGCCAGGGCGGCTCCAATGTTTCGGGCGGTCAGCGCCAGCGTCTGGCCATCGCCCGCGCGTTGGCCAAAAAGCCCGAGGTCGTGGTGTTCGATGACTCGTTTAGCGCCCTCGACTACAAGACCGACGCTCGCCTGCGCGAGGAGTTGGCCAAAAACGTCACCGACGCCGCGCTCGTGGTCGTGGCCCAGCGCATCGCGACTATCATGCACGCCGACCAGATCATCGTGCTCGACGACGGCCACGTAGTGGGCACCGGCACGCACGAGGAGCTGCTGCGCAGCTGCCCGGCGTACCTGGAGATCGCACAGTCGCAGCTTTCCGCCGAGGAGCTGGGGCTTACCCAAGAAGAAATTGCAGCCGTCATGGAAGGAGGCGAGCGCTAATGGCAGACGAGACCAAGACTCAGATTCCCAAGCCCACCCGCCAGCGCGGTCCCATGGGCCGCATGGGCGGCATGCGTCGCGGCGAAAAGGCCAAGGACTTTAAGGGCACCATGAGGCAGCTGCTCGGCTATATCGGCCAGCACAAGATTGCCGTGTTTGCCGCCGTCGCCTTTGCCGTGTGCTCGGTCATCTTCAACATTGTGGGACCCAAGGTGCTCGGCCAGGTTACGACCAAGCTGTTCGAAGGCCTGGTCGCCAAGGTCAACGGCACCGGCGATGTCGACTTTGACTGGATCGCCAAGACGCTCGGCTTTTTGCTCTGCCTGTATCTGGCGAGCTCTGTCTGCAGCCTGGTCCAGGGCTGGCTCATGACCGGCGTCACGCAAAAGATCTGCTACCGCATGCGCAAGGAAATCGCCGCCAAGATTGCCGTCGTGCCGATGAGTTACTTCAACGGCCACAGCAAGGGAGACGTACTCAGCCGCATCACCAACGACGTCGATACGCTGGGTCAGTCGCTCAACCAGAGCGTGACGCAGCTCATCACGTCGGTGACGCAGATTATCGGCGTGCTCGTCATGATGCTTTCGATCAGCCTGCCGCTTACCGGCGTCACCGTGCTCACGCTGCCGGCCGCCGCGATTATCTTGACCGTAATGATTCACTTCTCGCAGCCGTACTTCCGCGAGCAACAGCAGGTTCTGGGCGCCGTCAACGGCATTATCGAGGAGGACTTTGCCGGCCAGAACGTCATTCAGGTGTTCGACCGCGCCGAGGCCTCGATTGAAGAGTTCGACCGTCAAAACGACCGCCTCTTTATTAGTGGCTGGCGCTCGCAGTTCCTGTCGGGCCTGATGATGCCGCTTATGAGCTTGGTGGGCAACATGGGCTACGTGGGCGTCGTCGTGGTGGGCGCGCAGCTCGCGCTGACCGGCAATGCCACGCCCGGCGACATCCAGAGCTTTATCCAGTACGTTCGAAACTTTACGCAACCCGTGCAGCAGCTGGGCAACGTGAGCAACACGATGCAGTCGATGGCCGCCGCCACCGAGCGCGTGTTTGAGTTCCTGGCCGCGCCCGAGGAGGAGCAGAAGGCCGACGCGCAGATTCCCGAGAAGCGCCCCGGCCACGTGGTGTTTGACCATGTCAAGTTTGGCTACACGCCCGACAAGACCATCATCCACGACTTTAGCTGCGAGGCGCAGCCCGGCCAGACCATCGCCATCGTCGGCCCCACCGGCGCCGGCAAGACCACGCTCATTAAGCTGCTGCAGCGCTTCTACGACGTGGACGGCGGCTCGCTGCGTGTCGAGGGCGTCGATGTGCGCGACTGGGACCGCGCGGCACTGCGCGGCGAGTTTGCCATGGTGCTGCAGGACACCTGGCTGTTTAACGGCACCATCCGCGAGAACATCCGCTACGGACGCCCCGACGCGAGCGATGCCGAGGTCGAGGCCGCTGCGCGCGCCGCACGCTGCGACCACTTTATTCATACGCTCGCCGGTGGCTACGACTTTATGATCAACGAGGAGGGCACCAACCTGTCGCAGGGTCAGCGCCAGCTCGTGACCATCGCCCGTGCCATTTTGGCCGACCGCCCGGCACTGATTCTGGACGAGGCGACTTCCAACGTCGATACCCGTACCGAGGAGCTCATTCAGCGCGCCATGGATGCGCTGATGCAGGGCCGCACCAGCTTTGTCATCGCGCACCGCCTGTCCACGATCCGCAACGCCGACGTGATCTTGGTGATTCGCGACGGCGACATCGTCGAGAAGGGCACGCACGACGAGCTGCTCGCCCAGGGCGGCTTCTACGCCGACCTGTACAACTCGCAGTTCGACGAAGCGGCGTAAAAACCGGCGGCAAACAACCGCAATACCCAAAAACGGGGGCGCAGAATGAACTGTGCCCCCGTTTTTTGTTCTGCGGCCCTCGAACCGCCTCCCCCGGGACCTGATTAACGGCCTCCCTCAAGGCCCCGTGGACAAAAAAGGCAAATATGAGTACTGTCACCTTTTTAGTAACAGCCAAAACTGCCCCAAACGACCTCTTTGCGGCCTAGATATGCCTTCAAATTGATCAAAATGCCCGGTAGCATGCTTCTGTATGCCAACGTTAATAAACATATTTACTGTTGTGTCTATTATCTTGTAAGATCGATATGATACTATGCTAGCAACAGTACTCATATTTGCCGTTTTTTGTCCACAGGGCATGCCGCAGAAGATCCAACTTGCGCCAGCGTGCCGTACGCTGGCCCTCCCCTTCCGGCAAGCGCCGACATTTCCCCAGATAAAACCGACCAAAATAAACCTGTCCCTTTTCGGCAGATTTCGCTTGCACTTTAGCGTGCGACAGCGGATAATGCCGAGCATTCGAGAATTCGCCAATTGTTGCCGTTAATTGATAAAGGAGGCCCCATATGGCCATGGAATTCAAGCGCAGGTTGCCGATCCCCATGGAAATCCGCGAGGAAATGCCGCTTTCCGCCGAGCTTACCGCCAAAAAGCAGGCATTCGACGCCGAGGTCGCCAAGGTCTTTACCGGCGAGGATGCACGCAAGGTGCTCATCATCGGCCCGTGCTCTGCCGACCGCGAGGACTCAGTGCTTGAGTACATGAACCGACTGGCCAAGGTCGCCGAAGAGGTCAAGGACAAACTCATCATCATTCCGCGCGTCTACACCAACAAGCCGCGCACCAAGGGCACTGGTTACAAAGGCCTGCTGCACAACCCCGACCCCGAGGCGCCCGATGACCTGCTCGAAGGCGTCAAGGCCATCCGCCACATGCACCTGCGCGTCATCGAGGAGACCGGTTTCTTTACCGCCGACGAGATGCTCTACCCGTCCAACTACCAGTACCTCGTCGACCTGCTGAGCTACGTTGCCGTGGGCGCGCGCTCGGTCGAAAACCAGGAGCATCGCCTGGTGTCGAGCGGCATTTCGGTGCCCGTCGGCATGAAAAACCCCACCGCCGGTTCCACCACCGTCATGCTTAACTCCATCTACGCCGCCCAGGCACATCAAAGCTTCATCTTCCGCAACTGGGAGGTTGAGTGCGACGGCAACCCGCTCGCACACGCCGTTATGCGTGGCTACATCGGTCTCGACGGTCGTACCTACCCCAATTACCACTACGAACACCTGGAGCGCCTGGCCGAGCGCTATACCGAGCATGCCGGCTACGCCAACCCGGCGGCGGTCATCGACTGCAACCACGACAACTCGGGCAAGCGCCCACTGGAGCAGTATCGTATTTGCAAGGAGGTGCTCGACAGCTGCCGCCGCAACGAGTCCATCTCCAAGCTGGTCAAGGGCTTTATGATCGAATCCTACCTGGAGGATGGCAATCAGTCAGTCGATGGCGGCGTCTTTGGCAAGTCGATCACCGACCCGTGCCTGGGCTGGGAAAAGACCGACTACCTCATCCACGAGATCGCGGAGCGGGTGTAGGTTACGGCGTTTTACCAAACGCCGTAACCGGCCGACGCTGCAAACCCGCCAGAGCGAGCAATCTGCCTTTCAGCTTCGACGGCATGACCAAAAGGTCAATGCCGCCTCGCTTCAAGGCACCTTGCTCGCTCTGGCGGATTTTCGCTGACGTTTTTCTGCCAGCGTCGTTGCCAAAGCTGGCACTTGGGGACGCTCCTTTTGGGGTAGTCGTTGGAGACGCTCTTGTTTGACTAGTCTTTTAAGAACGTCCCCAATGACTACCCAATTGCCACCTCTCCGTCCCCGAGGTATCGGGGCTCGTCTGCCGAATGATTGATGCGGGCGCCCTGCGGCCATGTCACACTCAGAAGTGGCCTGACCCAACTTGGAAGGAGCCCCCATGAGCCTTGACAACGTAACTCTGCGTGCCGCCACGCTCGATGACCTAGCCGGCATCGCCGCCATCTACAACCAGCTGTGGTGCAACACGCTGCGCAACCGAGGCGACGTCGAAGCCGCCGATTTCTGTGTGCGCTTTAACATCGCCATGCAGCTGCAGCGCTCCCCCATCGCGCTCGTTGCCGAAGCTGAAGGCCGCATCATCGCCGCTTGCTGCATCGGCATCTTCGAAGACGGCAAACCACGCACCAATCCCACGTGGGAGCCCTGCTACAACGAGATGTTCGCCCAGGCAACCGAGATGGCAAAGACCGCCGATGCCAAGCTCGAAGGCTCGCTCTTTGGCGATAGCCGCGAGAAGGCAACAGCCGACCGCTTTGCCGCCACGGGCAACGAATATGCCCAGGGCCAGCTCAACCTGATCATCATCGTGCCCGAGTGGCAGGGCAAGGGGCTCGGCCGTGCGCTCATCGACCTTGCGCGCGCCGAACTCGCCACAGCCGGGTGCACCAAATTCTTCCTGATGAGCGACTGCAACTCCGATTGGCAGTTCTACGAGCACCTCAACATGAAGCGCATCCTAGAGGACCACAGCCAAGACACCGGTGACGGCTTTATCGTCTACATGTACGGCGGCACGCTCTAAGTACCCCTTCAATCAAGGCGAGCCGGGCACCCGGCCCTTGGCCTCTGCCCAGGAATAACCCAGGGGGCCGGACCGCCCGTCCCTAAACCTGTCCGACAGCGCGATATCTCGTCGCTCGAGCACGCCCCTCTTTAACGAGTGCGCCTTCCTCAAGTAAACCGTTGATAACCCGCAGCGTCACGTCGCGCCCAGTTCCCAGAGCGTCCGAAGCATCCTGACGCGTAAAACCGCGGGGCCGCTCAAGGGCAAAGCGAATCAAGGTGCGAGCGTATCCGCCACGTCGCTCGTCCGAGACATCCTGTAGCATCGCGGACGCCTTGCACGCAACATCAAAGCCAAGCTCCTCCACGAGCTTGGCACGCACCTCGTGGCCGCAGTCGCCATTCATCGACACGTGCCCCTCTCGCTGCGCTCGCACGGATGCAAACGCCTGCGAAACATCGGGCGGCAGCGCCCCTTCCCGCTCGAGCTGCTCATAATCGTTGTAATCCCCACGCAAGTTGGGACCGCTATTGCCACGAGGCGTCAGATAGGAATTGCGCACGGCGTTGACGTTGGGCAGCGACAACCTAAACATTGCAGGGTAGGCGCAGACCTCGGGTTCCAACCCTTCCGCCTCATAGAGCGCACGGATCCCCTTGAGGCCCGTTCCAAACGCCTCAACCATCCCCAGACGCAAAAAGAGCAGTTGCAGCTTTGGATTCCGAGCGTCCGAGCCGCCCGCAAGCGCCTCCTCGACGCTGATGTGCTGCGGCCCTCCCGCATTGGTAAATTCAAGCGCCGTACGGCTCATCTTGATAAGAGACGCCACCGAAGATTCGTAGTCGCGATGGATAAACAGGTTCAGAATTCCCTCTCGAACAGCCTCGCGGGGATAGTCGTCCTTATCTATGCGATCGAGCCTTCCCGGCACAAAGTACATACGCGTTGCGTTCGATATATTGAGGAACCGTTCGATATCCTCTATCTGCCTGAAGATCGAGCCCTCGCCATCCTGACGGTCGATAAACTCGGTATACGCATCGTCGTTGAAGAGGCCAGCGCGGACTGCAAAGGGGTTTTGGTCAGAGACCAGCAGTGCCAAATTGGTGTAAAAGCCCAGCTCATCGATAAGGCCGAGATTCTTTTGAGAGGTTTGGTCAAACGTAATCTCCGCGCGCCTAAAGACCCGCTCGGCTTCAAAAAACGTCAAGCTCTGTTCATGAGAGCGCGCGGTCTCAAAATAATCGCCGTCGGTGCGCTTGATCATCGAGCGGATCTGGGCCATCTCGATGGGCACGTTTGCAGGGCCTAGGCGCCGATATACCCCGGCGGGAACAAATCCCTTCGAGCACAGGCAGTACGGCTTGTGAGGACCCGCTTCCACCTCGATTTTCACCAACGCTGCGCCATCGATGTCCAATGCGGAGACCGTCGTGATTTCAGAAACGTCGGGATACACGCCATCGGTTATTGCATTAGAGCATTGAAGCATGGTGGCATCGATATCGTCCACGCCGACGATGCTGCCAAAATCGTCGATTCCGATATACAAGGTACCGCCATTCGAATTGGCAAACGCCACCACAGCTTTGAGCAGCTTAGGGGTAAATGTGCACTTGAACTCCACGGTCTCACTTTCAACAAGCTGCATGCTACCCCCCATCATCGACTATCGACGATTCTAGACCAACTATCGACGATAAGCAAGGCCCCTGGTACCCTCGCTTAGACCCGAGTGCCCGCGTGCAACGCTGCCCGCCGCACGCAAAAGGGCCCGCCAGCGTGTGCGCCAGCGGGCCCCAGGTCATATCGACACTACCCCGTGTGCCTGCAACCGCCTCTACTTGCAGCGCGCCTTGGGCTGCTGCTGGGTGATGCAGTGAATGTTGCCGCCGCCGTAAATAACCTCGCGAGTCATGATACCGATGACTTCGCGGTCCGGATAAGCAGCCTGGATATCCTTGAGCGCCTGGGCGTCATTGGGATCGCCGAACTGCGGTACAAGCACCGCACCGTTGATGGGCAGGAAGTTGAGGTAGCTCGGCTCGAAAGCGTCCTCGGGAGTACGCGGCAGCACACCCTCGACGGGGTCAATCGTGCTGGCCTCCTCTTCGGTCATATATACCGAGGTCGCAGGCATAATCACCTTGTGGATCTTGAGCTTGCGGCCACGGGCATCTGTCGTCTCGGAAAGCGTCTTATACGCCTCTTGGCACTCCTTGTAGAACTTATGGTTGGGATCATCGGTCCACATGCAGCAGACCTCGCCGGGCGCACTAAAGCATGCGACGTCGTCCACGTGCCCGTTGGTCTCAAACGGGTCGATGCCGTCCTTGATCCAAATGACCTTCTCGATGCCCAGGTACTCGGCAAGCTTCTCCTCGATCTGCTCCTTGGTGTACTGGGGGTTGCGGTCCTCATTGAGCAGGCACATCTCGGTGGTCACCACGGTGCCCTGGCCGTCGCAGTTAAACGAGCCGCCCTCGAGGATGTAGTCCTCGGGACGATAGCGGTCGACCTGCTCGAGCTGCGCCACCTGCAAGCCGATGGAAGCGTCCTTGTCCCACGGGAAATACAGGCCGTCAATGAAACCGCCGTAAGCATTAAAGTGGAAGTGCGAAAGAGCAACCTCACCATTGTCATTAACAAGGAACGCCGGGCCGGGGTCGCGAATCCAGCTGTCGTTGTACTCCATGTGGATAACGCGCACGTTCTCAACGCCATCGAAAATCTCGCACACCGCAGGGAAATCCTCGGCATTGACACCAACGGTGATGGGCTGAAAACGTGCAACGGTCTTGATGATCTCGGTGAAGACCTTCTGCGCCGGCTTGGCACCGCAGCGCCACACGTCGGAGCGATGCGGCCACAGAATCCAGGTACGCTCCTGCTCCTCATACTCGCCGGGCATATAGAACCCGTCCTTCTTAGGTGTGGACTCACTCTCGTAGATGGTCTTCATTTCAAGCTCCTAAATTTCGGTGCTTTTGCTTGACGAGACCAAGATGCGGCCGCACCGAGATGTTCTCAATGGTCCCTCGAGCCCCTTTCAGCGACCGACGGTATACCATTCGCTGACCTAAAGTTCTATTCAGGCCGAGAACATGACATACTGGGTTCCACAATGGAAAGGACGCCCTATGCCCCCATGCAATAAACAGCAAACTATTGAGCTGGACAGTACGACCTGGACCGCCCTCAACGAGCTCGCACTCGCAATCCACGCATCACACGGTGTCGATATGCTGCAAAAGGAGACCCTCGAGGGAACGACAGGACTCGTGCCTCATCGGATCGCCATGTTCGACCTGATCGAAGCGGCAAGCAGTGATGCGCCACGCTACGTCCACCCCGCAAGCAGCGGAATGGACGACCGCGCGCTGAGCGACTACTACAACCGCTACGCCGCGATGGACTATACAACATGGAGCTTTGACCTACATAAGGTCGGCGTCTACCGCGACCTCGACCTCGTCGACGTCGAGCGACGCGACGCCACGCCCATCTATCGCAAATGGATGGAACCGCAGGGCGTCTACTTTGGCTGCACGGCCACGCTCGCGCACAACGACAGCCCGCTGGGAAGCATCACCCTGTTTCGCGAACGCACGGCCGGGGACTTCACCGACACCGAGCTCGCAATCCTGCTCGAAATCGCTCGGCACGCGAGCCTCGCGCTCGCCAACCTCTATCCTCGGGGCATTAAACTCACCCAGACCGAAGACACAAACCATCTGAACGCCTTCATTACAGAACACAATATCCAACCGCGCGAAGCCGAAGTCATGCGGCTCATGCTCGGCGGCAAAACGAACAAACAGATGGCAAACGAGCTATTCATAAGCGAGTCAACCGTCAAGAAGCACGTCAACGCCATCTATCGCAAGCTCGGCGTCAGCAACCGCCTGGGCCTTATGACTGCCGTCCAAAATATCCTTGGCTGAACTTCAATTGTCTCAATCTGTAACATCTAGGGTCCAAATCCCCGTCCCGCTGTTACAGATTGAGACGAACCACACGACCCGAGTCGAATAATCTCAATCTGTAACAGGTAGAGACGATTTTGCCAGCCAGATGTTACAAATCGAGACAAACGAAGATGAGGCGCCATGGTGACCGGCAAAACCACCACGAAGGTGCCTGTCCCCTTTGTGGTGGTTTGAAGCTCTCCGCGGCGGGATGCTAGACTTGCGGCGTATACATTCACGCCAAAACACGGGTCGCATGAAGAAAAGGAGATGCCATGGCGCCTATCGCACCGCTCAAGATGCTCGTCGCTCCTGCAGCCAAGGCCATCGCCCGCCTGAGCGACTCACTCACCTACGACGATATCCCCTGTGTTGTCGACGAACGCACGGACAGCTGCCCTTACCTGGGCCACGTCCCCTACTTTGCACCCAAGCTCGCATCTGATCCCGAGCAGCGTAAGCAGTAATCCAAGATGCATCTAGCACCGCACAACTCGCGGCGCTACTGTTTTGGTGCAAAGCGACCTGTCCCCCTTGCGCCAACGCCGGGATTGTCGATGCTGCGGCCGCGGCGCGATATGAGGCGCGAAACCTCGCCCAGCAACACGCCGATCACCACACCCATGAGGATCGGCAACTTTGACATCTCGGCGGGCGAGCTGTTAAGCGGCACGATTGTCGCAACAATCGAAAGCACGAGCTCTACCACCGGCACCGCAAGCGCTACCGCAAGCACCTTGCCCTCGAAGGGCGCGCGGAACACACGTGGGCGGTCGTCGTATTTACGCAGGCGCCAAAACGCCGGGAACATCGGGATATAGCTCATGAGCAGAAAGACGACGTTCATCGAGAAGAAGACCCAAAAGACGTCGGAACCTTCGCCCAGCGGAATCTGAAGTAGCAGCACCAAGCTGGCAAAACAACCGTTAATGAGTGCCAGCCATTAGGCATGCCGGTCTTCTTGGACACCAGCGCAAAGGGGCGCGGCATGTTACCATGGCGCGCGGCATAGCTCGCCACGTTGTTGACGCCAAAACTCCAGCAGATCATGTTGGCGAACAGCGTCACCAAAAAGGCCATGCCCACGACCATCGTCAGCGGGTGAGCGCGCCCCACCATGGCGGCAACCGCGTCCACAATGCCCGAATCGAGTGAAAGCTGCTCGGTGGGAACCGCGGCTCCAATACCGATGCCACAGATAATGTAGATCGCCGCGATGGCAACGCCACCGGCGGTAACCGCCTTGGGGATATCACGCGACGGGTTTTTCATCGTGCTGGCAAAGGTCGCGACCACCTCAAAGCCCATAAAATTGAAGAGGATGATCGAAAGATACGTCAGTGAGTTAGTGTCTCCCAGATCGGGGACAAAGGTCTTAAACGACATATCGTTGGCAAAGCCGTTGTTGCAGGCAAACCAGATGCCGACGATTCCCACCACGGCGGTAATGAGCACCTTGATGACGGCGCCGCCATCCATGACCCAATCGGCCTCGGCCACCGGCTGCATTGCCATGACCGTGACGCCCCACACAAAGGCAAGCTCGATGGCAATTCGGACCCCGAGCGAAAACTCGACACCCCATACCGCATTGATGACACTGGGAAACATACAGGCGATGCTTGCCACCCACAGCGGAAAGTTGACCCAGTAGCACCAGGAGCAGCGGGCACCCCAACGGTCGCCCAAGCCCAGGCGAACCCAATCGTACAGGCCGCCCTCGGAATCGAACGCCGTACCCAGCTCGGCAACTACCAGGCCATAGGGAAGCAAAAACGTAGCGATAAGGAAAATCCACCAGAAGAACTGCACGTTACCCATGGCAGATGCCGGAGCGGCCGCCTCGATGGTAAAGACAACGCAGATAACCGAGAGGATGACCTCGAACAGGGAGAACTTTTTACCTGCCACGGCACGCTCCCCCTACAGCAAAAAGGATGGCATCTGTACCGAAGGCGCAGCCCAAGGTAGGGTTGCAGGCCGCGTCACCGGTGCAGGTGCCATCCCAAAGAGAGGAGAGGATGCAGTTGTTGGACCAGCGCTCGCGGAACAGGCGCGTGTAGATAACGATACGCTGGTACATAGATACTCCGATCAAAACGGCCGCGCTCGCGACCGGAAACTTTCGGCAATTGAAGACGCGTCTGACCTGGGAAATTCAAGCGAACAATTGGCCTAACCCGCAAAAAATCCCAGGTCAGACGCGTATTCAATCAAAGAAAAAGGGCACTCCGAAGTGGAGGCAACGGAGTGCCCATATAAGAAAACCCAGCCAACCAAGACATCAAGCAAGCTAACCATCAATGCCCCGAGATGGACTGATTTGCCGATTGTCCAGTTGATCGGCTGGGTTTTCGAGGTGCCCCAGGTCGCCGCGAAAGAGGAGCGAAGCGTACTTTGGTACGCGAGCGACGGTTTGAGCGGCGAGATGGGGTGCCTCGGAAAGCCAGACGATTAAGCGGACGGCTCCTGCTGAGTAATGCAGTGGATATTTCCGCCGCCGAAGACGACCTGCTCGGACTGAACGCCGACACACTTGTAGACGCCCTCGCCCCAGACCTCGTCGTAGATCTTCTGGAGCGTGTCAACGGCCAGCTGGTCGTTCTCGTCGCCGTACTGCGGGACGATAACGCCGTGGTTGGTGACCAGGTAGTTCATGTAAGAAGCGATCAGCGGCTCGTCGGCAACGCGCGGCTCGGCGTTCTCGTCGGCGTCGATGGTGTCGCAGGAAGCCTGGTCCATGAACAGCGGGTTCACGGGCATGCAGAGCTTGTAGACCTTCATCTTGCGGCCCTTGGCGTCAACGGCGTTGGAGAGAGTCTCGTAGGCAGCGTGGCACTGCTCGTAGAACGGATACTCGGGATCGTCGGTCCAGATGCAGGCCATGACGCCCGGGGCGATGAACGTAGCGACGTCATCGATGTGGCCGTTGGTCTCCTCGGGGTCGATGCCCTCCTTGACCCAGATGACCTTCTCGACACCCAGGTAATCCTTGAGGTGCTCGTCCATATAGGCGCGAAGCTCCTCGCTCCAGGGCTCGAACTTCTTCTTGAACTTGGGCCAGATGGACTCGGGATCCTCTTCCTCCTCCAGAACCGCAGAGCAGGTGCGGCCCGGGGAAAGCAGGCACTGGTCGGTCACGACAAGGGTGCCCTCGCCGTCGACGGTGATGGAGCCGCCCTCGAGGATCATGTCATCGGGACGATAGCGACGGCAGCCGGAGAGCTCAGCCATCTTAAGGGCGATCTGCTCGTCCTTGTCCCACGGGAAGTACAGGCCGTCGACCAGACCGCCGTAGGCGTTGAAGTGCCAGTGGTTGGCGCGCTTCTCGCCCTTGCCGTTGATGACGTAGGTGGCAGCGGTGTCGCGGAACCAGGCGTCGTCGGTGGTCATCTCGATAACGGTGACGTTCTCGTCTTCCTCGAAGACGGCCTTGCAGTTAGCGTAGTCGGCCTGGTTGGCGCACATGGTGACCGGGGTGAACTCGGCGATGGCGCGAGCGATGGCGGCATACTGCTTCTGAGCCGGCTTGGCGCCGTGGGCCCAGGTGTCGGTGCGGTGGGGCCAACCCATCCACACGCGATCCTGCGGGGCAAACTCAGCGGGCATAAAGAAGCCGTCGGCCTTGGGGGTGGACTCGGACTCGGTGATCGTACGCATAGAATTCCTCCAAATCGAACGATCGCTTGCCGCGGGCGGGTTACCCGCGGCCTAAAACCAAGAGATGGTAGGCGCCCGTTCCCCGGCAAAGGTCGGGGCGCCCGGCGCCGGTTTTCACGGAGTCGCACCGGCAAGCGACGACGTAACCCAGTGCGCGGAGACAAGACACACGAAGGATACGGAAGAGAGATTGGGGCGGGCGGTGGTTACCGGAGCTATCGCTCACACCCACCCCAGGGAGTGGTTAAACGGTGATGAGGGTTGGAGCCCCGAATCCGAGTGCTCTAGTCCTCCTCGGCTTCCTCAGCGAGACGCTGAGCAGCCAGCTCGGGAGTGAGACCCTTGTACTCGGTCTCGCGGCCCTTAGCGCTCACGACGCGGACGACCTCGCCGATAAGCACGAGCACGATGAAGATAACGATCATCGGAACCTTGTCGCCAATCTCAGCGGCGGAGAACGGAATCAAGGTCGCGACGATGG
Organism: uncultured Collinsella sp.; assembly: GCA_959019945.1. Classification (GTDB taxonomy): domain Bacteria; phylum Actinomycetota; class Coriobacteriia; order Coriobacteriales; family Coriobacteriaceae; genus Collinsella. The sequence goes on along the minus strand of CAUEQD010000001.1, from coordinate 95,187 downwards.
CCAGGACCAGCTCGATGCAAGGAATGGCCAGCATGACCTTCATCATGGTGCCCTTAAACGGGAACGTGAAGATGCGCTCACGGTTGGGGTCGTTCTTGCGAAGGTTGAGGAACGCCGGGAACATCGGGATGTAGGTGAGCAGCAGGAAGACGACGGAGGTGCCGAAGAGCATCCAGAAGACACCGTTGGAGATGGCGTCGATGGGAACCAGCTGCAGGCACAGCACCAGGGAGGCAACGATGGCGTTGACCAGGTTGGCGCCGTTAGGCATGTCGTCATCCGAGATCATCGAAGCAAAGATCTTGGGCATGTTGCCGTGCTCGGCAGCATAGCGAGCGACGGAGTTGACGCCGAAGGACCAAGCAGCCATGTTGGCGAACAGGGTGATCAGGAAGGCGATGCAGATGACCTTGAAGATCATGGAGTCGCCCACCATGGTCTGGACGGCAAAGATCATGCCGTAGTCGGGGTCGATGGAATCGGCCGGCACGGCGGCACCGATGCCAAAGCCGGCGAACAGGTAGATCACGGCAATGGACAGGCCACCGACGATGATTGCCTTGGGGATATCGCGAGCAGGATCGGCCATGTCGTCGGTCATGGTGCAGATGACCTCGAAGCCCATGAAGTTAAAGATGATGATCGACAGGTAACCGAGGGCGTTGGTGTTGGTGAGCTCGGGCAGGAAGGTGGTGGCGGACATATCGTTCGCAAAACCATTCTCCATGGCGTACCAAATGCCCAGAGCGCCGACGATAACGGCAACGGCGACCTTGATGATGGCGCCACCGTTGAGGACCCACTCGGAGTCAGCCGCCTTGGAGCGGCCCATGAGGTAGACGATCCACACAAAGGCAAGATCGATACCCATCTTGGCGATCAGATTGAACTCAACGCCAAAGACCATGCCCAGAATGTCGGGGAACATGGTAGCCAGCGAGGCAATCCACAGCGGGTAGTTAACCCAGTAGTAGTACGAAATGCGGGCGCCCCACTTGTCGCCCAGGCCATCGCGTACCCAGTCGTAAATGCCACCCTCGCCGTCATAGGTGGTGCCGAGCTCGGCGACAACCATGCCATACGGGAGCAGGAAGGTCAGGATCAGGAAGATCCACCAGAAGAACTGCTGGTTGCCAATGGCAGCAGCAGGCGCGGCGGCCTCGCAGACGAAGACGACGCAGATGATGGTCGAAATGACCGTCAAGAAGGAAAGCTTTTTCTTTCCGTCGCTCATGATGAGCTCCTTTGCTCAGTCTTGGACAGATCCGAGGCCCAAGGCACTAAGGCAATCGCTTGGGCCTCGGTGAGCGGGCGACAGGAGACGAGCATCCGCCGCCCGCAAACGTGCTTTTAAAAGCCTTGGGGCTTAGAGCTGCTCGAGAGCCTCGAGAGCGGCGTGGAGCTCGGCCTTGGCGGAGTACTCGACACCCTCGTCGTTGAGCGGGGTGCGCTTGCCCAGAGCGGCAAGGAGAGCACGGATGGAGTGCTTGCGGTTCTCGGCCTCGACCCAGCACAGGGAGCGCTCGGGGTCGTCCATGACCTCGTCGACGACCTCCTCGTTGCGGGTGGCCGGCAGGCAGTGCATGAACTTAGAGTCTGCGCCGGCGAAGTTCATCATGTCCATGGTGACCTGATACTTGGGATAGAACACGTCCATGTAGTTCTCGCCCGAGACCTCCTCGTCGTACAGGCCATACCACACGTCGGTGTAGATGAAGTCGGCACCCTTGATGCACTCGATGTCGTCGGAGATGACGATGGAGCCGCCGGAAACCTTGCAGTTCTCCTCGGCGATGGCCATCATCTGCTTGCCGAACTCGGCGCGCTCCTCAACGGTGCCAACGTGCAGGCCGCCGTCGGGGATCTGGTGGCCCTTAGGTCCAAACTGGACAAACTTCATGCCGACCTTGGAGGCGATGAACATGAGGGAGACGCAGACCTGGGTGGCGTCGCCGATGAAGGCCAGGGTGCAGTCCTCGATCTTCTTGCCCTCGGGGAGGTTCTCGAGCATGGTCATGAGGTCGCCCATCTCCTGCGTGGGATGGTTGAACTCGGACATGCCGTTGATGACGGGCACAGCGGAGCCCTCGGCGAGGCCGACGACGTCCTTGTGACGGTCAACGCGAGCCATCATGATGTCGAGCAGCGAACCCATGACGCGAGCGGTGTCGCCCAGGGACTCATGGCCACCGAGCTGGATGGTGCCAGGGCCATAGAACTGAGCGTGACCGCCGAGGTCGGTCATAGCGGTCTCGAAGGAAAGACGGGTGCGGGTGGAAACCTGCTGGAAGATCATGCCAAGGCTCTTGTTGCGGAGCAGGTGCGGATAATAACCGTCAACCTTGATGGCCTTCTTCATTGCCAGGCCAAGATCCTCGATAGCCAGGATCTGCTCTTTGGTGAAGTCGTTGGTGTCGATGAAATCCTTAGGCAGTGCCATGTCGATTTCCTTTCCGCCGGTCTTGCCGACTATTACTGAGAGGCGCTCGTACATCACGCCTCGTGTTGACAACACCATCATTCACCCGTATGCAATTTTTACCTAGTTTATTCGGGATTAAAGACCGTTCACGGAGTTACACCCCCTCTAAACCAATATAAACCCGCAGGTAGAGAGTTTACAGGGGGTTTACTATCTAGAACCGCGAACGGTATACGGGTATCCTGTATCACGTCCTCTAATCCGCAACGGGACATACGGTTGAGGGCGGTATATCCGTAGGGTTTACGGAGCTTATCCAAAGATCAGATGAGATGGGACGGCGACAGATGAACACACTCATGTTCTTCTACACCCTAGTGATACTTGTTATCTGTATTGTGACGGCGGTGCTTTCGCTTGCCGCCTACGCCTCGTCCCGTCGACGCTTCTTTATCTATGGCAGCGGCGTTTTTATTTGCTACGCCATCGAGATGACCGAGATCTTCTTTTTTGAATACACGTTGCAAAACCAGAGTTTTCCGGCTAGCGACTATTACTCAATTACCATGCCTGTGTTGCGGACCCTTGTGGCGACCGCTTCGCAGGCTTTTATTTGGCTGATCGCCATGGACTTGCTCGACAAGCACTCTAAGAAGCTGTTCGTCATTCCCGTCGCAACGTTTTTGGTAAGCGAGCTGTTGATTATCGTCGCCGTCCCCTATGGTCCCATGCACCAATGGCTCTATTACACGATGCGCCAGGTGTTTCTCATTTTTGTGGGACTGTATATCTTTTGGACGGCTCACAAGAGCACAAAGGTTGAGCTGAAGGCGCGCGTTAACAACCAGAAGAAGCACCTGATTATCGGCGCAATTCTGGTCGCCTGCATCGTTGCCGAGGACTTCTACAACATTCTCGTTGTCCCCATGAGCCTGGCGCCCTCCTGGCTGCAGCTGTACCTATCCGAGCGCAACTTTAGCGAGAACGTCTTTGCGTGCTACTTTGCCATCCTGCTGATCATCTACGCCTATCACGTGCTTTCGATCCGTATGCAAGAGGCGCCCGAGGAAAAGAACGTCAGCGATCTTGATCGACACATCGAAGAGCAGATGCCCTTCTATCGCAACGCCTACAAGCTCTCCAACCGCGAGACCGAGGTTATGCGTCTGGTCGTACTGGGCAAGTCGAACCAAGAGATCGCTGACGAACTCTTCCTTGCTGTGGGCACCGTCAAGACCCACATCCACAACATCCTGGTCAAAACCGAGCAGCAAAATCGCACCACGCTCATCCTCCACTTCTGGAAGCGATGAAGTTACGCGGTTTTACCAAACCGCGTAACGGTTCGACGCTACAAGCGCCCCTAAGCGGCAATCTGACGTTCAATCGTCGGTCGCGTACCCAAAGTACGCTTCCCTCCTCTTTCACGTCACCTTGCTCGCTTAGGGGCGTTTTCGCTGACCCATGCTCAACCTACGATAATTCCAAGCTGAACGAGTTACTCGCTGTAGCGGGTGGCTATGGCAGCTTGTACCATGCCGGCGCTCATGAGGTACGTCACCAGGAAGTAGCCGCCGTAGGCTGCTAGGAAGATTGCACAGGTGAGGCCCACCGTGCCGCCGATGCTCATGTCGCCGAATGTACTCACCAGCTCGATAATCACCTTGAGCGCCACAAAGGAGTGCGCCAGGCCCACTGCCAGCGGGAACAGGAAGAATACCGCTTGCTGCGCCATCACCGAATGGCGGATCTGGCGGTCGTCGCAGCCGATCTGTGCCAGCACACGATAGCTGCGGCTGCCGTCGGCCACGTTGGAGAGTTGCTGGATCGACAGTATCGCCGCGCACGCAACGACCAGTACAAAGCCAATATAGATGGCCAGATAGCTAATCATGCCGTTCATCTGAGCCGCCTGCGTATACATCTCGGAGCGCGTGATGAAGACTCCCCACGACCCCGGCTCCTTGCCGTCAACGAGCAGATTGTCGAGCACAGTGTATTTAATGCTCTCGTCTGCCTCGGTCGTATCCATCCCCTGTTTGTAATTAACGAGCAGGCTACTGGAATACGGCTGCAGATTAAGTTGGGACAACAGCTCGTCGGCAACGACGACGGTACCCGGATTACTGCCCATCGCCGAGTTGGCGATGGCCGCCGTGTCCTTGTCCGACTTATCGGTTGCGGGCTTGAGCTCATGCCCGCCCAAGGTGAGGGTATGGCCGCCGGCCATGTACTTGGTGTACAGGTCGCCCAGCTCACCGCCCATATCACACGTAAGCAGGTACTGGTCGCGGCCAATGCTCACCGGCTCCTCGCCCATCATCTGGCGCAGTTTGTTGTACTGGCTCGCCGGCGTCACAAACAGACCCATCGTATCGGCATTGCTACCCCCGAGCGCCTTGGGGAGCTTTTCGCCCATGGTCTTGCACATCTCACCCGCAGACACCGAAGGATTCGAACCGCCAAACGGGTAACTCAGATACGAATCGATCTGAACATGCTCACCGGCAACATCGGCGATATTGACCTTCTTGCCGGTCTCGTCGTTGTTGTCCGCCGACTTGCCCTTGCCGTGCCATGCGGAGTACAAATCGACCGTTGTATCGGCTAGCACCATGCGGTCGGCTTCAGACGGATTGACATATTCTTTGTAGTAGTCGAGCGTATCGGGCGTGTAATAGACATACGTCTGAGACACGTCAACAGGGTTATAGCGCTCCAGGTTTTCGTTCATCACATTGGCAATCGACATACCGCACGTCACCGAGGTGATGGCCAAAAACAGGAGCATCGCGATGACGCCCATCGAAAAGCACACCGTGTTGACCTTGGCCGCAAGCTGGCGCACGGTAAACATGTTGAGGCCGCGCCAATACACGCCGCGCAGGCTCTGCAGCAGCTTGATGAGCATGCCCGAGAGTCCCCAGAACAGGGCAAAGGTGCCCACGGTAACCATAGCGGTCGTAATACCAAACTGGTTCATGGCCTCTTGCAGCTTGCTGTCCGTCGCGGTTAGCGGGAACCCATCACGTAGCAGACGGTAATAGGCCACGCCCACAAGCACCACGCCCACGGCAAAGATGGCAATCGCGATCCAGGGGTTGCGTGTCTTGATGCTCTCGTTGCGACGCTCGGCACCCATAAGCTCGATGAGTTTGGTACGACGCACGGCGCGAAGGTTCAGCAGTAGCGTGAGCACAAACATTACGAGCATGCAGGCAAGGGTCAGATTGAACGTATGCACCGAGAAAAAGAAGTGGAAATTGGCGATCTGTGTCTTAAAGAGCGAGGCCGTAAAGAACGTCATGAGCTGGGAGAGTCCCACACCCAGCACAATGCCGGCGACAAAGGCCACGACCGATACTATCACGGTCTCGAGCGCCATGATCGTGGCGACGCGCCCGCGCCCCATGCCGAGCACCTGGTACAGGCCAAACTCCTTCTTGCGGCGTTTCATGATGAAGTTATTGGCATACACCATCAAAAAGGCCATGACACCAGCCAAAAAGTACGTCAGGTAGCCGAGCATGCTGCCCATAACCTGCGCCAAGCCCTCTTCATCGATGCCGGCGATGTCGACCTGCATCGAGACGGTGTTAAAGGCATAGAAGACCGTAACGCCCAGGGTGAGCGTCAACAAGTAAACGAGGTAGTCGCGGCCGGCGCGGCGGACGTTGCCCCAAGCGAGTTTACAGAGCATCGGAGCCCTCACCGCCCATCATGGCAACGACCTCCATAATGCGGTCGAAGAACTCTCGGCGGTCGGTGTCGCCGCGGCGCAGCTCGGTGAAGATCTTGCCGTCACGAATAAACAGCACACGGCTCGTGTAGCTGGCGGCAAAGCTGTCGTGCGTGACCATGAGCACCGTGGCGCGCAGGCGGCGATTCAGGGCCTCCAGGCTCTCGAGCAGCAGACGGGCGCTTTTGGAGTCGAGGGCGCCGGTGGGCTCGTCGGCCATGATCATGGTGGGGTCGGTGACGAGCGCGCGAGCCGCGGCAACGCGCTGCTGCTGACCGCCGGACATCTGGTAGGGATACTTGTCGAGCACCTGACTGATGGACAGGCGCGCTGCCACATCCTGCACGCGGGTCGAGATCTCTGCCGAGTTTGCGCGGGCGATGGTGAGCGGCAGGGCGATGTTCTCGCGTGCCGTGAGCGTATCGAGCAGGTTGGAGTCCTGGAAGATAAAGCCGAGCTCCTCGCGGCGGAACTGCGAAAGCTTAGCCTGCTTCATGCGTGTTACGTCTTGGCCGTTAATGCGGATCATGCCACTTGTAGCACTATCGATGGTCGAGACGCAGTTGAGCAACGTCGACTTGCCCGAGCCCGAAGCGCCCATGATGCCAACAAATTCGCCGCGGTTGACGGTAAAGCTGACGTCGTTGAGCGCGCGGGTCACGTTGCCCAGCGCTCCATATTCTTTTTCGAGATGCGCGACCTCCAGTACCGGGGTCGCCATGTGCGTGGTTTGCATACCGAGTCCTTTCTTGCGATTAGTCTACGGCATCTATAGTCGCAAGAAGACGAGTCGGCTACCATCGATATGGCTTACGCTTGCCTTACCGTTGTGTAAGGTAGGGGTAGCTACCCTGTCACGTGTTGATGTTGAGAGAGGACTCCTGTTGAAAACTGTTCATGTTGCCGCTGGGATCATTCGTAAGGAAGAATCTGACGAGCTGCTTGCCGTGCAGCGCGGCTATGGCGACATGCAGGGACTTTGGGAGTTCCCAGGCGGCAAGCTCATGCGCGGTGAGACACCCGAAGACGCCGTGCGCCGCGAGCTCATGGAAGAGCTGCAGGTAAAAGTCACCAACCTGCGCGATTTCTACACCGTTGAGTACGACTACCCCGATTTCCATCTCTCCATGGAGTGCTACTACTGCTCGCTCGCCAAAGAGTCTGGCGAGCCGCAAAAGCATGACCGTCAACTCGATATCCGCTGGATTCCGCGCACCTCACTTGCCACCGTTGAGTGGATGCCCGCCGACAAGGGGCTCATTGATGCCCTGATTGAGCTGAAGGAAGACCGGCTTGAGGCCAACGGCAGCACCAACGACGCCGAGACCGCAACGGCTGACGAGCCTGCCGCCAAACCCAAGCGCAAAACCAAGCGCCGCAGCAAAAAGCGCCCCAAGCCCGGCCTGCTCGACGGCATCGACACCTCGGACCTCTCCGCCGACGAGCGCGAACTGGTCCGCCGTCGCGCCGCCATCAAAAAGTCCATGAAGGGCAACAAGCGCGCCAACACCAAGCCCGAGCTGCTCGTACGTCAGCGCCTACGGGCCGCGGGCCTTACGGGCTATCGTTTGGAATGGAAGGTACCCGGCAAGCCCGACATCGCCTTTCCCGGGCGCAAGATCGCCATCTTCGTCAACGGTTGCTTTTGGCACCGCTGCCCCAAGTGCAATCCGAGCCAGCCCAAGCGCAACGTTGAGTTTTGGGAGGCAAAGTTCCGTCGCAACGTCGAACGCGATCGCGCCGCCGTGGCAGCGCTCACTCAAATGGGCTGGACACCCATAACCATCTGGGAATGCGAGCTCAAAAAAGACTGCATCGACGCCACGATGGAAAAGGTCATCGAGCAAGTTCGTGCCGCGACCCCGCAGCGCTAAAACAAACCATTCACAGGTCCCGCACGCGCGCGCCACATCCGCATCACAAACCTTAGAAAGCCCTTAAGCTCAAAACCTTACAAGAGTGTTACTCAGTACCTCTGACCTGCGGTTTCATCGTAATTGCAAACCTCATTAAGCCTTTCTTTAGCGCTTCTTTGTAACGGCCGCGGCATAATACTGCCAACGCACGGGACCTAGCAGCACACCCCGCGCGCAACCTTTTGGTGGACATCGAGGAGGCCGCATAAGCATGCATTCTTCCAATGACGCAGCACAGCAGCCATCCCTAAAACATGCAAACCTTTTCTCCTTCCCCCCGACACAGAGAAACGGCCTCCTCGACTCCCCCACCACAAAAGCCAAACGCTCAACCAATCAGAGCCTCAACTTGCGAGCATCGTTCGAAAAGCTCCAAGCATCCCTCGACAAGGCGCTCCCCGAACAGGCAAGAGCAATCTAAGCCCATCACGCTTTATACTGATGCCATGCGAAACATGGATCACATAGAATTGCACCGCGGAGGACGCGAGGAAGCGTTTCCCGAGACCGCCGAAGACTGGCCCTATATTGCCGAACGCGCAGAATTCGCTCGCTATCCGGGCAATTCCGTCCCTTGGCACTGGCATTCCGAAGTCGAGCTTTTCTACATGGAGCAGGGAGCAATTGACTATCGCACGCGTGCGTCTCATGAGCACATGCGCTTTGAGGAAGGGTCCGCCGGCTTTATCAACGGCGGTGTTTTGCACAGCACGCTGCAATCGCCCAATTCGGCGCCAGCCATTCAAATGCTGCATATCTTTCAGCCGTCGATGCTCGGCGATCCCGCGGGACGTCTCCAAAAGCGCTACATCAATCCATTACTTCAATGTCGAGGCGTCGATGTGCTCAAATGGTCGCCCACCAACCCCGACGATATGCCCTTTATCGATTTGCTGAAGAGCTCCTTTAGCCACGACCTTCAACGGCCGCAGAACGAGATGGCGCTTCGAAATAACTTGTCAGAGCTCTGGATTCAGATTTACGCCAAGGCCGAACCGCTCTTTTCCTCCGACGGCGCCTCTTGGATGACCGGCCGCGACGTACAGTTCAAGGGAATCCTGGACTTTATCCGCGCAAACTATGCAGCCGCTATAGATGTGCCCCAGATGGCATCTGCAGCCGGCGTAAGCGAAAGAGAGTGTTACCGCATTATCGAAACTTGTGCAGGAACGACCCCGGCGGCATATCTACGCGCATACCGCATAAACCGTGCTTGCGAACTTTTGGCACACACCACGCGAACGGTACAGACAGTCGCGCGCCAATGCGGATTTATAACAGCAAGCCATCTTGGCCAGGTATTTAAAGAACAAATGGGGTGCACTCCTTCGAGCTATCGAGCAGCGAGACAGAATCTCGATAGCACCAGGCAGAAATCCCGCTAGCCTTTCTTCTGTCACCGCATCAAACTTGCAGGCAAACAACAGAGAGGAGCAATCATATGAAGCACTTTGAACATATCGTATTTGACGTTGATGGGACATTGGCAGATACAGAAGAAAGCGTTCTATCATCGCTTGTCCAGATTGTCCAAGAAGAGACCGGCAAAACGCTCCCCCGACACGAGCTTGAATTTGCCCTCGGCATACCCGGCAAGGATGCCCTTGAGAAACTTGGAATCTACTCGCAGGCAACGTTGGATCGCTGGTGCCAAGTTGCCGCCAGCTTTAAAAGCACCATCAGCGTGTTTCCAGGTTTGCTTGAAGTCATCGCAACACTCGCCGATAGCGGCTGCAAACTTGGCATCGTCTCCTCACGTGCGCGCGACGAATACGCAAAAGAAATTGCACCCCTTGGTTTCGATAAGTATTTTGAGCACATCATCCTTGTCGAAGACACAACCGAACACAAACCCGCACCCGCACCCATGCTCGAATATCTCCGACGTACGGGTGCGAATCCCAACAGCGTCACCTACGTTGGCGACACCGTCTACGACGAACAATGCGCAACTTCAGCAGGGGTCAGTTTTGCCCGAGCAGCATGGGGATCACACCAAGAAATCCCAAACGCCACCTACAACCTCAAAACCCCCAACGACCTGCTAACCCTAACAACCAAGTAACCCCCGCGCCCCACCCTTTCAGCCCCAACGCCACAAGGGCGATTGAGCAGGACGGCTTGGGCGGGTCCCGTACTTAGTTTCCAAAATCATTCCGCAGCGCGAAGGCCCCCGTTGTCAACGCTTCGAAGAAGCGAGACAACGGGGGCCTTCATGCGCGAGGACGTTTTGGAAACTAAGTACGGGACCCGCCCAAACCGTCCGGTGGGATCAGAGTACCCTTGTTGTTACTCTGCTTTGCCCACAGAGTTGAGGTTGGTCATGCGGATCTTAACCAGCTCGGTGATCTCACGCATACCCTCCTTGGCCGGCTTCTTGGGGTCGAAGCAGGCGGGGTTCTCGGCCATGTAGGCCATGAAGCCCTTGGTGTAGGCCTGACGCAGCTCGGTGGCGTAGTTGACCTTGCAGATGCCGTTCTTCACAGCCTCGGCAACCTGCTCATCGGGCACACCAGAGGTGCCGTGCAGGACCAGCGGCACGTCGACGGCGTCGCGGATGGCCTTGACCACGGACTGCTCGATGTGCGGATCGCTCGTGTACACGCCGTGGCTGGTGCCAACGCCAATAGCGAGGGAGGTGCAGCCGGTGCGCTCGACGAACTCCTTGGCCTCGGCAGGATCGGTGTAGGGGCTCTCGCCCTCAACCGCGGGACCGTCGTCCTCCTTGCCGCCAACCTTGCCAAGCTCGGCCTCGACGGGCACGCCCATGGCGCGGCCAGCGTCGGCGACGGACTTGGTCAGGGCGATGTTGTCCTCGAAGGACTCGTGCGAACCGTCGATCATGACGGAGGTGTAGCCAGTGCGGAAGGCCCGCATGCAGCGGTCATAGCCATCGCCGTGATCGAGGTGCAGGGCGACGGGCACGGAAGCGCGCTCGGCGGCAGCCTTGACCATGCCGTAGAAGTAATCCAGGCCAGCGGTCTTGATGGTGCCCGGGGTGGTCTGCATGATGACGGGGGACTTGGTCTCCTCGGCAGCGGCCAGAACAGCCATAACAAACTCGAGGTTCTCGACGTTGAACGCGCCGACGGCGTAGTGGCCGGCCTGAGCGTCCTTGAGCATCTTTTCGGTGGTAACAAGTGCCATGAGCGTTTGCTCCTCTCCCTCGCCCGCATCTGGACATCGGGCGTACGTGTCCGCAAGGCGTTTTACCTCGCGTTTTGCTGCGCCCATTGTATGAAATTCAGCGGGTATGAATGTGCGAGATATTGTCATCGCGCGAGGTCGAGCCTTCATTTTTGAAAAGCAAACGGAAGGGTTTGGTGCCGATCGCACGTGTTCGATATTGAGTTTTGAGCGTCGAGCGTCTTTCTTTTATAGAAAAAGTAAGTAATCGAAAGGTGTTTTCTTACTCAAAAAGAAAATGAACGAAAATAGAGTCAACACAATTCCTGCAAATTTCGTCGAGAATGGAGCTGCCATGGCTCAAGCTGCAACCCGCGCTTTCGCCGACGAACGTCGTGCCGCCATCATGGAGATGCTCGAACATAACGCCTCCGTGCAGGTGGCAGAAATCTCCCAGACCTTTGGCGTGTCCTCCGTCACGGCCCGTGCCGACTTGGACGCCCTCGCCGAGGCTGGCAAACTGCGCCGCACGCACGGCGGCGCCGTGTCACTCCACAAGCGCCTGACCGTCTCCACGCAGGACCGGCGCATTAACGTCAACGTTGCCGCCAAGCAGGCCATCGCGCAAAGCGCCATTGCGCTCGTCAGCGACGGAGACACCCTGCTCGTCGACTCGGGCACCACGGCGCTCGAATTTGTCCGTCTGCTCGATCAGCGTGACGGCATCACCGTCATCACAGCAGACATTACGATCGCCGATTACATCGACGAGAGCATGCCCTCGGTCGACGTCGTCATGTTGGGCGGCGCGCTGCGCAAAGGGCACCGCTATCTGTACGGTCCGCTCACCATGCAGGCGCTGCAGATGGTTCACGCCGACCTTGCCGTCATGTGCCCCGGTGCCTTTGTTCCCGGCTGCGGCTTTACCACCGACTTCCCGCAGATGGCCGAGACCAAAACGGCCATGATCGCCGCCGCCCGTCAAAGCGTCGCCCTCATGGACGCCAGCAAGGTTAACGGACGCGGCATGTACCGTTTTGCCGAGCTTGCCGACGTTGACACCATCGTGATGGACCGTGATCCCGACGATGCCGTCGCCACCTCAATCACCGAGGTCACCGACATCGACGCCCCAACCCTCATCATCGCCACCACCTAAAACCAAAAACCACCACAAAGGGGACAGTCACCTTTGTGGTGGTTTGAGCGACACGGCGGTTCGCTCCGCCAGTTTGTCTCAATCTGTAACAACTAGGCCCTTAAAAGCCGGCTAACTGTTACAGATAGAGATAATCCCGCTCGACTCCCGCCCTTAATCTAAACCTGTAACAGATAGAGTCGATTTAGACGCCCAGATGTTACAGATTGAGACAGTTGAACGCGAAACGGTCCTCGCGGAAGTGACCCTCTAACAAAGATGCCCTACAACCCTTGATTTCTTTGAGCACCTTTGAGTTTCTTGAGCACCTTTGATTTTTTTGAGCATCCTTGAGTTCCTTGAGCATGGTTGAGTTCTTTGAGCGAACGGTCGACAGCAGCGCTGACCGGCCTCTTCGAACAAAAACAAATACCACCACAAAGGTGCCTGTCCCCTTTGTGGTGGTTTTGACGGTAGAAGTGAGCGCGTTGTTACTTGGAAAGCTCGTCGGCGAGGGCCTCGATCTGGGCGCGCGATGCGTCGTTGAGCGAACCCAGGACGGTCACTTTGTTCTGCGTCAGGGCGATGTCCTTCATGCCCTCGAGCTCCTTGGTCATAACCTTGGCAGCGGCAGGCGCCCAGGAACCGGCCTCGACGAGCGCAACCGTGCGGTTCTGATAGGCGTGCTCGGCAAGCGTATGGATAAAGGTGCTCATGAACGGGAAGATCTCGCCCTGATAGGTGATGGAAGCGAGCACCAGGCGGTCGTAGCGGAACGCGTCCTCAACGGCCTCGGCCATATCATCGCGAGCCAAGTCAAAGACGGAGACCTTCTGGCCGCGGGCCTCGAGCGCAGATGCGAGCTCCTCAACGGCAGCTTTCAGATGGCCATACACGCTCGCATAGGCAATCGTGATGCCCTCGTCCTCGGGCTGGTAGCTCGACCAGGTGTTGTAGGTGTCGAGGTAATAGCCCAGGTTCTCGCTAAGAACAGGACCGTGAAGCGGGCAAATAATCTGGATGTCCAGATTGGCGGCCTTCTTAAGCACGGCCTGCACAAACTTGCCGAACTTTCCCACGATGCCAAAGTAGTAACGGCGCGCTTCGCAAGCCCAGCCCTCGGGATCCACGATGTCGTTGGCGCCAAACTTGCCGAAGCCGTCGGCACTAAAGAGCACCTTGTCGGTAGACTCGTAGGAGAAGAGCACCTCGGGCCAGTGCACGTTGGGGGCGCCGACAAACGTCAGGCTGTGGCCGCCCAGGTCGAGCACGTCGCCATCTTTGACGACCATCTTGCGCTCGGGGAAGTCGGTGCCAAAGTAGTTGACCATCATGCGGAAAGCGCCCATGCTTGCCACAATCTGCGCCTGGGGATAGCGCTCCATAAAGGCGGCGATACCGGCGGAGTGATCGGGCTCCATGTGATGGACAACCAGGTAGTCGGGCGTACGACCATCGAGCACGGCCTCGAGGTTGCCGAGCCACTCGTCGACAAAGCCAGCGTCGACCGAATCAGCGACGGCGATCTTGTCGCCCAAGATAACGTAGCTGTTGTATGCCATACCGTTCTCGGACACGTCGTACTGGCCCTCGAACAGGTCGATGTCGTGATCGTCAACACCGATGTAGCGGATATCCTTGGTGATCTCCATCAGGCAAAGCCTCCTAGATAGACAAAAGAGCCCGTCTATCATAGCACTCGCCTTCATAGCCACGGCTATCTGTCAGCATCCTTACCGATTGTTTTTGAGGCGGAATATACCGCCGTTTACCTGCACAAACTATGCGCGCGGTATCGCTGTGCTATGTCGAACGATGAGCTGGCCGGGAATACGAATGGCAACGGTTTTGTCCGTTGCCCCCGCCTTGGGAACCGCGTGCTCGAACACCTCGCGTCCACGCTGATGCAAATCGAATCGAACGGTCGTGAGCTCGTTGTGTGCCACAAAATCATCGAGCGAATCGTCGACGCCCACCACGCTCACGTCCTCGGGCACGCGCAGACCGCTATCGCGCAGCGCTGCAATCGCGCCATTTGCCATCTGGTCGTTTGCCGCGTAAATCGCCGTCATGGTGCGATCGTGCTCGGCCAGGTACCTGCCGGCCTCGTAGCCACTGTTGGCAGACCAGTCGCCCTCGAGCGGCTCTGCCGGCTCGATGTGTTTACGCTCGAGTGCATCCTGCCAACCGGCGCGACGAAATTGCTCGTCGACCGAGAATGACGGGCCGCCAATATAGCGAATCTGCTCGTGCCCTAGCTCAAACAGGTGATCCATAAGCAATAGCGAGCAGCCGTAATGGTCGGAATCGACCGTGGTCACCCGCGGGTGCGCGTACATGGTAACGATGACCGTGCCAATGCCCGGCAGTGGATCAAACGTCTCAAAATCGGGCGCCATGCGACTCATGCCGATGATGATGCCGTCCACCGGCAATGCGGCCATACGACGCGTGGCCTCGGCAAGCGAAAACTCCTCGGTCTTGGACATCTCGACCAGCGTGATGGCGCAATTATGCTCGCGAGCAGCGCTGGCGATGCCGTCGATCATTGAGAGGTTGCCGAACTTGGTGACATCGTTGACGCACAGGCCGACCGAATGATAACGGCCGTCGCGCAGCGAGCGACCGGCATAACTCGGACGAAAGCCGAGCTTTTGCATAGCGGCCTGTACGCGCTGGCGCGTCTGCTCGTTAACGTTAGGCAAGCCGTTGGCGACGCGCGAAACCGTCTGCTGCGAAACGCCGGCAGCGCGGGCGACGTCGGCCATGGAGACCGGACGCGAACTGGTATCGTTGGACGGGCGCCTTGCCACAGGATCACCTTCACCCTTGCGAGATCTGAATAGCGTGAATGCCGGCCCGGGCAGAAATACATCCCGCGCCGAGGCCCGCTATCGTCGGACGCATGTTAACGTACTCTACTTTTTCTATCTGCATCTCTTCTGCTTTATAAGTCCATACGGCAGTACCGTTCACGGCTGAATTTCTACCGATTACCAGATTCTCAAAAAGTGACAAGCGATGTGTTATGAGTACGTTAACATAGCCCGTAACGTGCGGTATTGTGAACACTTGGTTCATGCCGCTTCAAGTTGTTAACGTACTCATAACGACGCAAAACCCACCCGTGCGCGCCAAGGAAAGGACTCCCATGACCACCCCCGACGAAAAGACATTCGCCACGCTCACCAAGCTGTTCGAGGAGGAGTTTGGCCCCATCGGCGACCGCCAGGTGCTCTACGTGCACGCGCCCGGCCGTTCCGAGATCAGCGGCAACCACACCGACCACGAGGGTGGCCACGTTATCGCCGGCTCGCTCGATGTCGCCGTCGACGGCATCGCCGTGGCAACCGATTCCAACAAGGTTCGCGTAGCCGACGAGGGCTATCCCACGTTTGAAATCGCGCTCGACACGCTAGACGTTCAGGAGTCCGAGAAGGGCACGTCCGCAAGCCTCGTGCGCGGTATGGCCCACGAGGTCGCAGCCCTTGGCGTTGAGCCCAAAGGCTTCGACTTTGCCTTTACCTGCTCCGTCCCCTCGGGCGGCGGCCTTTCCAGCTCTGCCGCCGTCGAAGCCGCGTACGGTCGTGCCATGGAGACGCTCTGGGGCGCGCCCGCCATTGAGCCCGTCACGCTCGCCCAGATGAGCCAGCGCACCGAGAACAACTACTACGGCAAGCCCTGCGGTCTGATGGACCAGGCCGCCGTTTGCTTGGGCGGACTCGCCTACATGGACTTTGAGGATCAGGCCCAGCCCAAGACCCAGAAGCTCAAACTCAACTTTGAGGATCACGGCTATGCGCTCGTGCTCGTTAAGGTCGGTGCCGACCATGTGGCAGCTACCGACGACTACGCCGCCGTTCCGCGCGAGATGCAGGACGTCGCCGCCGAGTTTGGCAAGGCACGCCTGTGCGAGGTCGATGTTGCCGATTTTGACGCCAAGCTCCCCGAGCTGCGTGCCAAGCTGGGCGACCGTGCCTGTCTGCGCGCCGTTCACTACTGGTACGAGAATGGCCTGGTCGATAAGCGCTGGGCGGCCCTGAACGCCGGCGACATCGATCAGTTCCTGGTCCTGACGCGCGAGTCCGGCGCCAGCTCTGCCATGTACCTGCAGAATGTCGTTGCCAAGCTGGGCTCCGAGCAGCCTTCCATGTATGCCCTGGCGCTGGCCGAGCACGTGCTCGACGGCCGCGGCGCCGTTCGTATCCACGGTGGCGGCTTTGGTGGCACCATCCAGGCCTTCGTGCCGCTCGACCTGGTCGACACCTTCATCGCCAAGATGAACGGCTGGCTGGGCGAAGGCTCTGCCCGTCACTACGCCATCTCTGACAAGGGGGCTTACGCGGCATGGCTGTAATGACTGACGTGCGCGAGGCCGCGCAGAACCTGATCGAGTACGCTATCCACCGATCGATGATCGGCCAGGACGATCGCATCTGGGCATACAACACCATTTTGGAGTGCATCGGCGCCACGGGCCCCGCACTCGACATGACTTGGGCACTCCAAGTTGAGAAACTCTCGCTCTTGCACCCCGATACCCTGCCCGACTTTGACCTGGAGGGCACGCTCGCCGCGCTTGCCGAGGCCGCCGTTGCCAACGGCGCCGCCGAGGACACGGCATCGGGCCGCGACCGCATCGCCATGCGCATCATGGGCGCGCTCATGCCGAGGCCTTCGGTTGTAAACGAGGAGTTCAACGGCCGCATGGGCGTCAACGAGCCCCGCGCCGCGACCGACTGGTTCTACGGCCTGTGCTGCGACGCCGGCTACGTGCGCCGTGCCGCCATCGCGCGCAACATCAAATGGAGCACCCCCACCAACTGGGGCGATCTTGAGATCACCATCAACCTGTCCAAGCCTGAGAAGGACCCGCGCGATATTGCCGCGGCCGGTGCCGCAAAGAACGCGGGCGAGAAGTATCCCGCCTGCCAGCTCTGCATCGAGAACGAGGGCTATCCCGGACGCTCCGCTGCAGCCGACGGCGGCGCCCATCCCGCCCGCCAGAATCTGCGCGTTATCCCCATTAAGCTCGACGGCGAGCGCTGGGGCTTCCAATACAGCCCGTACGCGTACTTTAACGAGCACTGCATTGCCATGAGCTCCGAGCATCGTCCGATGCACGTCGACCGCAAGGGGCTGACCTGCCTGCTCGACTTTGTCGACCTGTTCCCGCACTACTTTATTGGCTCCAACGCCGACCTGCCCATCGTGGGCGGCTCGATTCTGTCGCACGACCACTTCCAGGGCGGCGCGCACGAGTTCCCCATGATGCACGCCGCCGAGGTCTCGCAGTTTAGCGTGCCCGGATTTGACCAGGTCACCGGCACTGTGCTGCAGTGGCCGCTTTCGGTGCTGCGCCTGCGCTCGCACGACCGCGCCCAGCTGCTCGACGCCGCCGAGAAGATTATCCTCGCCTGGCGCGAGTGGACCGATGAGTCTGTGGGCGTCATCGCATACACGGCTGACGGTGTGGCCCACAACACCGTGACGCCCGTCATCCGCCGCGTCGACTCTCGCGGAAATGCCGGCGGCGAAATCTACGAGGCCTACCTGGCGCTTCGCTGCAACATCACGACCGACGAGCATCCGCTGGGCGTGTTCCACCCGCATGCCGAGTACCACCACATTAAGAAGGAGAACATCGGCCTGATCGAGGTCATGGGCCTGGCCATTCTGCCGCCGCGCCTGGTTCCCGAGCTTGGCGCTGTCCGTGAGCATCTGCTGGCAGCCAAGGTCGATGCCAGCTACGATCTTGCCGGTGCGCTCGAGGTCGATGATCTTTGTCGCAGCCATGCCGCGTGGGCCGAGGACGTCTTTGCTCGCCGCGCCGACGAGCTTACGGCCGACAACGCCATCGATATCCTGCACGAGGAGGTCGGCGTGGTGTTTGGCCACGTGCTCGACAACGCCGGCGTCTTTAAGTGGGACGAGGCGGGACGCGCCGCCCAGCAGCGCTTTATCGACTCGTTGTAATGATCCCTTGGGGACGGAGGAAAACGGATCATTTCGTCTTCAAGACAACGGCGCCCGCCGGCAACATCGCCGGCGGGCGCCGTTTTTGAGTGTAGTCATTGGGGCCATTCTTAAGGGGCGTTCTTAAACGACTAGTCATTAAAGAGCGTCCCCAATGACTACTTGCGACCAAGGCAACGCCGGTGTCTTGGCAACGACAGCGAAAACGCCCCTAAGCGAGCAAGGTGACGTGAAAGAGGAGGGCATTGACCTTCTGGTCATGCCCGACGATTGAACGTCAGATTGCCGCTTAGGGGCGTTTGTAGCGTCGAGCCGTTTCGGCGTTTGGTAAAACGCCGTAACCCTAGAGTTCAGTCACGACAACGCTGTTGTAGACCTCGTCCCAGCGGTCCATGACCAGGTGGCCGGTCTTGGGATCCATGGCGTTGAGCTTGCCGCAGGTATTGGCGGTCTTGAGCACCGTGACGTCGTCGGCGCCGGCAGCAATGGCATGCGCAAAGCCGGCGATGGTCGAGTCGCCGGAACCCGTAGCGTTCACAGCCGCAATCGCGGGCGTCTTGGCGCGGAACGCGCGACCCTCATGGAAGCCCACCGAACCGGCAGCGCCCATCGAAACGACAACCCAGGGAATACCGGCAAAGCGGCCATCGGCGGCGAGCGCCTCGCGCAGGGCATCGACATCATCAATCGTAAAGGACGTACCCAGCAGGCCGTTAATCTCGGTCAGGTTGGGCTTTACGAGCTCAGGCTTAGCGTCGGACTCAAGCGCGGCCTCCAGCGATGCACCCGAGGTATCGAGCAGCACCTTGGCGCCCGCCTCCTCAGCGATCTTGACGAGCTCGGCATAGTAGCCGGCATCGACGCCGCGCGGCAGCGAGCCCGAAAGCGTCACAACGTCCGCCTTCGCTGCAAGCTCGGCGAACTTGGCCGTAAAGGCCTCGAGCTCGGCCGGGGCGATCTGCGGGCCGCTCTCCAGCAGCTCGGTCTGGTTGCCCTCGTGCAGGATATTCAGGCAGATGCGTGTCTCGCCAGCGATGGGCACAAAGTCGTTCTTGACGCCATCGGCATCCATGAGCTCGGCCATATAGGCACCCATGTGACCGCCGAGCAGACCGGTCGCGAGCACATCGTCGCCCAACTGCAGCAGCACACGGCTCACGTTGAGGCCCTTGCCGCCAGCGGTCTTTTCGGGCGTCACACGGTTAACATCGTCGATGATCAGCTTATCGAGCTGATAGCGCGTATCAATCGACGGGTTCATGGTAACGGTCAGAATCATATTGAACTCCTGTTTAGAAAACCGGCCCGCGCCCCATCACAGAAACGCGAGCCGTCAATTAAAAAGCTGCAGAATGCCAGGTACCGCCAAAACGAAGCACACAAGCTCAGCAAGCAAAAGTGTTATCAGAGCAACTCGCCCGCCAGATGGCTTCGCAGCGTCGACTGGTCTGGCGTTCGGTAGAACGCCGGAACCTCCTTAGTCGTGGTATTCGCCGCGGTCCCACTTCTCGAGAAACTCGTCAAAGAAGTGCGGGTCGGCCTGAGCCTCGGCGTCGGCCTTGTTGCAGGCATCGATCTTGGCGATCAGGGCATCGTGCTCGGGAGTCTTCTCGTAGGGCTCCTCCAGGAAGGCAAGCATGATATCGGCCATCAGGAACTCGCCGGTGATCTTGCCGCCAAAGCCCACGATGTTGGCGTTGAGCTCGCGACGGGCATACAGGGCAGAGGTCATGTCGCGGACCAGGGCACAGCGGGCGCCGGGAACCTTGTTGACGGCGTTGGTGATGCCGATGCCGGTGCCGCACAGGGCCACGCCAAAGTCGGCCTTGCCGCTGGCAACAGCCTCGCCCACGGCCTTACCGTAGATGGGATAGTGCGTACGGGTGTGGCTGTAGGTGCCGCAGTCGAGCACCTTGTAGCCAGCCTGCTCCAGGCGGTCGGCCAGATAGATCTTCTCGTCCGTAACGATATGGTCGCAACCGATTGCGATGGTCTTCTTCATCAGAACGTCCTTTCGTCTGAATTCACAAGTTGAGGTAGAAGTTCGAGTTCTCGGTGGCTCTCGTTAGGCCATCTTGTTGAGCATGTCGACACGGATCTGGTGACGGCCGCCGGCGTACTGGGCGCGCAGGAACTCGCGGGCGATCTTCTTGGCGACCTCGGTGCCCACAACGCCCGGGCCCATGGTGACCATGCGCGAGCCGTTGTGCTCGCGGGTCATGTAGGCGGAACGCTCGTCGGAAATGTTGGCGACGACCATGCCCTTGATCTTGACGGCGGCCATATAGGAGCCGACGCCGTACTTATCGAATGCGAAGCCCTGGGAATCCTTGTGCTCCAGCAGGTCCTTGGCAACGGCGGTGGCGGAATCGACAAAGTCCGCGGCAGGGGTCTCGGAATAGTCGACGACCTCGTGACCGTCGGCGATGAGCATCTCCTTGATGGACTCCTTCATCGACATACCGTCGGCATCGGAAGCGATTACAACCCTCATGACATCCTCCTTGAGAGATACGCAGGTGCGTAGTTTCTGTTTGGAAGTGTTGAATCGCGTTCAGGTCCGGGCATCTGAATGTGCGGTTCTTCACTGTTCATGTTTATTTGAACACATTCGAACAGTAACTGCAACAACTATTTGTTTATCTTTGTTCTTTTTTGAACAATTACCGTTCGCGGATGATTGCTGACCGTTTGGACTCAGAAAAGGCCCGGCTTACCGCGCATTCAACAAACAAAAGGGCGGCCGAGAACGTGTCTCGGCCGCCCTTCGGCGGTATTCCCCGGTATATACAGCTGTTTTAGCTACTCGGACTGCCCGCCCTTTTTGGCGTGCTTGGACGGAGCGCTCAGAAAGCGACCCGTCAGATAGTTCGCCGGGCCGGAAATATCAATCCCCAGTAGCACGTGCCCCAGCCACAAAAACGCCGCGAGCACCAGCAATGGAATCACGCACGAGGTCACGATCATCACGATGACGCCTTCGATGAGATCGGTCACTTGCCGCACAATTTCATCGGTCATCTGCTTGGCGCCGCTGGTCACCGACATGACGAGACCCGAGGCACCGTCGGCAAGCTGCTCAAGCACGTTCTTGGACTCTGTGGACTCGGTCTTTTTCTTGCTTGTTTTGGAGCTATCGCTATCTGCCGCGCTCGCAGCGTCGGTCGCCTTTTGCTCGGCCGCCTCGATGCTAACGCGATACGTTTCGTCGACCTTTTGCGACACCCATACGCTTGCAGGCACCAACGCCATGCCAATTATGGCGACCACCAGCACACGCGTTGCCACGCGGCGAATGACCGTGCTCGTACTCCAGCGCCCGTGAATGCCGAGCGACACCGCAAAGAGTACCAACGCAAACGGGATTAAGATGCCCAAGCCAACCGACCACAAAATCGTGAGCAAATATTTCTCTAGGTAGAGCACGGCAAGCACGATACCAAGGTTGCCTGAAAGCTGCGCGAGCTGCTCGGCAACTGGCGTTCCCGTATCGCCCGGCAGCGCAGTGATACCCGCAGATAGGGCGACGCACGAGGTCGTGAGCGCCAAAACATTGCCCTTCTTTTGATCGATGACCTCGATGGTGGAGTCCCAGGTCTTGGTATCGGCAAAATGCGGACGAGCTACAAAGCCCGACAACAGCGCCAGTACCACGAGCGCAACGATAAAGCCAATCTGCAGTTTTTTGTTTGCGCACACGACATCGGACAGGCTGGGCTGCAGCTCGGTTACCGTCGTGTGCTCGGTTATCTGGACAGGACGCCCATGAGTCATCTCGTGTGCGTCTCCCTTTTGAATCAATCCGTTGCCCGGCATTTGGATACCTCCTTATTCCGGCCTGTATTGCGGATGGAAGTATACCCACCCAGCGAAAAACCGAACGGGAGGGCGTGCAGAAGCTCCATAACGCTGCTAGTCGAATAGTGCCATTTCAAAACTATGCTGGTTTACTACGATAAAACCGATAGGACCGACCACATTTGCTATTAGCAGAAAATGACAAGCTTTCTACCTGCGGCTTTGATAACGCCGTTCTTTCCATAGTTGAAAGAATGCGATTCATCGTAGTAAACCGGCATAGTTTTGTAACCGACAGGCCGAGTCGGCATCGCAGCAAACCTAATGACCCGTTTTCTTCCATCCTCAAAGGATCAAATGCATGGCAGGAGTGTCCCTAACTGCGGCAGATAAGGAACGTCCCCAAGTGCCGGGTAAAAAGAAAAAGCCCTGTCGCGAGTTTGCGGCAGAGCTTTTGGAAGGGGACTTGGTTGTGCGGGCTCGTTAGGCGAGCTTGGCCTCGAGCTCGGCGATGCGCTTGTAGGCATCGATAGTAAAGCGGGTCTGCTTCTCCAGAATCATAGTGGTCATGAGAGTATCCTGAGCGTGAGCCATGATGAAGGTCATCTCCATCTCGCCGCCGCCGGCCTCCTGCGAAAGCAGCTTGGTCTGCGTGTCGTGAGCACCGATGAGCGCATCGCTGGCATCCTTGTGCAGCTGCTCGGCCTTCTCAAAATCACCCTCGCGAGCAGCATCGAGCGCTGCAAGCAGATCGGTCTGGGCGTCACCTGCGTATGCGACAATCTCGAATCCAACCATCGAGATTTCTTCTTTGGTTGCCATATTGCGTTCCTTTCACATATGAACCAATGGAGAGCATCGCGTCCGGGCATACGCGCTGCGCTGTGTATGACAGAAACAATAACATTCAAACAAAAAGGAACAATGCAAACCGTTATTTCGAGCCGTGAACGGTCAATTTTCGCCCGTGAACGGTTTCCAAACCATTTCGAACAATATCAAACATGATTAACGGAAACCCAAACAGGACCGCGCCCTAGCGCAAATCGCGCACCGTATCGCCCTCTACGAGCACGCCGGGGATCAGCATGTGCTCCACGCCAGACGCACCCCCCTCGGCACCGGCGATCTTATCGACTGCCCACATGCCGACACGCCTGTTGTCAAAGCGCACGGTGGTCAGGCGACGGTCGGGCACGATATCGCCCAGGCTGTCATCAACACCCACCACGCTCGCGTCCTCGGGCACACGCCTTCCGCGCGATTCGAGCCCGCGAATGCAGCCGTAGGCCATGGCGTCGTTGGAGGCATAGATGGCAGTACAGGTCGGATCGTCCGCCAGAGCCTGGCCTGCGGCATATCCGCTCTGCGCCGTCCAATCGCCACGGATGAGTCGCGGCAGCTCAATACCATGCGCGCGCAATGTCTCGCGCCAGCCCTCCTCGCGCTGCATGCCCGAAAGCGAGCGCTCGGGACACGAGATAAAGTGCACGGTCTTGTGCCCCTGCCCCAGCAAGTACTCGACAACCTGGCGCGAACAATCGAACTGATCGTTATCGACCGTCGAGCACAGCGGGTGCTCCAGCATGGTAACGAGCACCGTCTGCATACCAGGCAGCGGCTCAAAGGTGCCAAAGTCCGCCGGCATGCGATTCATGATCACAACCATACCGTCCACTGGCAGTGCGCTCATGCGCGACGATGCGCTCTCGAGGGTATACGGATGCCCGTCTACTTTAGTAAGGGTGATGGCATAGCCATGTTTGTCGGCCGCGGCGGCAAAGCCCTCCATACGGTCGAGGTTGCCGGTACCGGTAATGTTGAACATGGCGACGCCGACGGTCTTAAACTTGCCACGGCGCAGCGATCGACCGGCAAAATTGGGGCGATACCCCAGCTCGCGCATGGCGGCACGCACGCGTTCCTTGGTCTCGGGGCGCACGCTGGGAGAATCGTGCACGGTACGCGAGACCGTCTGCTCCGAGACGCCCGCGAGACGCGCCACATCCTTAACGGATACCGATTTTTTAACAGCGGCCATAGGTCGATCTTTCTATGTCGACGATGCCATTGGTGGCACCTTGCGCAGTCATTTTTACCGCCTTCAAGTATATCCAACGCCTCCCCCACCATACGCTCACCACCCAAAACCTACCGTTCACCGACATTTTTGCTTCACCGAACGGCTTTTGTCACCCAAATGTTAACGTTGCCATTGTGCAAACACAGAGCCACCGGGCGGCTCAAACGTTTACGCGCAAGGAATCGACGGTTCGCAGGCACAGGGGCCATCGGTTCGCGTCTTATTTTGTGTCGCAAAATGGCAACGTCAACATTTTGGCAATCAAACGTCAAAAGCTACCATCGTTGCCAACCCACCGACTCTTAGGAGCTTTGCATGGAGCAACTCATCGCCACCATCGAAAAGGGCCAGCCCTTTTTCAACGCGATCGCCCGCAACAAGTACCTCAAGGCGATCCGCGACGGTTTTATCTCCGTCATCCCCATCATCATCTTCTCGTCCATCTTCTGCCTGGTAGCCTCGGTCCCCAACATCTGGGGTTTCTACTGGCCCGATGACATCAACAACGCCCTGTGGAAGTGCTACAACTACTCCATGGGCATCCTGGCCATCGCCTGCGCCGCCACCACGGCCAAGCACTTCGCCGACGCCCAGAACCGCGATCTGCCCAAGAATAACCAGATCAACTTTATCTCGTGCATGTGCGCGGCCATCATCGGCTTCCTGCTCCTTTCGAGCGACACGATCGCCACGGACGCCGCCAGCGGCTTCAACACCACCTACCTTGGTTCCAAGGGCCTGCTGACCGCCTTCATCGCTGCGTTTGTGACCGGCATCATCTACAAGTTCTTTATCAAGCGCAACATCACCGTCAAGATGCCCGAGCAGGTTCCGCCCAACATCTCGCAGACCTTTAAGGACATCATCCCCTTCTCCGTCTGCATCACCGTCTTTTGGGTCTTTGACATCGTCTTCCGCGCTGCCTTTGGCTTCTGCTTTGCCCAGGGCGTCATCCAGGTGTTCCAGCCCCTGTTCACCGCTGCCGACGGCTACATCGGCCTTGCTGTGATCTACGGCGCCATGAGCCTCTTCTGGTTCGTGGGCGTCCACGGCCCCTCGATCGTCGAGCCCGCCATCGCCGCCGCCCTCGTTGCCAACATGACCGACAACCTGGCTGCGTTCCAGGCCGGCCAGCACGCTTCCGCTGTCCTGACCCAGGGTGCCCAGTACTTCGTCGTCTGCATGGGCGGCACCGGCGCCACGCTTGTCCTGGTCTTTATGTTCTGCTTCCTGGCCAAGTCCCAGGAGATGCGCGCCGTCGGTAAGGCCGCCATCGTTCCCGTGTGCTTTGCCGTTAACGAGCCGCTGCTGTTCGCCGCGCCCATCGTGCTCAACCCCGTCTTCTTTGTCCCGTTTGTCTTTGCCCCGATCGCCAACATCTGGATCCTCAAGATCTTTATCGACTTCTTGGGCATGAACGGCTTTATGTATACCCTGCCCTGGACCGTCCCCGGCCCCATCGGCACCATCATGGGCCTGGGCTTCCAGCCGCTCGCTTTTGTGATGCTCGCCCTTATCCTGGTCGTCGACTTTGCCCTGTACTACCCGTTCTTCCGTGCCTATGACGCCCAGAAGTGCACCGAGGAGGCCGAGATCTCCCAGGAGGAGCTCGCCGCCAAGAACGCCGAGAAGGCCGCCAAGCTCAACGACGCCTTCCAGGGCAAGGCTGACGCCAAGAGCGTTGCCGCCGGCGCTGCTGCCGAGGCTGTAAAGACCGATGCCGCTCCCGCCTCTACCCCCGCTGCCGAGGCTACGGCCGCCAGCGACCTCAACGGCAAGCGCGTGCTCGTACTCTGCCAGGGCGGCGGTACCTCGGGCCTGCTCGCCAACGCGCTGGCCAAGGCTGCCAGGGAGCGCGGTATTAACCTCGAGACCGCTGCCGAGGCCTATGGCAACCACGTTGACATGCTCCCCGACTTTGACCTGGTCGTCCTGGCCCCGCAGGCCGCAAGCTACCTGGCCGACCTGCAGAAGGACTGCGAGCGCGTGGGCAACAAGTGCGTCGCCTGCCGTGGCAAGCAGTATATCGAGCTCTCCCAGAACGGCGATAAGTCTCTCGCCTTCGTCTCCGAGCAGCTTTCGAAGTAAGTAACGCTCAGGGCCAGCCGACCATCCAAGACCGGCTGGCCCTTCGATTTAGACGATTGGATCATCATGTCCGTTAACCCTGCTAGCGTCACCAACCCACCCGCGCAGTTTCCCGAGGACTTTGTCTTTGGCGGCGCTACCGCTGCCTACCAGGTAGAGGGCGAGACCCGCACCCACGGTAAAGGCAAAGTCGCCTGGGACGACTTCCTGGAGGCCCAGGGGCGCTTCTCCCCCGATCCCGCTTCGGACTTCTACAACCAGTACCCCGTCGATTTGGAGCTGTGCGAGGAGTTCGGCATCAACGGCATTCGCCTCTCCATCGCCTGGAGCCGCATCTTTCCCAACGGCACCGGTGAGATTAACCCCGAGGGCGTCCAGTTCTATCACGATCTCTTCGCCGAGTGCCACAAGCACCACGTTGAGCCGTTTGTCACGCTGCATCACTTTGATACGCCGCTGTCCCTCTTTGAGAAGGGCGACTTCCTCAACCGCGAGACCATCGATGCCTTTGTGGACTTTGCCACCTTCTGCTTTAAGGAGTACGCCGACCAGGTGACCTACTGGTTCACCTTTAACGAGATCTGGGCCGACGCCTCCAACACCTACATCGAGGGCACCTTCCCCGGTGGCGTCAAGGCGCATCTTGCCGAGGCCTTCCAGTGCGAGCACAACATGATGCTCGCCCACGCCAAGGCCGTGCTGGCCTTCCACAACGGCGGTTTTAAGGGCAAGATCGGCGTCATTCAGTCGTTGGAGTTCAAGTACCCGCTCAACGAAAACGACCCCGCCGACATCAAAGCCGCCAACAACGAGCACGTGCTGCAAAACCAGTTTTTGCTCGACGCCACCTTCCGCGGCGACTACGCGCCCGACACCCTCGAGTGCGCCAACCGCCTGGCCGCCGTCTCGGGCGGCACCATCGAGATCTTGGACGAGGACCTCGAGATTATGCGCGAAGCCGCGCTCTACAACGACTACCTGGGTGTTAACAACTACCAGTGCCGCTTCTTGAAGGCCTACGATGGCGAGAACGACCTGTACCACAACGGTACGGGCGAGAAGGGCACCGGCCGCTGGCGCGTCAAGGGCATTGGCGAGCACGTGAACAAGCCCGGCATCCCCACCACCGACTGGGACTGGATCATCTATCCCGAGGGTCTGTTCGATCTGCTCGTCTACATTAAGCAGCGCTACCCCAACTACAAGCAGATCTTCATCACCGAAAACGGCATGGGCTACAAGGACCCCTACAAGGACGGTTTTGTGGACGACCAGCCGCGCATCGACTACATCGAGCAGCACCTGCGCTGGTTGCTCAAGGCCATGGAGGTGGGCGTCAACGTGGGCGGCTACTTCCTGTGGAGCCTGCAGGATCAGTTCTCCTGGACCAATGGCTACAACAAGCGTTACGGCTTCTTCTACGTTGACTTTGAAACCCAGAAGCGCACGCCCAAGGCAAGCGCCTACTGGTATAAGCACGTGGCGCAGACCCGTCGTCTGGACTAGCGGCTTGCGACGAGCGGTTGGCGGAGTTGCACCGCCCACATAACCTGTCCCCCATTTCTCAGCCGGGGGTGGCACGTCACACGGCGCGCCGCCCCCGGTCTTTTTGGGCGGTTCGGGGTCCGTTTGTCTCAATCTGTAACATCTAGCCGAGTTTTTGGGTCCTAGCTGTTACAGATTGAGACGAACAGGATTGCTCTTTCCGAAGAATCTAAATCTGTAACACGTAGCCCGCTTTTGACCGTCTACCTGTTACAAATCGAGACAAACGGAGTAGGACCTAACCCCGTATGTCCCTAACAGTCGAGCGTTCGACCAGCGTGCTCGGCACATGAATCGCCTCGATAGACGAGCTCTCTCCAATCGCCGCCTCAAACGCAAGCTTACCGACACCGCGCAAATCAAATCGCAGCGTCGTCAGCCGATTGTGAGGAACAAGTCCCTCGAGTGCGTCGTCGATACCAACCACGCTCACGTCGTCGGGCACGGACAGGCCCGCGTTCTCGAGCGCGGCGATAACGCCCAGCGCCATCTGGTCATTTGCCGCAAGCACGGCAGTCGGCGCCTGCGACCCGCCGGCAAGCACCTCGGCCGCAATCCGCTCGCCCATGGCGTACCCACTGTCCGCACTCCAATCGCCACGCAGCATCGGAGCGGCATCGACATGAGCACGACCCAGCGTATCGCGCCAACCGGCCTCACGAAAACGCGAGGAAATCGAGTTTTCCGGACCCGCCACAAACCGCATATTCGAGTGACCATGTTCCAGCAGATAATTGGTCAACAGCTCGCACGAACCATACTGGTCGGAGTCGATCGTCGTGCAGCGCGGATGCGCATACATGGACAGGATGACCGTTCGCACTCCCGGCTGGGGAACAAACTCCTCAAAATCGGGAGCCATGCGGTTCATGTTGAGAATCATGCCGTCGACGGGTCGCTCGACCATGCGGCGCGAGGCATCGGCAAGTGCATAGGGCTTGTCGCCGCCCATCTCGATCATAGTGACGGCAAAATCGTGCTCGCGCGCCGCTTGCATGATACCCTCGAGCGTCGCCAGGTTACCGACACGTGTGATGTTGTACATGCACAGGCCAATAGAACGATACGACCCGCCGCGCAACGCCGCTCCAGCAAAATTGGGACGAAAGCCCAGCTCTTCCATGGCGTCCAGCACACGCTTGCGCGTCTTTTCCGTCACGTTGGGCATACCGTTGACCACGCGAGACACAGTCTGGCGGCTCACGCCAGCGAGCGCCGCAACCTCTGCCGCGCTCGCCGAACGACCATTCCTTGTCTGCTGATCCATGCCTTCCACGCTAACCTGCTTCCCAACTATTCCCCGCGCCCATGGCGCATCGTACATACATTGATAACGTGCTCATGATACCCGAGCCATATACCACAACATGAAAACTTCTGTCAATCAAAACCGCTTACCGAACAAATACAACCGTTCGCGGCTGTTTGAAGTTGTTTTGTTTCTATACATCCCAGCCGGATGTTAACGTGCTCATTGTCAAATGTTCACGTGCTCATTTTGGTTCTAATCATTTTAAGATAGTGTTTATCGGGCTTTTTCACCGCTGAACGCTAACCAGGGAGCCTCCTGAGCGCAAACGCACAATATCGAACAGCGAGACGAGAGGGTGTATGCATATGTCTTTGCTAAACCGCGTACAGCAGCTGCCGAAGGGCTTTGTTTGGGGCGCCGCAACCGCCGCGTACCAAACGGAAGGTTCCACGAAGGTGGCAGGCAAGGGTAAGACCATGTGGGACGATTACCTTGTCGCCCAGGGTCGCTTTTTGCCCGACCCGGCCAGTGATTTCTACAACCGCTACGAGGAGGATATCCGCCTTTCTGCCGAGCATGGACTCAACGCCATTCGTGTGTCCATCGCCTGGACCCGCATCTTCCCCAACGGCGACGATGCCGAACCCCTCGCCGAGGGCGTTAAGCACTACCACGAGCTGTTCGCCTGCTGCAAAAAGTATGGCGTCGAGCCCTATGTGTCCCTGCATCACTTTGACTCCCCCGCCGCCCTGTTCAACCAGGGCGACTGGCTCAACCGCAAGACCGTCGACGCCTATGTGCGCTATGCCGAGTTCTGCTTCCGCGAGTTCCGCGAGGTCAAGAATTGGTTCACCATCAACGAGCTCATCAGCCTCTCGCACTCCCAATACATCCAAGGCAACTTCCCGCCCAACCATCACTTTGATGTGACGAGCGGCATCCAGAGCCAGCACAACGAGCTCGTTGCCCACGCCCGCGCCGTCAACCTGTATAAGGATCTTGACGAGACCGAGCACCTGGGCGGACGCATTGGCATGGTCAACGTCCTGACGCCGGCATATCCTGCCACCGACTCGCCCGCCGACCAGCACGCCGCCGACCTGTACAACGCCTTCTACACCGACTTCATCATGGACGGCGCCTTCCTGGGTCACTACTCCGCGCGCACCCTCTCACTCATCAACGAGATTCTGCGTGCCAACAACGCCACACTTACGGTTGAGGACAGCGACATGGAGGAGCTCGCCAAGGCGGCGCCCCGCAACGATATGTTCGGCCTCAACTACTATCAGTCGGCGTTTATCGCCGCCTACGATGGCGAGTCAACCAACAGCTTTAACGGCACCGGAGACAAGGGCACCTCGTGCTTTAAGTTTAAGGGCGTCGGGCAGCAGGTCGATATGCCGGGTATCCCCACCACCGACTGGGATTGGCTCATCTACCCGCAAGGCCTCTACGACACGCTCAAGCACATCAGCGCCACCTATCCCAACCTCCCCGTCATCTATATCACCGAAAACGGCCTGGGCCACAAGGACCCCGAGCCCGACGCAAACGGCATCGTCGCCGATCCCGAGCGCATCGACTTTGTCGACCAGCACATGGAGAAGGTGCTCCAGGCGCGCGCCGAGGGCGTCGACGTCCAGGGCTACTTTATCTGGAGCCTGCAGGACCAGTTCTCGTGGGCCAATGGCTATAACAAGCGCTACGGCCTGTTCTACATCGACTTCGACACGCAAAAACGCTACATCAAGCAGTCGGCACTCTGGTACAAGGAGCTCGCCGACACTATGGCAGACGCGCAGTAGCGCATCGCCTCGCTTTCCCCCGAGAAGGGAGCGGCCCTATGCGATACAAACCCAGCCGCTCCCCTCTCTCCCCCTGGGACCGGCCCCGCCTGCACCCGGGCTTTTAGCAAGCGGGAGACCATATAGGTTTTCAACGTCCATGCCATTAAGATTTCATGCAAAGAGGAGCGTGAACTATGGAATCGATCGTTAAGTTCTTGGAGAAAGGTCAGCCGTACTTCGACAAGGTCTCTAAGAACATCTACCTTCAGGCCATTAAAGACGGCTTTTTGGCAGCAATGCCCATTATCCTGTCTTCTTCTGTCTTCCTGCTTATTTCGACCCTGCCGGGCGTTGTCGCCACGGTCGGCGGCTTTACGCTGCCCGACTGGTGGAACGTCGACGTCGTGAACTTCTGCAACAAGGTTTACAACTTCACGATGGGCGTCGTGGGCATCATGGTCGCCGGCACCACCGCAAGCGCGCTGACCGGCTCCAAGAACCGCCGCATGCCTGCCGGCAAGGCTATCAACGCCACGAGCACCATGGTCGCCGCCATGTGCGCTATGCTCATCTTGGCCGTTACCCAGACGAGTGCCAAGATCGACGGCGCCGATGTCTCGGTGTTCTTTACCGACAACATGGGCACCAAGGGCCTGCTGAGCTCCTTTGTCGCCGCATTTGCCACGGTCAACATCTATGCCTTCTGCATTAAGCGAGACATCACCATCAAGCTGCCCAAAGAAGTCCCCGGCGCCATCGCCCAGAACTTCCGCGACATCTTCGCCTTCAGCTTCTCCATCCTGTTTGTCGCCGTCATCGACGTTATCTGCCGCACCTGCTTGGCCGTCCCGTTTGCCAACGTCATCTCCACGCTGGTGAGCCCGCTGTTCGCCGCTGCCGATTCCTACGCCGGCCTCGCCCTCATCTGGTTCATGATCCCGCTGTTCTGGTTCATGGGCATCCACGGCCCCTCGGTCGTTAAGCCTGCCCTCAACGCCGCGCTGTTTGGCAACATCACCACCAACCTCGCCACGCTGCAGGCCGGCGGTCACCCCGCCCTCGCCCTGACCGAAAACTTCGGTAACTACATCGGCGAACTCGGCGGCACCGGCGCCACGTTCATTGTCCCGATCATCTTCCTGCTCTTTATGCGCTCCAAGCAGCTCAAGGCCGTCGGCAAAGCCTCTGTCGTGCCCGTGATGTTCGCCGTCAACGAGCCGCTGCTGTTCGCCGCGCCCATCATCCTCAACCCGTACTTCCTGATCCCGTTCCTGTTTACCCCCGTGGCCAACGTCCTCATTGGTAAGTTCTTCATCGACTTTTTGGGCATGAACGGCTTTATCTATGCCATGCCGTGGGCACTCCCCGGACCGATCGGCACCTTCATCGACACCAACTTCCAGCCGATCTCTCTGGTCTTGGTTGTCGTCCTGCTGGTCGTTGACTTCTTGATCTACTACCCGTTCTGCAAGGCCTACGACAACGTCCTGTGCAAGCAGGAGGCCGAGACCCTGGCCGAAGAAGAGGCCGAGGAGACCAAGGCCGTCAAGACCGCTGCCGCCCCCGCCGTTGAGGCTCCTGTTGTCGAGACCGCTTCTGCCACTGAGGCCTCCGCAGCTCCGTCCGCCCTTAAGGGCAAGGATCTGAGGGTTCTGGTTCTGTGCGCTGGCGCCGGCACCTCTGCACTGCTCGCCAACGCGCTTAAGGAAGGCGCCGACGAGCTGGGCATCGACATTACCGCCAACGCCGGTGCCTACGGCAGCCACTACGCCATCATGGACCAGTACAACGTCATCGTCCTGGCTCCGCAGGTTCGCACCTATTACAACGAGATGAAGGCCGACACCGACCGCCTGGGCATCACGCTGCTGTCGCCCAAGGGCAAACAGTACATCGACCTCACTAAGGATCCCAAGGGTGCCGTCGCCTGGATCGAGGAAAACCTCGAGGCATAAGACGCTGACACCACCTGCCGCTTGCAGACAATAAATGGCCCGTGCATCGATGTGTGATGCGCGGGCCATTTTGTTTAGACCGCACCCGTCCTCCTGTTCATCTCAATCTGTAACATCTAGCCGAGTTTTTCGGTCCTAGCTGTTACAGATCGAGATGAACGCACAGGCCAAGCCGAAAATCTCAATCTGTAACATGTAGACCACTTTTGACCGTCTAGTTGTTATAGATCGAGACAAACGGAATAAGCCGGGCCAAAAATCTCGATCCGTAACATCTAGCCGAGTTTTTGGGTCCTAGCTGTTACAGATTGAGACAAACAGGCCGAGCACGTCTACGCCCGCAGGTCTTTCACGCTGGAACGCTCGACCAGCACACCCGAGACGAGCGTACGGCTTCTGGAGCTCGGGGCCTCCAGACCTGCGACGACCTCGTTAAGCGCACGGACGCCCAGCTCGCGGTGGCGAAACTTTACCGACGTCAGAATCGAGTTGGGAATCGTCTTATAGAGCTCATCGTCGAAGCCGATCACGGACACATCATTGGGCACACTGAGCCCTTTGTCACGTAGAGCCATCATCACGCCGTTTGCCATGCAGTCGTTAGCAGCGAGGACCGCCGTGCAATCGGGCTTATCGGCAAGCACAAGGCCCGCGGCATAGCCACTATCCGCATTCCAATCGCCTTGCAGAGGCTCGGGCGGCTCAATGCCACGCGCCTCGAGTGCCGCACGCCAACCTTTCATACGGCACTGGCTCGACAGTGACTCTTTCTTACCAGAGACGAAGTACACGTTCTTGTGCCCGCGATTCAAGAAGTACTCGCACGCCATGCGCGCGCCGCCCTCTTGGTCGTCACTGACGGTGGAGCAGGTAGGATGCTCCATCGGTGTGATAATCACCGTCTTGAGGTCTTTCGGTGCCTCAAAGGTATCAAAGTCATCAACCATCTGACGCAGGTTGAAGATCATGCCATCAACAGGCAGCCGCGACATCCTGCGCGCCGCATCGGCAAGGGTCATCTTCTCCGCTGCGCACTTCTTAATCATCGTGAGCGCAAAGCCGCGCTCTTCGGCGGCATCTGCGATACCGTCAATCATGTCCACGGCACCGCCCGACAAGTGGAACAGCACCACGCCGATGCACCCGTAACGGCCCAACTTGAGCGAACGCGCGGCAAAGTTGGTTCGAAACCCGAGCGCTTCCATTGCGGAATGGACCTTATCGCGTGTCGACTCTCGCACGCTACCGGGCTCGTTGATCACACGCGAAACCGTCTTGAGAGAAACACCCGCGGCAACTGCCACATCATTCATTGAGACATTTTTCTTGTCCATCGTTGCCACTGCTTCTCCAGTCGGTTTTGCATCGCTTGTTTTTTGCGTTCTAGCATACACTACCTGCCCGACTAACAAATCAACCGTTTACCGGACAATATCGACCGCTCACCCGTAAATCCTTGTTGCTCTTCGAAAAATGTCTTACGTTGTCATTAACGAAATGACAACGTTGTCATTTCGCAATGCCTTCCTTAAGCAGGAAGGTTTCCGGGCAGTCCTGACCATCCATCGACGACCAGTTCCATCCACATGCATCGCGCATCAAGTAGCAAAGGAGCTCTATGGACGCCATCGTAAAGATGCTCGAAAAGCATCAACCGTTCTTTGAGAAGATCTCGAGGAACATCTACCTCCAGGCCATCAAGGACGGATTCCTTGGGTGCATGCCCATCGTCCTTACCTCTTCGATCTTCCTGCTGATCGCCACCCTTCCCGGCGTAGTTGGCATCACGCTGCCCCAGCCGCTCATCGACTGGTGCAACAAGCTGTACAACTTCACCATGGGCGTCATGGGCATCATGGTTGCCGGCACCACCGCCAAGAACTTCACGGCTTCCATGAACCGTCGCATGCCCGCCGGCAAGGTGCTCAACGACGGCTCCACCATGGTTGCCGCCCAGTGCAGCATGCTGCTGCTCGCTGTTACGCAGTTCACCACCAAGTTCAACGGCTCCGAGCTTTCTGTCTTCGATTGCACCAGCATGGGTACGCGCGGTCTGTTCTCGGCCTATATCGCCGCGTTCATTACCGTTTGGGTTTATAAGTTCTGCGTCTCGCGCGATCTGACCATTAAGCTGCCCAAGGAGGTCCCGGGCGCCATCGCTCAGAACTTCCGCGACATCATCCCCTTTGGCGGCGCTGTCATCATCTGCGGCATCATCGATGTTGTCGTGCGCAACCTCATGGGCGTTCCGTTCTCCGAGCTGCTTATCAAACTGCTTTCCCCGCTCTTTACCGCTGCAGAAACCTATCCTGGCCTTATCCTTATCCAGGCAGCCACTGCGTTCTTCTGGTTCATCGGTGTCCATGGTCCTTCGATTGTCCAGCCGGGCATCGACCCCATCCGTCTTGCCAACCAGGCCGAGAACCTGCAGGTTCTGCTGGCCGGTGGTCACCCCGCCCATTCCCTCACCTTCAACATGTCGCTCGTGGGTGAGTTCGGCGGCACCGGCGCCACGTTCATCGTGCCGCTTCTGCTGATTCTCTTTATGAAGTCCAAGCAGCTCAAAGCCGTCGGTAAGGCCTCGATTGTTCCTGTTGCCTTCGCCGTCAACGAACCGCTGCTCTTTGGCGCGCCGATGATCCTTAACCCCTACATGCTCGTCCCCTTTGTTGCCGCCGGCTGCGTCAACGTAAGTGTTGCCAAGTTCTTTATCGATAACGTGGGCATGAACGGCTTCTCCTTCGTGGTGCCTTGGGCCACCCCCGCCCCCATCGGCATTTTCATCACCACGAACTTCCAGCTTATCGCTCTGGTGTTTGTCGCGATCATTATCTTGCTGGACGCCATCATCTACCTGCCGTTCTTGAAGGCGTACGATAAGCTGCTCTGCGACCAGGAGGCCGAGCGCGCCGCCGAGCTGGGTCTCGAGTCCGATGGTGCCGCTTCCATCGCCGCCAACGCCTCTGCGCCCGCTGTCGAGCAGGCCACCGCTTCCGTCGAGACGACCGTTGCCGCCGCCGACAGCGAGCCTGTCGCCGATCAGTCCGAGCCCGCCGCCGACGCATCCGCTAAGAAGGATGTCGACGGCCTGAAGGTCCTCGTCCTGTGCGCCGGCGCCGGCACCTCTGCCATGCTTGCCAACGCCATCAAGGAAGGTGCCGCGCAGACCGGAGAGAACATCGCTTCCTCCGCAGGCGCCTATGGCCAGCACACTGCCATCATGGATCAGTACGACGTCATCGTGCTCGCCCCGCAGGTTCGTAGCTACTACAACGACATGAAGGCCGACACCGATCGCCTGGGCATTAAGCTGCTCGCCCCGCGCGGCAAGGAATATATCGACCTTACCCGCGACCCCGCCGGCGCCATCAAGTGGCTCCGCGAGAACCTCGACTAGTTCCTCCCTCTGTTGGTGCCCGGATCCCCCAGTTCGGGCACCTCTCCTTATTCGTATCCCACAGAAAGGATGCCTCATGACCAACCCCATGCAGTTCCCCGACGGCTTTGTGTTTGGCGGCGCCACCGCTGCTTACCAGGTTGAGGGCGAGACCCGCACACACGGCAAGGGCAAAGTGCCCTGGGACGATTTCCTGGCTGCTCAGGGTCGCTTCTCCCCCGACCCCGCAAGCGATTTCTACAACAAGTATCCGGTCGATATCGACTTGTGCCAGCGCTTCGGCATCAACGGCATCCGTGTCTCCATCGCTTGGAGCCGCATCTTCCCCAATGGCACCGGCGAGATTAACCCCGAGGGCGTCGCTTTCTATCACGAGCTTTTCGCCACCTGCAACAAAGCTGGCGTTATCCCCTATGTTACGCTCGATCACTTTGACACGCCCGAGGCCTTTTACCAGAACGGCGGCGAGGGCTTCCTGACGCGCACGACGATCGACGCCTTTGTCGAGTACGCCAAGTTCTGCTTTGCCGAGTTCACCGAGGTCAAGCACTGGTTCACGTTTAACGAGATTCCCGCAACCGCCGAGGGCAGCTTTATCGTCGGCAACTGGCCGCACGGCGAGAAGTACCGCCTGGACAAGGCCTTCCAGCTCATGCACAACATGATGGTGGCCCACGCCAAGGCTGTCGTCGCCTTCCATGAGGGCGGCTTTGAGGGCGAGATCGGCATTGTCCAGAATCTGGAGCCCAAGTATCCCCTCGATCCCAACAGCGCTGCCGACTGCGAGGCCGCCCGCATGGCCGACGTCATCAACAACCGCTGGGT
The DNA here is from genome assembly GCA_959019945.1 of uncultured Collinsella sp. Lineage (GTDB taxonomy): Bacteria > Actinomycetota > Coriobacteriia > Coriobacteriales > Coriobacteriaceae > Collinsella. Next base: position 58,137 of record CAUEQD010000001.1, on the reverse strand, counting down.
GCTCGACGCCACTTTCCGCGGCCACTATGCAGCCGATACCATGGAGGCTGCGACCAAGCTGGCCCATATCGCCGGCGGCGAGCTCGACGTCCGCGACGAAGACATCGCCGCGCTGACCGCCGCGCTCCCCTACAACAATTGCCTGGGCGTCAACACCTACAAGTGCCAGTTCCTGCGTGCCGCCGAGGGCGAAAACGACATCAACCACAATGGTACCGGCGACAAGGGATCTTCGCGCTGGTTCCTCAAAGGCGTGGGCGAGGCGTGCGTGCGCGAAGGCGTTCCCACCACCGATTGGGACTGGATCATCTATCCCGAGGGCCTGTACGACCTGCTGCTGCGCATTAAGAACGATTACCCCAACTACAAGAAGATCTACATCACCGAGAACGGCATGGGCTATAAGGACGACTTCGAGGATGGCTTTATCGACGACGCCCCTCGTATCGACTACATGCGTCAGCATCTCGCGTGGATCCTCAAGGCAATTGACGGCGGCGTGAACGTCGACGGCTACTTTGTGTGGTCGCTGCAGGACCAGTTCTCCTGGACCAACGGCTATAACAAGCGCTATGGCCTGTTCTACATCGACTTCGAGACCCAGAAGCGCTATCCCAAGGCGAGCGCGTACTGGTACAAGAACGTCGCGGAGACCGGCCTGCTCATGGCCTAGTTTCCGCCGCATACCCCCTGTCGGCCGCATGCGAATCCCTCCACGGGTTCGCATGCGGCCTTTTTTGTTTTTTGGTGAGCCCGAGCGGGCCGTTTGTCTCAATCTGTAACATCTAGCAGGGATTTTCAATCCTAACTGTTATAGATTTAGACGAACGGGCGACCAGGGCTGAAAGATCTCAATCTGTAACACGTAGCCCACTTTCGACCGTCTAGATGTTACAGATCAAGACAAACAGAACACCCGAGCAGAAATATCTAGATCTGTAACACGTAGCCCACTTTTAACCGTCTAACTGTTACAGATCGAGACAATAAGATAGTCAAATCCGAACTTTCCAAGCAGTTATGAGGCATGGTTTCTAGTTTTCGGTATCACGAACATACTTTCGGTATCATTTGATACCGATATGATACCGAAAACATATTCGGTCCCGCTGGAGGACTCCGTACGCTACCCAACCAAGTTGCAGGTTCACGAACTCCGTCGATCTTCCGAGCGCCCACGAATTCCTATTTGCGCGTCAAATCGCGTCTCGATGACACGTAAAATGACGCGCAAATTTTTACGTGTCATATTTTTGATGCGCAAAATGACGTTTCAACTTTTATGTGTCATGTCCTCACGCAGCGCTAGCTAGCAAATGACCTGCGTGTGTTCCTCGATGGCAGTGCGGTCCTCGGCGGTAATACCCGGCTCGCACACCACGGCGTCCAAATTGTCCAGGCGACAGAAGGTGTAGAAGTCGCGCTTGCCGATCTTGCTGGAGTCGGCGATCAGATAGCGCGAGTCCGCTTTGCTAAAAGCGAGCTGCTGGATACGGCCCTCGTCCATGTTGGACGTGGACACGTCGCCGTCCAGAATACCGTTGGCGCCGATAAACGCCGCATCGATGCCCAGCGCGCGCAGGGTATCCTCGGCCGTGGGCCCCACAAAGGCGGCGGTGCGGCGGCGGTACATGCCGCCCACCAGGCACAGCTCGCAATCCTCGCGCGCCTCGAGCAGGCTAAAGGCCGAAAGCGAATTGGTCACATAGATGAAAGTCAGCTTGTCGGTGACTCGGAGAGCGCCAATGCGATCTCACGACGGTTGCGCTCATTGTCTCAATTAGATACTCAACGAAATACGGCCCCGCAGCTCAATAAGCTGCAGGGCCGTACTATACACCGACGAATCAACGACGGAGTGCATCCACTATTTGGCCAGCTCCTGAACGATCCAGTCAATTGCACCTTCGGGATCGTTGGTAAGGTCGATATACTCCTTGCCCCTTGTGGTGAGCAGTTTAATTCCAAGGCGATCGGTATCGGCCTTCATAGCGTCATAGTACATGCGTGCCTGGGGTGCCAGAACAATCACGTTGTACTGATCCATCGTCTCATAGTGGCTTCCGTACGCACCGGACTGAGAAACCAGATCGATACCCTTAGCAGCGGCACCTTCGCGAAGAGCATTTGCCAAGAGAGTCGAAGTGCCGGCACCCTGGCAAAGCACAAGCACGCGGATCTGCTCCGCCTTGTCCTTTACCGCCTCGAGAGCTTTTGCGACATTTTCCTGTGCGGCAATAGCATCTGCATCCGAGGTTCCTGCAGTCTCCTTTGCAGACTCTTCCAAACAAAGCTGATGGTCATACGCCTTGCAGAACGGATAGTAAATCACAAAGTCAACGACCAACAGCACTGCCATCAATACGAGAGAACGCAGATCGAGACCCGTGGTGAGGAATGCACCGATTGGGCCGGGAAGCGCCCACGGCATGGTATACATGGGGGCGTTCATTCCAATGACGTCAATGAAAAATTTACCGATAATGGCGTTGACCATAGGAGCCACTAGGAAGGGCACGAACATATAGGGATTGAGAACAATCGGCATACCGAAGATAACGGGCTCGTTAACTCCAAAAATCACCGGGATAATCGATGCCTTGCCCATGGCTTTAAGCTGCTTGGAGCGCATAAACATGATCAGGATAATAGGAACGATGAACGTGCAGCCAGAACCGCCCAGACCGCCGATGAAGCTTGTAAAGTCCTGCGTGAGAGCAATTGATGGGTGTCCACCTGCTTGGAAAACCTCAAGATTGGTAACGGTATTGCCGTAGAGCGCAGCATTGATCGGACTCATGACAACCGAAGCACCGTGGATACCCATAAATTGGAAAAGTGCGACCGCGCCTTCGATAAGCGCCATGCCAGGATAGGTGTCGACCGCGGAGAACAGTGGCGAGATGAGAGCGGATACCAAATTGGCGAACGGCACAGCAAGCAGCTTGCGGCTCGCAAGATCGATAAAAGCGCACGCAAGGATCGAAAACCCAAATGCAAAGATATCGCGAAAACTCTGCGCAATAGAGCCAGGGACCTCTTTGGGGAGCTTGATCGTCACATTATGGCTAATGCACACCTTATAGATATTAACGGTCAAGAATGCGGCTACGAACGCAGCGAGAAAACCCTTGGTTCCCATATAGCCGGTTTCAAAAACAGATGTATCTGCTCCGCCAATCGAGACAACATCGTTCGTCACCGATAGTAAGAGCATGCCGCACATGGCACAAACCATGCACGAGGTGGGGTTGAGAGATTTACCCGAAGGCATGCGACGGTTCATCGACATGGCAAGTGAGCTCGCCGTGGTGCCGGCCACCATAATGCCAAGAAGTCCCATGGTATATGCATAGATTTTATTGAAGAAATCCAGCACCTCAGACGGAAGCGTGATGCCTACATAGGCAGGGAGCGTCGAAAGAAGAAGGAACAGGCTCGAGAACAGCACAATTGGCATATTCGAGAGAAAGCCATCCTTGATCGCCACCAGATAAATGTTCCTCGAGATTTTGTCGAAGAGGGGCTGGTGTTTTTCAAGGAATTTGACGATAGCGTCCATAACACATCCTTTCATGATTCCCGGGCACGTAACGATTTATCCGGACTCAACCGTCGTCGTCCCCGTTTGTATCCACTTATGTAAGTGAATACGTTCTTGTGCGAAATGTAATATCATTTGCGCGATTTGTCATAACCAATTCTTTTTCCGCTTTATCGATATGTCAAGAATTCAAATACTTATTCGGTGAACGGTAGCTGATTACTATAAGGTTTTCCCAGCTAAAGACTATTTTCCCTGAGCAGTACTATAAGCTTGCAACCGTTCACCGATTGGATATAACATATTGAATATATTGTTGTAACAATATTAGAGACAATGTCACAAGCCTGTCGTTCTAGTCAAAGGAAGTAACAATGCCCAAACGATTACTGAACATGTCCGCATCCGATTTTGCCGCCACGTCACCCATGGATCTAAAACAGGCAATTCTGGCTTCCGAGGGACGTACCATCATGGCGGAAAACGTACCCTCTTCCCAATTTCTCGGCGGCGTTACTAATGCAGAAATCGAACGTGCCGCAGGTGCCGACCTGCTTCTGTTTAACGCGCTCGATGTGTTCGATCCAGTTATTGCCGGTATTCCAGATGATCTCAATGAAAACCCGGTCACTTGGGTGAAGCGAGCATGCGGAAGGCCCATTGGCGTCAATCTGGAGCCAGTTGATAACGAGGCAGAGATGTCTGAATCCCGAACGGAAATCCCCATGGGTCGTCGCGTCTCTCCCAAGACCTTAGAAAAGGCTAACGAACTCGGATTTGATTTTATCTGCCTGACGGGCAACCCTGGAACCGGCGTCTCCAACGATGCAATCGCCCATTCGATTAAACTCTCCAAAGAGCATTTCAATGGCCTGGTCATAGCCGGAAAAATGCATGGAGCGGGCGTTGCGGAACCTGTCATGACGCTCGAAATTGCGCGCAAGTTTGTTGACCTCGGCGTCGATATCCTTCTCGTGCCAGCCCCCTACACCGTCCCTTGCTTCCAAGAAGCAGACCTGCGCGCCATCGTAGACTTTGTACGATCCCACAACGTAGGCAAGTCAATTGAAGAGAAGGTTCTCGTCATGGCGGCGAACGGGACGAGTCAAGACTCCTGCGACAGCGAGACCATTAAGAAAATAGGCCTTGCAGCAAAAGCAGCCGGTGCTGACCTCCAACATATCGGGGACTCCATGAACGGTATTTGCCTGCCCCAGAATATCTTCACGCTCGGACAAGCCCTTCGTGGATACAGGCATCAGATCGTCATGCTGAGCCGCTCTGTGATACGTTAAGGTTACCTTGCCCACGTTACATCCCGACTGAGGCAACCATCAGGTATAACCAACATGCAAACTGAGGCTCTAATGCTCGATACACACGAAAAACGGCCACTCTATTTACAGCTCACCGACGCGCTGCTCAAGCAGATCGTCGATGAATATCAAGCAGACGATAAACTTCCAACAGAAATGGAACTCTGCGACGAATACGCCGTAAGCAGAACAACCGTCCGACTTGCCATGAGTGAGCTGGAGCGTCGTGGAAGTATCTATCGAATCCAAGGTAAGGGGTCGTTTGTTGCACCGAAACGCGTTAGCGAGCTCAATTCACTTTTAGACTTTGACTTTGCAAGCCATTGCGATGGCGTTGATCCGGATGCCATCACCAAACATTTCGGCGGCCTCACATCAGGTCGTCCAATTTCCGTAATGATGCTCCAACAATTTGGATGTCAAAGTCGCGATGAAATTCAGCGTCTTGAATTGACCTACGAACTTGAAGGCAGCTTCATAGGCGCTGATACGTTCTTCATTTCAAAGTCGCGCGTTCCGAATAACCAGTTAGATTTTCAGGCATTTAGCAGAATCATGGACGACTTGTCCAAGTCTATCCAATCTGTTAGGGAAAGCTATAGAGCACGTCAGCTTAGCGATTCCGAAGCCAGTAATTATGGTGTTGCAAAACTTCCGGTCATCGAACTGACTCATTATGCTTACGACTCCGGAGGCAAACTAATCTCAATTGTCTGCCGCACCGTCTTAACTGGGCGGGTCCCTTATCAAAACTTTATTTTCAAGTCCTAATGTTCTTTTTCTTTTGTCTCGATCTGTAACACGTAGCCGAGTTTTTAAGTCCTAACCGTTACAGATCGAGACAAACAAGGTAGACCCCGCCGAATTGTCTCAATCTGTAACACTAAGACCGGTTTTGGACGTCTAGATGTTACAGATTGAGATGAATGCACAGGCCAATATCCCCAATCTAAATCTGTAACAACTAGCTGAATTATTCGGTCCTAGCTGTTACAGATCGAGACAAACGGAATAGGCCGGGTCAAAAATCTCAATCTGCAACATCTGGTTGGTGGTTTCACCCCTACCTGTTACAGGCTGAGACGATTTGATAGTGGAATCCTCATTTGCGCGTCATATCGCGTAGCGCTGACGCGCTGGTTTCCACAATGACAGGAGGTAAAAGTCCTCCCGCATCGCCTGTTGGCAATCCCGTAGCGCTAGCTAGCAAATGACCTGCGTATGCTCCTCGATGGCGGCACGATCTTCGGCGGCGATGCCCGGCTCGCACACCACGGCGTCCAGGCTGTCCAAGCGGCAGAAGGTGTAGAAGTCGCGCTTGCCGATCTTGCTGGAGTCGGCGATCAGATAGCGCGAGTCGGCCTTGCTAAAGGCGAGCTGCTGGATGCGGCCCTCTTCCATGTTGGATGTGGACACGTCGCCGTCCAGAATGCCGTTTGCGCCGATAAAGGCTGCGTCGATCCCCAGTGCGCGCAAGGTGTCCTCGGCCGTAGGGCCCACAAAGGCGGCGGTGCGGCGGCGGTACACGCCGCCCACCAGGCACAGTTCGCAGTCTTCGCGCGCCTCGAGCAGGTTAAACACCGAAAGCGAATTGGTCACAATGCGCAGGCGAAACGCCGGCAGCATCGAGGCCATCTGCTCAACCGTGGTGCCCGTGCCCAAAAAGATGGTCGAGCCTTCCTCGATAAGCTCCACAGAACGGCGCGCAATCTGCAACTTTTCCTCGGCATGCTTCGTGCGCTTTTCGCTGTGCGAATACTCATGGCGCAGCATAGCGTGTGGACGGCTCTGCGCACTGCGGGCTCCGCCGTGCACGCGCTCGATCTCGCCCAGGCTCGCAAGCTCCTCAAGGTCACGGCGGATCGTCATATCCGAGACACCTAACGCATCCGAAATCTCCTTGACCGAGACCGTTCCCTGTTCCTCGAGCAGCTGCCGAACCTTATCCTGTCGCTCCGCTTTAATCACGATGAGTCCTCGCTGTTCCACGCTCACGTCAATTCAAACAGTAACGAACAAATTGTATCAGACTCGTACGCGTCACAAATGAACGCCCGCGCAGCTCCAATCATCACTTTTTTGAGAAAAATACCCCCTGCTTTAGTGGGGTGTAGTGATAATCTCGCCTGTTCGCGCTACAGTTTGTCGGAAATACCTCGATGTTAGGAACCAAATGATCACTTCCGAGCTTTTCGGCACCGCGCCGTGCGGTACCCCCGTTCATCGTTACACCCTCAACGGGCCCGAGATCTGCGTTCGCATTATGGACTATGGTGCCACCATATTGGGCATCGACGTGCCCGACATCCCCGGCAACGTGCGCGATGTGGTGCTGGGCTTCGATAAGCTCGAGGATTACTTTGACAACCCCGCCTGCTTTGGCTCGACCATCGGCCCCGTGGCAAACCGCACTGCGGGTGCCACGATCACCATCGCCGGCACGGACTGGCATATGCCCGCCAACGAGGGCGCCAACAACCTGCACAGCGATCTTGAGCATGGTCTGCACAAGCGCGTATGGGATGTTGAACTCGACGAGGTCCACAACGCCGTGCGCATGACCACCTCGCTTGAGGATGGCGAACTGGGCCTTCCCGGCAACCGCACCTTTACGGCCGTGTTTACCGTTACACGCACCGGCGTCTTTCGCATCGAGTATGGCTGCGAGAGCGACCGCGCCACCTACGTGTCCATGACCAACCACACGTACTTTAACCTTGCCGGCCATAACGCCGGCATGGACTGTGAGCACTTCTTTGTTGCTAACGCCGCCCACTACCTGCCCGTTAACGAGCAGAGCATCCCCACCGGCGAGATTGCTCCGGTCGAGGGAACACCGTTTGACTTTCGCGAGCTGCGCCCCGTCGCACCCGGCATGGAGGCCGACGACCCGCAGATTAAGCAGGCCCGTGGCTACGATCACTGCCTGTGCATCGATGGCTATCAGTACGGCCGCAACCTGCGTCGCGCCCTACATGTCGAGGAGATGTGGACCGGTCGTGAGCTGGACTACTACACCACCGCCCCGGGCGTGCAACTCTACACCGGCAACTGGCTGGGCGACGAGCACGCCAAGGACGATGCCAACTATGGCTGGGGCGCCGGCTTTGCCCTCGAGGCCGAGATGTACCCCGACACGCCGCACCAGCCGCTGTTCCCGCAGGGCATTGTGGGTCCGGGTCACCCCTACAGCAATATGATCGAATACCACTTTATGAGGCACTAGGCCGACAACGCGACATCTCGCACAGCAACGCCCGCCGGCACCACCGCCGACGGGCGCTGCTTCATGCCTAAATCCTTCTTTTCGATGCCACCGAATTGGTGACATAACAAAACTATGCCGAATTACTACGATGAACCCACTATGTCCGACCACGCGCTGGTTTATAAAAAATTAGCAACTCGTCTACCTGCGGTTTTATTCTCTGCAAATTTGGCATGCTCGGCGATAAGCAATTCATCGTAGTAAACCGGCATAGTTTTGGCGGACAGCGCCACACAGATCCCCTACGAAGGCAAAATGATCCGTTTTCCTCCGTCCCCAAGGGATCAGTTGAACAGATTGCCGATGGGGTCGGGAGCGGAACTGGGGAGATAGCGGATTTCTAGTTCTATGCCGAGCTTTTGCAGCTCTCTGAGAACAGCGACGTCTGTGTCGTCTACGGCAACTGCGGGCGTTGCGGGACGCTTGCCCTCCCCTGCCTGCATATGACCAATGCTGATCTTGGTGATCGGCACACCGCCCTTAACCAGCGCGAGCGCATCGGCGGGCGAGGCCACCATGATCAGAATCAACTGGCGCGGCGTTGCGGTATGAATAATGTCGATGGTCCTTTGCACCGAGAAAAACCGCGTCCAAACGCCTTCTGGCGCCGCCACCCTCATGGGTGCCCATTGGCGCGAATCCGCCGCGATCTCATCGTTGACGATTAGGACAAGGTTGGAACCCACGGCTTCGTTCCACAGTTCGACGTCTTGCCCGTAAATGAAACGGTCATCGATACGCGTGAGAAGGATCTTGGGTTGAGCCATGGCTGCCCCATTCTGTTTGAGACCCATATGAGCGGGACGTCGGCCACCAGCTCAATAGCAGGTCAAGCGCCAAATGGACGCCGCAGACATCACGTCTCCAATATTAGTGCATTTAAAGTGAGAAAAGCCGTCAGAACCCTTGCGCGGATGTGCGATGTCCCGTATCATAGACAGCCGTTGACGCCTCAGTTGCGTCACCACATGGCCGCCAGCGTAGCTCAGTTGGTAGAGCACCGCTCTCGTAAAGCGGGGGTCACCGGTTCGAGCCCGGTCGCTGGCTCCATTGCACAAGACAGCCGCCTTTGGGCGGCTTTTTTGTTGCCGATTTGGAGTGCGAATGCGCCAACCCAAGTAAAACGCCGCCGGTAACTCCCCTACTCAACAAAAAGCCCCGCCAGCCGCAATCCCCTAAGGAACCGCGATCAGCGGGGCCTAAGCGCGCTCCTCCAAAGGATAACGCTCGCAACACGAACAGCTCAGCCGAGCAGCGTGCTACTCCTCCCAGTAAGCATCTGCAAGCAGCTTAAAGCAGATCTTCTTGACCGGCTGCGCGCCATCGCCCGAGAACTCGAGCGTGGGCATATGAGGCTCGCCGGCAACAAACAGCGCAAACTTGTCGTCAGCAAGATCGCCGGCGATCGAAGCGTCGGAATCGACCAGATCGTAGTCGTCCTTCTCGTCAAACTCCTGGACCAGCGTCAGACTGCCCGTGGCAACCTTAAAGGCCTCGCGACCCTCAATGTCGATCTGCAGGTCGTGATAGCGCTGATGCGTCTCGTAGTGAGCCTCGGCCTCGGGACGAGTCGTGGGAGCCATGACGTTCGCAAAGACCTTGTCGCCCAGAATCGGATGGCTGCCGACCTCGAGCTCCGCCGGATCGTTCTCCTCGAGCCAATCAATCAGCACGTCGAGGCCCTTGAGCATTCCGCGGTACTCCTCGATATCGCCCAGTGCACCGTAAATCATCTAAATCCCCTCTCGGATCGTTCCTTTGGCGGCTACTCGATAAACGCGTTACCGACGCTGTTGCCACCCACATACGTCTCGACCAGGGTAAGGTCGGGATTGAACACGACAAAGTCGGCGTCGCGCCCCGGCATAATGCTACCGCACTTGTCGTCAACATGAGCTAGCAAGCGATGCCGGAGCCGTCGCCCAAACTCTTACAGCTCAGTCACGACAACGCCGTTGTAGACCTCGTCCCAACGGTCCATGACCAGATGGCCGGTCATGGGATCCATGGCGTTGAGCTTGCCGCAGGTGTTGGCGGTACGCAGCACCGTCTCGTCGTCTGCGCCAGCAGCGATGGCATGTGCGAAGCCTGCGATAGTGGAGTCACCAGAGCCCGTGGCGTTAACGGCAGGGATATCGGGCGTCTTTGCGCGGAACGCACGGCCATTGTGGAAGCCAACGGAGCCGGCAGCGCCCATGGATACGACGACCCAGGGGATATCGGAGAAACGGGCGTCAGAGGCGAGCGCGGCACGGAGCTCGTCCACATCGTCGGTGGTAAAGCTCGTGCCCAGAAGGCCGTTGATCTCGGTCAGGTTAGGCTTGACCAGCTCGGGCTTAATTTCGGACTTAAGGGCGGCCTCGAGCGAAGCGCCCGAGGTATCGAGCAGCACCTTGGCGCCGGCGTTCTCGGCAATGCCCGTGATCTTGGCATAGTAGTCTGCCTCGACACCGCGGGGCAGAGAACCCGAAATGGTGACAACGTCGGCCTTGCCCGCAAGCTCAGTAAATTTGGCGGTAAAGGCATCGAGCTCCTCGGGGGCAATTGTCGGGCCGCTCTCGAGCAGCTCGGTCTGGTTGCCGGCGTGGAGAATGTTGAGGCAAATTCGAGTCTCGCCCTTGATGGGCACAAAGTCGTTGTTAATACCGTTGGCGTCCATGAGCTCAGCCATGTAGGCGCCCATGTGGCCGCCGAGCAGACCGGTTGCCACAACGTCGTCGCCCAGCTGACCCAGCACACGGGCCACGTTGAGGCCCTTGCCGCCGGCGGTCTTTTCGGGCGTCACGCGGTTGACGTCGTCGATAACGAGCTCGTCGAGCTGATAGCGCGTATCGACAGACGGGTTCATCGTAACGGTGAGGATCATTTTTAGCTCCTTATCTCGCAGGCTCCTTGTGCCTCGCGATACGAGTCGACAAAACGGAATTACAGAATCTCAATCGCGAACGAGCGAACGACGGTCTCCTTGGGCTTAGCGACAAGGCAGCCGCGCTTATGCTCAAGTACGTCGTCCTCATCGGAACAGGTCGAAAGGCCGCCCCAGGGCTCAACCGCCACAAAATCGCCCTCGGGCTTACTCCACACAATGAGATACGGGAAGCCCTCAAAGCTCAGGCGGACGCCCTTGTCCTCCCCCTTCTTGGAAAGCGTGACCTGACGGCTCTCGAGCACATCAAAGATGGTCTCCGCAAAATCGAAGAGCTCGTGCGACAGGGGCAGCGTCTTTCCCACCATGGGGTTCTTGGAGCGGTTTGCCACGTCAATCAATCCAGTCGAGGGAACGGCGGTGCAGAGCTCCGCAGCCTCGTCTTTCTCAAAGCGCAACTCGTAGTCCGTATAGGCCTCGCCCTCATCGAGCGGACACCTAAAGCCGGGATGACCGCCAATAAAGAACGGCATGTCCTCGGTGCCCTCGTTGGTGACCTCGTAGGAAACGCGCACGGCAGCGTCCTCGAGCGTATAACGAGCGACAAGCTTAAACGGGTACGGATAATCGCTCAGCAGCGCGGCGTTATCCTCCGAAGCCAGGCACATCGCCAGCTCGTTCTCGCTCTGGCTCAGCAGCTTCCACTCCTGTTTGCGCGCAAACCCATGGCGGGCGAGCTTTACATGATGCCCGGCAAACGTCATGGCGTTGTTATCGCGCAAGCCTCCGCAAATCGGGAAGCAAATCGGTGCCTGGCCGGACCACACGGCGGGATCGCCCTGCCACAGATACTCGCGACCTCCGGCCTCGATCGAGGTAAACGAACCACCGGCCGTGGACACCTTAATAGAAATCGAATCGTTGGAGAGAGCGTATTCCATTGCCCATCCTTTCGAACAACTGCTTTTTGCTCGCAAGTACCCGTCTCGGCCCTAACCAAAGGACAAACCCGCACGTTCATCGATACGTCCGGTATCCCAGCCATGCAACGGGGTACCATACAGACATAGATGCAATTACAGCTGAAAGGCCTTCTTATGCGAACCATCATCCTCTACGCCTCGCGCCATCACGGCAATACGAAAAAGCTCGTGGACGCCATCGTCGAGGCACACCCCGAGATCGATACCCTCGACGTGAAGTCACTCGGTAAAAACGAGTATCCCAACCTGCACGAATATCATCTGATCGGTGTCGCCACGGGAATCTATTACTCCGAGATCGACAAGGACATGGCACGCGTGCTCACGAACGTGCTGCAGCCGCAGGACAAGGTGTTTGGCCTTATGACTTACGGTGGCAAAAACAAGTGGTACGGCAAGGATATCGATGGCATCTGCCGCATGAGGCAGGCCATCTTTATGGGTGTCTACGGCTGCCCCGGCTTTGATACGTGGGGACCGTTCAAACTCACCGGCGGTGTCCAAAAGGGACACCCGACCGCTGAGGAAATTAAGGGCGCCGTCGACTTCTTCGACAAGATCGAAGACGAATATGGCGACATCATTGTCGAAGAGTACGCCAAGCGTGAGAAGCGCCTAGCATACGAGAAGGAGCATCCTGCGGGAGGTCTTGTGGCCGGCGTTAAGCGCACGGCAAAGAAGATTGCTAACAAGCTGTAACTGTGAAGGTGCTATTGAGCGTTTAACCCATACGGCGGGTCCGAGCAGATTCGGGCCCGCCGTCTTTTTCTATCGTTACTCGGTAAAGGCGTTGCCGACGCTCTGGCCGCCAACATACGTCTCGACGAGGGTGAGCTCATGGTCGAACACGACAAAGTCGGCGTCGCGACCCGGCATGATGCTGCCGCACTTATCCTCGATGTGTGCAGAGCGAGCCGGCACCTCGGTTGCCATGCGAATGGCGATATCGGCGCTGGCGATGCCCCAATCGACAATGTTCTTGACGCCCTGGGCAAGCGTGAGCACCGAGCCAGCAATGCTCTTGCCGTCGGCGAGCCAGCACAGGTTGTCCTTCATGATGACGTCCATGCCACCACTGGTGTAGCTGCCCTCGGGCATGCCGCCGCAACCCAGGCAGTCGGTGATGAGCACCGTGTGCTGCCAGCCCTTTGCCTGCAGCAGTGCCTTGATGGCGGCAGGGTTTACGTGCTTGCCGTCACAGATGATCTCGGCGTAGGTCTCGGGCGTGGACATGGCAGCGCCCACGACACCGGGCTCACGGTGATGCAGGCCGCGCTGACCGTTATAGGTATGCGTAAAGCAGCTGGCACCGGCGTTGATGGCGGCGATGCACTCATCGTAGGTGGCGTCGGAGTGACCGATGCTGGTCACCACACCCTTGGCGTTCAGAGCAGCCGCATAAGCAGCGGCACCGTCGCGCTCGGCCGCCATGGCGCTCTTAACGATGCGACCACCCGCAGCCTCCTGCCACTGATCGAAGACCTCCTCGGAGGGATCGATAAGATAAGCGGGGTTCTGCGCGCCCACGTGCTTCATGGTAAAGAAGGGGCCCTCCAGGTAGATGCCCTGAATGCGAGCACCGCAGAAGTCGGGGCCGCGGCCCTCGTCCGCCTTGGCGATAGCGGCGCAGGCGTCCTTGATCTGCTCGACGCCATCGGTGAACGTCGTGGGCAGCCAGCTGGTGGTACCGCGACGGGCGAGCTCGGTTGAGCTGATATCGATGCCCTCGGGATCGTTATCGGTAGTTGAGTGGTTGTAGAAGCCATGGATGTGAGTATCGACCATACCCGGTGCGATCCACGATCCCGTGTAGTCCTTAATCTCGCAAGAGGGCTCGTCGGCCTGCCAGGCGCCAAAGACGCCGTCCTCGACCATAAGATAGCCGCCCAGTTGCGGGCCTGCCGGCAAGAAGAACTTGTCAGCCTTAATTGCGTACGTGCTCATATGCACTCCTTGCTTCTAAAGCAGTTGACTGTGGTGATGCTTATACCCAGCTCACGTAAAACAAAAAGCGCCCGCCCGCCGTTATGAGCGGACGGGCGCCCTTACAGGGGGACGCGATTAAGCGGTGAAGGGGTGAATCGTCACGCCCTTAACCACGCGGTTGACCGTGCCGGTGGGGCTCGGCGTATCGGGCGTGTTGCCCACGCGCACGGAGTTGAGCAGGCTGATAGCCTGGGCAAACATCACGAACGGCAGAGCAAGGTAACCCTCGGGAAGTGCCTCGTAGCCCTTAAAGGTGAAGGACTCACCCTCATAGACGGTGGCACCTTCCTGCTGAACGGCGATGGTGTGCTGAGCGATCTCGTCGCCACCGATCTCGTTGAGGATGTCGATGTCGTACTGACGGGTGTAGGCGTCGTTGTTGACGAACACGAAGACGAGCGTCTTATCGTCGACGAAGGACTTAGGTCCGTGACGATAGCCCATGGAGGTGTCGTAGGAAGTAGCGACCAGACCGTGAGCGAGCTCGAGGATCTTGAGCTGGCTCTCCTGAGCAAGGCCACCGAAGGAGCCAGAACCCAAGTAGGTCACGCGGTTGAAGTCGCCAGCCAGGTAATCGGCGATCTCGGGCTCACGGGAGATGACCTCCTCGCCCATCTTGGCGATGGTCTCGACCCACTCGGCCTTCTGCTCGTCAGAGGCAGTGTCGAAAATAAGGGTGGAGAGCAGGGTCATGCAGGAATAAGAACCGGTCATGGCGAAGCCCTTGTCGTTGGCGCGCGGAATGAGCAGCGTCAGCGCATTGGGATCATCGGCAGACTCGACGGCAAGCTTGCCCTCGGGAGCGCAGGTGATGTTGAGGAACTTGACGTTGTGGACGAGCTCCTTGGCAACGGCAACGGCGGCAAGGCTCTCGGGGCTGTTGCCAGAGCGGGCAAAGGAAACCACGAGCGTGGGATCCTCGGCGCGCAGGAAGTCGCGCGGAGCGCTCACGATGTCGGTCGTGGCGATGGGCTTAAAGTCGTAGAGATCAGTGTTGCCAGCGTGACGCAGGTACGGGGCGCAGGTATCGCCAACGTAGTCGGACGTACCGGCACCGGTGAAGACAACGGACAGACGGCCCTCGCCCATAGCGCGAGCCTCGGCCAGGAAGGCCTCGATGGCCTCCTTGTTCTCGCGATAGATGTTGAGAGTATCACGCCAAAGCTCGGGCTGCTGAGCAATCTCGGCCGTGGTGATCTGGGCGCCGAGCTCGGTGAGCTCCTCGACACTCTTCTCGAACATTTCTAATACCTCTCTCTAGAAGTAATCCTCTTACGTGCAATTATACACTTCAGTTGGTTATCTGGTAGTAACCAGTTAAATGCAAAAAATCATCATATGGAAACGATGCGAACACTAGTCGCTACGCTGGTGGTAAACCTTGTATTTAAACTGATCGGCACGAGCAACCGAGAGTGTGTACTCCACAACCTCGTTTGACTCGTTATACGTAGTCCTGACCAAATCGAGCACAGGCGAGCCCTCGACAATTCCCAAAAGGTGAGCGTCGGTGGGACGGGCTATGCTCGCATAGAACTCCTCTTCGGCCACGCGTATCTTTTGCTGAAAGTCTTGCTCAATCACATCGTAAAGCGGCTTACGCTCCAGCAGCGGTCGCTTTAGGGACAGAAATTGACGAACTGGTAGATAGCTGCGTTCGACCATCATGGGCATGTTGTCGGCAGAACGAAGGCGCTTAAGCTTAAAAATGCGATCACCTATACGCAATCCCATATGCTCGGCCAGATTTTTATCGGCCTCCATCTCGCAAAACTCGAGAATCGTGGTCTCGGGGTCGCGACCCATCGCGCGCATCTGCTCGGTAAAGCTGTAGGACTGCATGAGATTGGTTGCCTTTGCCGAACGGTCGGTCACAAAGGTACCGCGACCGTGCTGCCGAACCACCAGTCCTAAACGCTCCAGTTCCTGCAGAGCCAGGCGTACTGTAGTGCGCGAGAGACCATAGCGCTCCGAAAGTTCGCGCTCGGAAGGAATCATGTCACCGGCGCGATATTCATGGTCGATCTTTTCGGTCAGAATATCGACCAGCTGATCGTACAGCGGTTGCTTACGCGCTCCGATCGCCATCCTATCCTCCCTTTTGCTCGAATTCGGCTAACTACCTAGGGTGTTTAGCATTATCTGTCTGCCACACCCGAATCATCAAGAAAACAAAAGCCGCGCGCTCTTTCGAGCACGCGGCTTTTAACATACACATGGCTTAAGGGGTCGGGGTGTGAGCCGCGTAGGGACACACCCCTCAAGCTAGAGCCTTACCAGATGCTCGGCCAGAGACCAAGCGGGCCAGCGCCCAGGATGCCAAGGACGAAGAGCAGGAGAATGCCCTTGGTCGGGGTCCAGCTGTGCTTAGCGAACATGTAGTAAAGCAGCAGCGTAAGCATAAGCGGGACGAGCTTCGGGACGATGGTGTTGAGGGTGTCGGCAACAGAGAAGTTGACCGGATCCTCGGTAACGGTGCCGTAGGTCACGGACTCCATGCCGTTACCCAGATCGGTGACGCCGCACTCGACAGCGTTGCCGTCGGCATCGGAAGCGGTAAGGGCGTTGCCGTCCTTATCGGTCATGGCGATGGTACCGGCCTCAGCGGTCTCGGTATCGATGCCCTCCATACCGGTGAAGTTCTCGGCCTCCTTCTCGGAGACGATCACGGTAGTAGCGGAGAGGCCACGGGTGGTGCCGTTGGGGATCTGGAGGTTGATCTGGGTGCCACCCATGGTGACGACCAGGCAACCGACGACGAAGACGCCCATGATGGAAGCGGCACGCGTGAAGGCCTGCATGTTGGCAGTCAGAGCGTCAATAGCGCTGGTGCCAAGCTTGTAGGACCAGTTCATGAGCCAGAAGCGCAGAGCGAACTGGACGACGTTGAAGATCACCAGGAAGATGATCGGTGCAGCGGCGTTGCCGTTGATGGCCATGTTGGAGGTGATGCCGGCCGTGATAGGCACGAGCGTCAGCCAGAACAGGGCGTCACCGATACCACCGAGCGGGCCCATTGCGGCGACGCGGACGGCGCGGATCGTGGGGATGTCAACCTTGTTCTGCTCGAGCGAAAGCACGATGCCCATAACAAAGGTGACGAGGAACGGGTGAGTGTTGAAGAACTCCAGGTTGTGGCTCATGGAAGCCGCGAGGTCGTTCTTGTTGGTGTGGATCTTCTCCAGACCGGGGATGATGGAGTAGAGCCAGCCGGCGGCCTGCATACGCTCGTAGTTGAACGAGGCCTGCAGGAAGCAGGAGCGCCAAGCCATCTTGTTGAGGGTCTTCTGGTCGAGCCGCGGAGCAGGAGTGAGATCCTCGTAGTGCTCCGGGATCACATACTCATTAGATGCCATCTTCGAAGTCACCTCCGTCAGAAACAGCTGCACCCTTCAGCTCGGTCTGCTGCTGGAAGTCCCAGAAAGCGATGCCGAAGCCGATGAGAGCGAGGATGAGCAGAGCAGGGGTTGCCAGCGAATCGTTGGCAACGGTGATGAGCGCGAGGCCAAAGCCCATGAGGAAGAAGCCCCACATATCGCGGTTCATCATAACCTTGAGCAGGACGGCGAAGCCGACGAAGCGCATCATGCCGCCTGCAGCGGACAGACCGGTCTGCAGCCAAGTCGGGATGGCAGAAGCGATGGTCTGACCGATGGTAGCGCCAGCGATGAAGAACAGGGTGACGACGACAGCGAAGATCAGGCCAAGCAGAGCCATGGCGAAGTAGTTCAGGCGCTCGATGCCCTTGGTGTCCGCGTTGTGAGCCATGTTATCGGCCGTGGACATAAGCGGGGACATAAGCGTGAAGACCAGGGTAACGCCAAGCTGGCCAAGCAGAGCGAACGGAATGGCGAGGCCGACTGCCGCGTTGGGCTCGAGGCCCGTGGCGATAGCGAGAATGGCTGCCATGATGCCGCCGATGACGGCGTTAGGCGGCTGAGCGCCTCCGATCGGCATGTTGCCGATCGTCATGAGCTGATAGGTACCACCCACGAGAAGACCGGTGTTGAGGTCGCCAAGGATAAGACCGATGACGGCGCCGGTGACGATGGGCTGATAGAGAGACTCGAGGAAGTCAAACTGGTCGATTGCCGCGATGAACGTGACGACGAAGACCAGAGCGATCTGGATGATCGAGTATTCCATCTTGCTCCTCCTTTCAAAATGAATGTACGCACTTTGGATATCACGTACAGAACGTCAGGGTTTCACTCCTGACAACGTGGATCACGAGGATTACGAGAAGAGCTTGCTCGTGTCCTCAACAGGCGTGCTCGGAACGCGCCTGATCTCCAACTCCACCCCCAATTCCTGCAGCTCTTTAAACGCAGCGACATCCTCGTCGTTAACTGCGACGGAGGTGGCGACTTGGCGCTTTCCTTCCGACATGTGCATGTTGCCGATGTTTACCTTCTTTATAGGCACACCGCCCTTGACGAGCGTAAGCACGTCTTCCGGTGTTTCGGCCACGATGAAGATCTTCTGGCGCGGGCTCGCCTTGCCAATGACGTCGATGGTCTTCTGCAGGGAGAAGAAACGCGTAGCGACGCCGGCGGGAGCGGCCATCTTCATGAGGTTCTGGCGCATGGTGTTGGACGCCACGTCGTCGTTGGCGACGAGGATGAGGTTGGAGCCCAGAGTGGAGT
The DNA here is from genome assembly GCA_959019945.1 of uncultured Collinsella sp. Classification (GTDB taxonomy): domain Bacteria; phylum Actinomycetota; class Coriobacteriia; order Coriobacteriales; family Coriobacteriaceae; genus Collinsella. The sequence goes on along the minus strand of CAUEQD010000001.1, from coordinate 39,528 downwards.
TCCACTGGGTGGCAACCTGACCATGAACCAGTCGGTTATCGATGCGGGTAAGAAGAATGTTGGGTTCTGCCATGTTGATCAGCTTCCTTTCGATATTTGCTGACGACAGTTACTTGATCTCCTGAATCGCGTAACGCGAAACATCTACGACGGCTCCGGATCGGACTTTGATCTGGACCTTCTCGCCTTCGATGCCTTTGACGGTTCCGTAGATACCGCCGGCGAAAAGAACCTCCTGACCCGGCTTGAGCTCGGTGTGCAGCTCCTTGAAGTACTTCTGCTTCTTCTTCATGTTGATTTGCGACCAGATGGTGTAAATCAAGCCCATGATGACAAGCAGGCCTAAAAGGGCGACCGAGGAGCTCAGGACGTTGGCTCCGAAATCGGCCATTAGATGCCGTCCTCGTCGCCGAAGATATCCTCTTCCTCGGAGCCGGCAACGGATGCGACCGTCTGGGCGGTGATGCCCGTCTGGCCAACGGTCACGGCCTGCTCGCCAAGCTCGGCGAGCGTGGCATTGCCGCGGAGGAACAGGAGCTCAATAACCATGGGAAGGTTGGTGCCAGTCAGAACCTCGACGTTGTCGACATCCTGGGCAATCATCATCGACTGGTTGAACGGGGTACCACCGAGCAAGTCGGTAAAGACGAGCACGCCATCGCACTCCTCGCGCATGGCGGTAATAGCGGCGCGGAGATCCTCACCGTAGGATGCGGCCTGATCGCCCTCAAAAGGAACGACGGTAAAAGCAGGCTGGTCGCCGGCAACCATAGCGATAGCGCTTGCAAGGCCGGGTGCGAACTGTCCATGACCGGTAAGAATAAAGCCAACCATTCAAATTTCCCTTCCGAAGGTGTGTACGATCTGAGTCCGATGATTTTCGGAAGCCAGCGGGCACTTGCCCTTAAAGCTTCTTAGAAAGCGTTCTTTGAAGACCAGTGGTTTCTAAACTGGTAGTAACCACGTGACGTGTTGTTGTCACTATATCACCCCAGAAGAGATCGCTTTCGCTGATTCAAACAGTAAAACGTTTTTGCACCGCTCACGGTGATATTTCGACCGTTTACCGCTCGTTAACACTTCTACCTGCGGTTTTGAAACCGTTTCGAAACGCTTTGGCAAAAGAACGGATCTTTCCCGGTGTCTAAACAACGCAGGGCGGCTAAAAATAGCGTGTAGAAAAATTGCAGGTCATTGTGAAGATATGTGAATTGGTCTTTTTGACTTAATACCAGTTAGAACCAGTTTTGAGATTATCGGTGAACGGTAGTTTTCGACCGTTCACCGGTCACTTGCAATCGTTTGCAGTTGTCTTCCCAGATGAATTAGGGGAACCCGATGGAGCGCTTGTGCGGGCGCGAGGCCTATCCTATTGATTTCGGCAACAAAAAGCCCGCTAGAACGTTGTCCGTTCTAGCGGGCTCAATCAGGTAGATCGGTTAGCGCGCAGTAGTGCAGGCAAACCTTACGCAAACAGGCCGTAGATGCTGATGTTGGCCTTGGCGTAGAGGCCGTTCGCATACTCGGTCCACTTGGAGCTGGCGCTCGAAGCCTGCGAGGAATACTGCTGGTAGGCGGTGTAATAGGCGGTCATGGCTTGCTTATAGGTAGCGCTATCGGCCGTAAAGGCATCGTCAGCGAAGGCCTTGGCATAGGTGCTGTCGGCATCCTTCCAGGTGCCTTTCTCGCTATCCCACTCGTCACCGGCAAGGTTGATGATGTAATCGGCGTAGTCCTTGCTCGCGGTCTCCTCGTTGCCGTCAGCAGGCTCGGTCGGGGCGCTCGGCATGCTTGCGGAGCTATCGCCCACCTTCTTCTTGTAGAGCTTCTGCAGCGTCGCGGACTGGCGGACGATCTGCTTGGCCTGGTCCTTGGACACGCCGTACTGCGTGGCCATGGTCTTGTAGTCGGAGGTGCCGATGGAATCCTCGGCATACTGCTTCATTTCCTTGGAAGAGACGGTAATGCCCTCGTCCTCGGCAGCGTCCAGCAGAATCTGGTTGCGCACGTAGGACAGGATAACGTCGGCAGACGGAGCGGTGTAGTTGCCGTCGTCGTCCTTGACGGTGTCAAGGCTGTACTGGCTCTCGATGGCCTCACGCGCGGTGATGTCGCTCTTCTTGCCGTTGTAGCTATAGCTCGCCACGGTCGAATCGAGCTGGTCCTCGGACAGGGTCGCCGAGCCGACGCCCTTGCCGCCAAAACCACCGTTGCCGATAAAGAAGCCGACCACAGCAGCGATCACGACTGCAACCACGAAGGCGGCAATCATCGTCTTCTTGTGCTTGGATGCGCGGTCGTCTTCGTCGGAACCCAGGATATCGTCGTCCTCGTCCTGCTCCTCGGGCATGAGGTTCTCGTCGGCGGCGTCCGCGGCGATCTTTGCCTCCAGGCGAGCGTCCTCCTCCTCGGCCGTCGTACCGGCGGCAATATGTTCGGCAGACGTACCGGCGACCAGATCGATCTTCTCCTCCTCATCACCATCGGGGCCTTCGCCGCGCTCGATGATCTGGATGCCGTCGATCTCGTCCTTCTCGTCCTTCTTTTGAATCAGACCCATATCAGTTACTCCTTGTTAGGAAACATAGTCCGCAATAGAATACGCCCGACAAAGCGCCGGGCGTATTGATTCTCAGGTTATACGCAAACACTTAAGTACTATTTAGGCGTTTGCAGTCTGCATGCCTTAGGCCAGGTGCGCGATAACGGCATCGGCAAAGGCTTGCGTGCCCACAGCGCCCTCAACGGAGCCGGTCTGGGCACGACGAACGTCGCCGGTAACCTGCTCACCCTCGTCGAGCGTGGCAGAAACGGCGGCGCGGATGCGATTGGCCGCGTCGTTCTCGCCCAGGTGATCGAGCATCATAGCCGCGGACAGAATCTCGGCCGTGGGGTTAGCGATATCCTGGCCAGCGATATCGGGCGCGGAGCCGTGCGTCGCCTCGAAGATGGCGCAGTCGGCACCGATGTTGGAGCCGGGGGCCATCCCTAAGCCGCCCACCAGGCCGGCGCACAGGTCGCTGACGATGTCGCCGTACAGGTTGGGCAGAACCAGGACATCGAAGTCGTTAGGGTTCTGGACCAGGCCCATGCAGGTGGCGTCGACGATCTTATCGTTGAACTCGATATCGGAATAGTTGGCGGCCACCTCGCGCGCCACGCGCAGGAACAAGCCATCGGTCGCCTTCATGATGTTGGCCTTATGCACGGCCGTCACCTTTTTGCGGCCGCAGCGGCGGGCGTACTCAAAGGCATACTCCACAATGCGGCGGCTCTTGGCGATGGAGATCGGCTTGATTGAAATGGCGGAATCAGCGGCGAAGGTCTTCTGACCCGAGCGCTCGACAAGCTGCGAGAGCTCCTCGACCTCGGCAGTGCCCTCATCGAACTCGATGCCGGCGTAGAGGTCCTCGGTGTTCTCGCGCACGATGACCAGGTCGACGTCGCGGAAGCGCGAGCCGTCGCCCGGCTGCGACAGGCAAGGGCGCACGCAGGCATACAGGTCGAAGTGCTTTCGCAGGGCCACATTGACGCTGCGGAAACCCGTACCGACCGGCGTGGTGATGGGGCCCTTGATAGCAACCTTGGTCTCGGCGACCGCGTCGAGCACGTGCTGAGGCAGTGGCGTGCCAAACTCGTCCATGACGCCGGCACCGGCCTCTTGGACGTTCCAATTGATCTGGACACCGGTGGCCTCGACCACGCGGCGCATGGCCTGCGTAATCTCGGGACCGATACCGTCACCGGGAATCAGGACTACATCGTGCGCCATAATCTGTTACTCCTCGTCTTCGGCGTCGTCAGATTTTTTAACGCTACCACGCTTCTTCTTTTTGGAGAGATCCAGGCCAAAACGTTTAACAAGCATTTCGCAAATCTCGCTCGAACGGGCCTTGAGATAGCTGCCCTTGCCGTTCTCGGCATCGAACTTAAGGCGCAGTGCAAGCTTCTCGGCGACCTCGGCGTCGATCTCGCCCTGGCCAAACTCGTACAGGCAACCGAGCATGTCGCGATACTCGAGGTCGCCGTGGTAGCACTGGATGGCCTCGTCCAGAATGGGCCAAGCCTCGCGCGAACGCCCGACGCTCGTGGCGCCCCACACGCACAGCAGGCGGAAGGCGGCATAGCGCAGCGTGGAGGAAATCTCGTCGAACAGCGCGGTCTCGGCGCCCTCAAAGGCATCGCCCAGCTGCTCGGGGCAGGTGGTGGCAAGCGCCGCCAGGGCATCGAGGGCCTCCCAGCGGGTCTGAGCCTCGGGGCGGTCGAGTGCCTCGATCAGCGCGGGCACGCAGGGCACGACACGCTGCGGATCGCGCTCGGCGAGCAGGTGCAGCACGCGGGCGGCAAACTGACGGATGCGGCGCGTGGGGCAGCCGAGCTCCTGGACCAGACGGTCGACGGCGTTCTCGTTCTCCTCTGCCAGCTGAAGCTGTGCCAGCTCCTCGTCGGTGAGCTGTTCTTCCTTGTTTTCTGCCATAGTTACCTCTTCTTACTATTTCTTAGCATGCTTGCCAGCACCCTTGCTGTCATCGGTGACCGAGATGAGCTGTCGGTCGGCCGCGCCATTGTGACGCGCACGGCGACGCTCCTCGGCATCGCCCGCGTCGGCGGCGGCGCGGTGAGCCTTGTTGACGTTAAAGACCTCATCGTGCTTGCGCCACGGGCCGACGGACTCGCCAAAGCTCATCTTAAGGCCGGCGATAAAGCCGCCGAGCCAGCCGATCGGCGCAAACTGCACCAGCGGGAACAGCGAAAACACCCAGGTCAGCAGGACGACTGCCGCCGCTCCCGCAAAGTTGGCGATCCAGTAGTCGCGCTTGGTGATGACGCGCTTTTCGCACGCCCACTGGCCGCACAAAAAGCCGATGTAGATCGCAAAGAGAAAGAGCACCAGCGCAAGCACCACGAACGTCCAGCTCATGGGCGCTACTCCTCGTGATGGTGGCCGCAGCAGCACTCGTGGCCGTCATCATGGCCGTGGCCGCCGCAGCACTCGTGGTCCTCGCCATGGTGGTGGCCACAACCGCACTCGTGGTCGTCACCATGCTCGCCGCAACCGCAGCCGTCCTCGTGGGCACCGTGCTCCTCGGGGCGATACTGCGACCAGTCCAGACCGGCAGCGATGGCGTCGGCCTCCTCCTTGTAGAGTACCGTGATGGCCTGGGTGCCCAGCTTGGCACCACCGATGGCGTCAAGCATGTCGTAGAGCGTAAAGGCCACGTCGGCACCGGGCAGAGCGAGCTCACGATCGTCGGCATAGGCGAGCGCCAAGCGCAGGTCCTTAATGAAGTGCTCGACCATAAAGCCGGGCTTGTAGTCGCCGTCAAGCGCCTTGGGCGCCAGGCTCTCCATAGCGCCGGACTTGCCGGTACCGCCCAGGATCATCTCGCGGGTCTTCTCCAGATCAAGGCCGCTCAGCTCGGCAAATGCCATGGCGTCTGCCATGCCGACCATGCAGGCGCCCAGCGACACCTGATTGGCGAGCTTGGCAGCCTGGCCCTTGCCGGCGCCGTCGAAGCAGCAGATGTTTGCCGCAAAGGTGGCAAGGATGTCGCGGACCGGCGCGATGTCGTTCTCGGTAGCACCCACGATAGCCGTGAGCGAACCGGCGATAGCGCCCGACTCGCCGCCGGTGACGGGGCAGTCAAACGCCATGCGGCCAGAAACCTGGGCGGCCTCGGCAATGTCACGGGCGAGCTCGGGCGAGCTCGTGGTGAGGTCGATCAAGACCGCGCCGGGCTTAGTGCACGCGAGCAGGCCGTTGCCCGCCAGATAGAGCTCCTCGACCTCGGAGGGATAGCCCACCATGGTAAAGACGACATCGGCGTTCGCCACGGCCTCGGCCGGCGTATCGGCCCAGACGGCGCCGCGCTCGATAAGCGCGGCGGCCTTGGACTTGGTGCGGTTGTTGACCGTGACGGGGTAGCCGGCGTCCAGGATGTGGCCGGCGATGGGGGCACCCATGATTCCGGTGCCGATGAATGCGACGGAGAGCTTGTTTGCCATGAAACCTTTCCTTTTGGGTTGGGTGTTGTTACCAGGTTAAAATACTCGGTGCCAGCGTTTCGGCCGTGACTTGAGGGCACTTGCAGCCGCAGCGCCTACCTACTCGCCTCGCACACGGCGGGCGATGCGGTCGGAAAGCGAGGCTTTCTCGGCACGGTTCTTGCCCCAAAACGCGCAAGCCACCATGCCGGGGCCCACGTGCGAGCCGATGGTGGGGCCCACGGAGCTGCGAATGATCGTGACGTCGGCGCAGCCCTCCTCCTTGCGGATGGCGGCCTCGAGCCAGTCGCCGTCCTTCTCGGCATCGGCCGTCATGATGGCGATGGGCATGGTGCGATCGGGCACGTAGTTCTCGCGGAACGACTTGAGGATGGACTTGAGCGCCTTCTTGCGGCCGCGGTTGACGCCAATCAGCGACAGCGAGCCGGCCAGGTCGTAGGAGAGCTCGGGCTTGACATCGAGCTTTGCCGTGAGCTGCGCCGCCGCGGGCGGAATGCGGCCGCCGGCAGCCAGCGCGTCAAAGCTCTCGAGCGTAAAGTAGCCGTGGACGTAGGTCTTTGCCTCGTTTGCCCAATCGACCAGCTGCTTGGCGGTCAGTCCCGCCGAACGCTGGCGCACGGCCTCGAGCGCCAAGAGCGCGCCGGTCGCGCAGGGCAGAGCGTTGTCGACCACGTACAGCTCAAAATCGGGATACTCGGCGCGCACGGCATCTGCCGCCTGGCACGCGGAGTTGTAGCTCGACGACAGCGCCGAGGTAAAGCACAGGTAGACCGTGGGCGTGCCCTCTTTGGCGCACTCGGTAAAGAACTCGATATAGCGACCGAGCGACACAGCCGAGGTGGACACGCGGGCACCAGCGCGCATGCGGTCGTAAAACTCCTTGGGCGTGATGCTCGACCAGATGTCATCCGTGCGCTCCTCGCCATCGATAATGAAGGGGAAACCCAGGATATCGACATCGAGGTTCGCGGCGACCTCGGGGCTAAAGTCGCAGCAGGTATCGACGACGATGCGGCAACGGTCCGAATGACCGGTAGATGCGGCCTTGTCCATCAAAGCGACTCCTTACGTAAAAAGGCGGCCACCCGCATGGGATGGCCGCCAACCGTTAACTCATGCAAGTTAACGTATTTTACTCGTCAAGTGTTTCGATGCGGGGCTTGATGATGCCATATCCACCATTCTTACGGTGATACACCACATTGATAAGGCCGGTCGTCGCGTTCTCGAACACGTAGAAGTCGTGACCCAGCAGATCGGTCTGCACCAGCGCCTGCTCCTCAGTCATCGGGGTGACGTCGATAACCTTCTCGCGGACGAGCAGGTCGTCCTCTTCCTCGGGCAGCAGCAGGTCGGCCAGATCCTCGACGCGCTCGACCGGTGCGACATCCGCGGCGCTGGCACCGCCCTGGCGGTTGTCCACGACCTTGGTCTTGAACTTGCGCAGCTGGCGGGTGACCTTATCGGCGGAGAGGTCGATGGCGGCATACATATCTGCACCGTGCTCGGCAACGCGAATCACCGAACCGCGGGCACGAACCGTAACCTCGACGATTGCCGGGTTGGGGTTCGAGGGGTTCTTCTCATAGCGAAGTACAACGTCGACCGTCATGGGCTCGATATCGAAAACCTTGAGCGCCTCGCCGATCTTCTCATCCACATGCGCACGCAGAGCATCGGTTACCGTCGTCTTGCGTCCAGAAACCTTGATATCCATACGTGGCTCCAATCTGCCTCGGGGACTTACTGTACTGCCTATGTACCCATTGCCGTGCATTTAATCACGCGATTTCCCAAAGACCCGAATAACGACTGCTTGATACCGCATACCGAAGTCTCGCACTTTTCCGTGGCAAAGTGCGCTATAGGAAGGCGTCGACGGAGTTAATTTTCTCGTGAAAATTAGCTTTGACCTGCTAGTTTTACCAAAATAGAAAAGCCGGGCTCCCCTATTTGGGAGACCCGGCCATGCGTGTTGAAACCGTGAAGAAGCGCCTTGTTCAGCGTGTGGCAGGCGCCACCCCTACCAATAACTAGCTATTGAGCTTGTTGATGTCATCGTCGGTGATGGTGCCCTCCTGGCTAGACGACGGGCCGTCGCTGTTGTTATCAGAGGCGTCGTCATCGGAGGACTCGGTCTCGTTGGACGTGGAGTCGGATGCCTGCACATTGGCCCCCGAAACGGTCTTGGCGGTAAGGTCATAGGGCATCTGTCCGTACCAGACGCAGTGGACTGCCTCGAGCGTGCCATCGACCGTGATGCCATCGAGGGCATCGCTCGCGGCACGGCACAGCTCATCGTTAGAGCTTAGGCCTGCGACGCCAAGCGTGGAGGGCGCCTCGAGCGTACCGACATAGGAGATCTGGCTCATCAGACGCGCGAGGTAGCCACCAGCCGTGGAATCACAGATCACGTAATCGACCTCGCCCGACTCGAGCGCCTCAAAGCACTCATTGATGTTGGAGAAGGTCTTTTGGTTGGCGGTGATGCTTTGCTTGGCGAGCGCCTCCTGCGAGGCCGAGGAGGTCTGAACGCCCAGGGTAGCGGTGTTAAGCGTTTCGGTGGAAACGCTCAGCGACTCGCCGTCGCTGCTCTTGCCGAATACGGCGGGGGCGTCGTACAGACAGGTGCCAAGTGAGCTGATATCGCCGTCCGTAGACCTGGCGTCGCCAATAAAGATGTCGGCCTTTTTATCGCTGAGCGCGGAATCGGCCGAGGACGCATCGACAAAGGCGACTTTGAGACCCATGCGGCATGCAAGGGCACGAGCGGCATCGACCGCATAGCCCGTGAGGTTTCCGTCGGCATCCTGCATGGCTTGCGGGGCATCGGAAGTATCGAGGGCGACCGTCAGGGTTCCCGGCGTGACCAGGGCATCGTCCGATACCGTGGGGGTAACGGTCTCGCGCTCGATCTGGTCGATCGTGGGCGTCGTGAACGTGGACAGTGGATTGAACGCACATCCACTCAGGCCCAAAACGGCAATGACCGCCGCGGTCCCAGCACCTAACCGAGCCGCATGCATCAAGCTGCCCCTCACCATGTCCACTACCCTGCCTTCTGTGTCGTATACAATCCGTGCCCTGCACGGAATATCGGGTTGTTCCCACCAGCTGACCTGGTATTTGACCCCACACTTGCGCACCGGGGCGTTTGCTCGGGAGGCCGCAGCCACCTTCACGACTGGCCCGCTCGCCCGCGAGGCGGTATTGCCCCAAAGAAAGTAGAACGGACGGTGCGGCTTACATCTAGGACGCGCCATGATCGCGCCGCGCGCACGCGGTCGCTTACGTGGATCCCTTTGACCGCGTCTGTCTTGGACTAGGATGGGCATTTCGTCCGTCCGCAACCACAGCCTGGCAGGAACGTAGGGCATTATAGCTAAGTTCAAGCTATAGTTTAAGGTTAGGGACGTTATTCGCATCGCGAGCACAGATTTCGCAGGTCGGGGCGGGCTGCACGCGCTCTGATTGAGCCCGTAGCTCCCCATGGAGAGCCCCGACGCGCTCGTCTTGGGGCGCGTGGCCAAAAAATAGCAAATATGAGTACTGTTATCAAATTAGTGGCAGGAATTTTTGGCTCTGCAAACAGTTTTCACTCTCTATAACGTCAGATTGATGCCAGGGTATTCCACATTTGTTTAATATCTTTCTGATTTACGCCATCTTCTAGTCCCAAAATCCCTGATTTTGCTGTTACCGAATTTGTAGCAGTACTCATATTTGCTATATTTTGGCCAGAGCATGTATTCAACCCCCTGTTTCAGAGCATTGCTAGGCGGGTTTAAGCCCAAAACACGCCCGCAGCGTGTTAAATAGCGCCTCTTGTTTCTTTCTGCAAGCGTCAACACGGTTGCGATATCGCTTACCCATACGTTGGTGGATGCGCCATGCGAGCGCTTCCATCGCTTCCATGTCGCAGAGCATTTCGTTGTTGACCGTCGCGACCTCGATTCCCATAGTAATCAAGCCCGTGTTGCGTTTTTCATCATGGATACGTCCCCTCCGGGAGGAATGGCCCAGCTCACCGTTGTATTCCAGGTCAAACCGGGCTGCTTCCTGATGGGCATCGCAAACCGCATACGGCATCCCCGAGATCGCCTGCGCTCGGTCGTTGAACTCGATCTTGTGGTCGGTCTTAAAGGGACCGCAGGCAAATCCGCCATAGGAAAACGGAAGCGAAAACATGGCAAGCATGATGCATTCCATGGGTGAGCGCAGGTTTTCCGACAGAAAGGGGCACAGCCGCCGCAGCTGCTTGGCCGCGCTCCCCTTGCATGCCGCAAGGTAATCTGCCAGGCGATCGGGCGTCAGCACTGGCTCTACCTCAAAGTAGCCCACATCTGACGGCTGGTCCTTATCCTTTGCAAGCCTGTTCACGGTAGGCGAGCTGTAGGGAGGCAAATACTGCCCGCGATCGCTCAGCGAAATCTTGGAGCACAGCTCCTGGGCCAGGGCAAATGCCTGGATACAGCCGACTTCGCGCGCAACGGCTACGCAGAGGGCCTCGGGAGACAAGCTGTACACCCCCGGCTCCACCTCCAGAATCGAACCAACCGGCAGTCCTGCAGAACAAACGGACCAGCTTGCACCAGGCATGCGGCGACGCTGCTTTGCAGACCCCACCAGTAGACACAGGTCTTCTTGGACCTCGCCGCTCACGGCCCCGATCCTCACCAAATCGGGAAGATAGATGTCCTCGGCCGAGGGCGACGATGCGTGCAGCACACGGCGCTCTTCATCGGGATCGAGGTCCCTCCAGCTGATGTAACCCATTTGTCGGCGCTCGGCGCGCATCATGCGCAGCGCCGAGGTGCCGGTCAGGATTACGGAGGAAGCCAGTTGCTCGCTTGTCGGCTCGTCACGCCGCGCTATCTTCACTGCCACAAAACCACCCCTACCAGACGCGTACGATAGCGAGGCCATCGACTGCCGCGGCGCCGGCACGCTTGAGCTCTGCCGAGGCCGCCGCCATGGTCGCACCCGTGGTAATGACATCGTCGATGAGCAGCAAACGACAGCCGTGCACATCTTCGACCGTCTCGTACATGCCCCGGGCATGTTCGCGGCGCTCCTCACGACCGAGTTCGCGCTGGTCGCCATGCCCGTACTTGACGAGCGCATCGAGCAGGGGAACACCCGACAGCTCGCAAAATGGGCGCGCAATAGCCTCCATATGATCAAAACCACGCCGCCGAAACGCTGCCGCCGTCGCAGGCACAAACACCACCGCATCCGCGCCGGACAGCACACCTCCGTAGCGATCGGGCGCTACGACCTGGGCATGCAGGGCGGTGTCGTAGAGCAGCTCCGCCAGATACGGAGCCAGACGTCGCTCGCCCGCATCCTTGTACGCTTTAATGATGCGCGGCAGCGGATGCGCATAGACGGCGCACGCCAGACAGCGATCGAGTGCCTCCGCCATTGCCGAGGACGTGCCCTCGACCGAACACTCAGTGCACAGCAAATCCCCAAACGGGGCGCCGCATCGGGTACAGCTATGACGTGGGTCGATGAGCGTGAGCGCGGCCAGGCAGTCTTGGCAAATAAGCGCACCGGCGCGTTCGCAGCCGGCACATCGCGTGGGCGACAACGCCTCAAGCGCCTCGTACGTCGCGTGCTCGGCAAACGGTAGCAATTCGTCCGCAAACGGTAGGGCACCGGCTCCCTGCAGACGGCTCAATATGTTCAGATGGCTCTTCAAGACACAACCCTCCCTACGTTCGGTCGCGGGGAGGGTTGTTGATTCGGCGCTATGATACCCCGATGCGCTCGGGGCAAGGCGGGCTAAATCCGCTCGCGGGCGTTATTCGCCGGCGGGCGGTTGCGGTGCGGACGAAGACGGAGTCGAGCCCTCGCCGCCATCCTGGCGCGGCTTGCGGGAACGGCGACGGCGACGGCGCTTTTGACCCTGGTCGGCCGAGCCCTCGCCACCGCGATCCTCGCGCGGCTCGCGCTCGTCGCGAGTACCGCCGCGCGAAGCCTTGGCGGCAGCTCCCCCGCCATCGCCGGGGCGACGGCGCGTGACCTTGACTTCGCCATCCGAAACCTGATCGGCCACGGAAGGAACCGAAGGCTTCTGCTGCGTGCCCGGGGAATGGCGACGGCGCGGACGTGGCGCGCGCTCCTCCTCGCCACGCGGCTTGCCAGCCTTGTCGGCAGGCGCATCGGAGGCCGAGGCACCCTTGGGAGCGGCACCGGCTTCGCGAGCGGCTGCAGCGCGGAAGGCGTCCTCGCGCTCCTCGCTCGACAGGTGACGGCGATGACGGCGCGTGGGATTCATGCCACCGCCACGGTTTTGCTGCTGGGGCTGCTGAGCCTCGCGCTCACGGGAAGCGTTCTTGCCCGCGGCCTCGCCATTGTCGACGGACGCTGCGCGCTTGCGGCGGCGACGACCACCGGCTGCCTCCTCGCCCTCGGGTGCCTCGGCCTTGCCGCGGCCCTTTCCACGGCCACGGCCCTCGCTCTGGCCCTGAGCGGCGCGAGCATCGGATTCGGCATCGCGACGACGGCGCTTGGGCATCGACGTGCCGGCCAGACGATCGGCACTCGACAGGCCATCGCCCACATCGACGCCGTTCTCGCGATCGAGCTCCATGAGCGCCAGGCGCATCTCGGGCGACTCGATGCGCTCGAGCACGTCACGCGTCACGCAGTCGGGGCGGCAGTTGCAGCCCTGCTCGGCGGCCTTCTTTTTGCAGCCCTCCGAGCACGTCATATCGGCTAGGTTGACCTTAAAGACTTTGCCGTTCTCCAGGCGCAGCACCAGCTGCTCACGCGGCGTGTCATATTCCTGGATACGCGCCTTGCCAAGCGGCGTATCGATGAGCGTCTTCTTTTTGGGCGCACGGCTCTTAAAGTCCTTGTACGCCTCGAACTCATAGCGCAGGCAGCACATCAGGCGGCCGCATACGCCGCTGATCTTGGACGAGTTGAGCGGCAGGTCCTGCTCTTTTGCCATGCGAATCGAGACGGGTTCAAACTGTCCGCCAAAGCGCGTGCAGCAGAGCTCCTGTCCGCACTGGGCGTAGCCACCCACCAGGCGGGTCTCGTCGCGCACGCCGATCTGGCGCATGTCGACGCGAATGTGCAGCGTCGAGGACAGATCCTTGACGAGCTGGCGAAAATCGACGCGCTCCTCGGCCGCAAAGTAGAACACGGCCTTCTCGCCGCCAAACAGGTACTCGACGCCGACCGGCTTCATCTCGAGGTCGAGCTCCTTGACCAGGCGGCGGAAGTCGACCATCGCCTCGTCGCCTTGGATGGCCAGGTCGTCGGCAAGCTGCAGGTCGATGTCGCTCGCCACGCGCAGCACGGGCTTGAGCGGCTGACCGATCTCGTCTTGCGGCACCTCGAAGGGATCGGCCGTGACCAGGCCGATCTCGGTTCCGCGCTCAGTGGAGCAAATGGCATAATCGGCCTCGAGGATATCCAGATCCTGCGGATCGAACCACAGGTCGCGCGAGGCGTAGGTAAACTTAACGGGTACGACTAACGGCATTTCAGTGCCTTCCTGATATCGAACAGCATGACCTCGATGGCCAGCTGGGGAGTAACGTTTCTGGCGATGTTGCGCTCGGCGGTCACGACTGCCTCGAGCGCCTGGGTGGCACCCGCAACATTGGTCGCGGCGGCAAGCCGACCGATCGTGTCGCGCACGTCTTCGTTCACCACGTCGGCTGCCTCGTCCTGAAGCGTCAGCAGCACATCGCGCATGAGCGTCCGCGCGCTCGCCAGCGCTTCCATGATACCCGAACGCTCGCGCGCGTTGAGTTCGCGCTTGTTGCGGTCCTCAAGCTGCTTCAATGCTCCACGCGACAGGTAGTCGGCGTTTTGCTCGAGCACCTTTTCCTGCGTGGACTTGACCTCGGCGAGCGGCGCCTTGACGGCGACGATGAGTGACTTGGCGCGGCTGAGCACATCGGCCTCGTCGGCGGCGATGAGCGAATCGATGGCGCGAACCATCTGACGGCGGGCGTCCTGGCGCTCGGCGCTCTTGAGAAACTCGATGCCACGCGTGGGGCTTCCCGCTACTGCGACGGCCATGCGGCAACGCGCAGGGTCCTGACCGGTGGCGCGGCTCACGGCCTGCGCGGCGACGGCGGGCGACACCAGCCGAAACGGCACGCACTGGCAGCGGCTCACGATGGTGGGCAGCATCACGTCGGCGGAGGTGCCCAGCAAGATGAACATAACGCCCTCGGGCGGCTCCTCGAGTGTTTTGAGCAGTGCGTTGGCGGTGTTGGCGCGCAGCTGCTCGGCACGGTCGATGATGTAGACCTTGGCCTTGGCGCGGATGGGCGCCAGCGGCACGTCGTCGAGCAGCTCGCGGGTCTGGGCGATGAGGTAGCCCGTGGCGCTCTCGGGCGTGTAATAGTGCACGTCGGGGTGCGTATGGCGGGCGACGCGCACGCAGCTATCGCATGAGCCGCAGCCATCCTGCTCGCACAGGAAGGCTTGGGCGAGCGCCCACGCGGCGTCGAGCTTGCCCGCGCCGGGCGCGCCCAAAAACAGGTAGGCGTGCGATGCGCGACCGCTGGCGACGGCATTGGTCAAAAAGTCGCGCACGCGCTCTTGGGTGTCGAGCTTGGCCAGCAGACTTGCCTGAGCGGGGGCCATGTTACTCGGCCTCCTGGGCTAGCGCGGCAGCGACGGCATCCTGGGAAATGTCGAGGCCGTAGGCGCGAACCTGCTCGACCGTCCGTGCGAATACGTCCTCGATGGACGCGGTCGCGTCGATGAGCTTTACGCGGTTTGGCTCCTCGGCGGCAATTGCGCAAAAGCCCTGGTAGACACGCTCTTGGAAGGCCATGCCCTTAGCCTCCATGCGATCTGCCGTACCGCGGTCGGCCATGCGCAGCGCCGCCTGCTCGGGCGTGATGTGATAGACGAGCGTGAGCGCCGGGTGCGTACCCGCGACGGCCAGGTTGTTGGCATCGCGCACCATCTGACGATCGAGGCCATCGGCAAACGCCTGGTAGCAGGTCGTGGAATCGTAGAAGCGATCGCACAGGACCACCTTGCCGGCAGCAAGGGCGGGCGCGATGACCTCGTGCACCAACTGAGCGCGTGCCGCCTCGTAGAGCAGCAACTCGCAGGTGTCGCCCATCGCCGTATTGGCAGGGTCGAGCAGCAGGGCGCGAATCTTTTCGCTGATGGCAGTGCCGCCCGGCTCACGCAGGGTCACAACCTGGTAGCCGGCAAGGTCGAGCGCACGGGCAAGCAGGCGCGCCTGCGTAGATTTACCGGCGCCATCGACGCCCTCGAGCGTGATAAAGCTATGTTGAGCGGGCTCAAAAGCCATGGGCGCAGCCCCTTCCTACAAGGCGCGTAAATGCAGATATATCAACCAAGCCATGATACCCCAGTGCTCGGCGCGTCCCCAATGGCTAATGGTGCCTTTCCAAAGTTGCGGTGAAATAGGGACTGATTGAAGCTCTGAGACCGCCAAACAGTCCCTATTTCACCGCAACTTATGATGGAGAATTTTGGACGCTGGGTATAATCGTCGTATTGCATTGAAATGTGGCGAAAGGAGTGGCAATGTCTCGGTATTGCGCCTCGTGCGGCAAGCTTCTTGCAGATAATGCCAAGTTCTGCACCTCGTGCGGTGCACCCGTTGAGCAAACAGCCGCGAGCGATAGCCAGCCCGCTTTCGAGCAGACCGGTTCCCTCGATACGCCGCAAGCCAAGGCGGACGACCCCCTCGCCTATCGCCCCGACCCCGCCGCAGGCCCCGCGGCCGTCGAGACCACGCAGCGCATACCCGTCGCGAGCGGCTCGTCCCAACAGGAGCCGGCTCCCGCATACGCGCCCGCTTCGCCACAGACCCCCGCCCCCAAAAAGAGCGGCACCGGGCCGCTTATCGCCGTTATCGTTGTGCTGGTGGCAATCATCATCGCCCTGGTCGTTTTCTTTGTGATCAAGCCTTTCGACAACGCCGCCACGCAGACGACTGCCGAGGTAGCTAAGCTGCACCATGACGTCGACGACGATGACCTAAAGCCTCTCGGCGATCCCAACAGCCTGTACGACGATGATGACGATGACGACGAGGATGGCGGCGAAGCAACGCTCTCCGAGCAGAACCTCTACCGCCGACTGAGCGAATACTACGACTTGCTCGAAGACCTCGACAACTACGTCCGTGGCTGCGCGCAGAACTTCAACGGCAGCTATCTGGAAGAGGATCGAACCACCCGTCAAAATCTCGCCGACGTCGCCGAGCGCACGGAGGACACCATCGAGCAGTATTACGACATCGTCGAGGACCTAGACGTCCCGACGAGCTCCAAGAACTACAGCTCCTGGAAGGACATCATCGCCCTGTACGACGACCTGGATCACCGCATTGACGCAATCTGTGATGCCTGGGAGATCAGCCTGAAATACGCCAAGCCTGCGGACCACAAGAATGAGATCGTGGCGCCGCTGTCGCGCGACAACGTGGCGGGCACCAATGACAATAAGTACCGCCTAGATTTTGAGAAGCGCTATCCCGGCGCCAAGCCTGTCGAGGTGAAGTAATCCCAACAACTGATCAAATCTTGCGGTGAAATAGGGATTAATTAGGCCTTTTGCCAGCAAAAACAGTCCCTATTTCACCGCAACTTAGAAGTGGGGCCGGGCGCGCATTTGCATTTGCGCGCCCGGCCCCGCCGCGTCTATATGTGCTCGGTTACTTGTCGGCGGCCTTCTTGGTGGTCGTCTTTTTTGCGGTCGTCTTCTTGGCGGCAGTTGCTTTCTTAGCCGTGGTCTTCTTTGTCGCCGTGGTCTTCTTTGCCGTGCTCGCCTTGGTTGTGGTCTTGCGGCCGCGGGCGGGCTTCTTCTCCTTGGTCGGGCAGTCCATGTTCACGCAAATACGCCACGGACCGCGCGCCGTGTTGACCACCACGATGGGGGCGCCGCACTCGGGGCAGGTCTCACCCGTCGCCTCGAGCTTACCGCGCGCCGGTAGAGGATAGCTCACGCCGCAGTCATCGTAGTTGGTGCAGCGGATAAAGCGCTTGCCGCTCTTCTCGCTCTTGTGCGCGATCAGGTCGCCATGGCGTCCGGCCTCGGCGCACACCTTGCACTCGCCCACCTTAAGGTCGGGCTCGTAGTTGGTGGGGCACGTGGGGTTCACGCAAATCTCGAAGGCCTTCTGACGGAACGGCTGGCACTTAATGCGCGGCGCGCCGCACTCGGGGCACACGGCTGCCTCGCCCTCGAGCGGGCTCACCTTAACGCCGCTCGGCACCGGATAGGTCACATCGCAGTCGGGCCAACCCATGCAGCCGATAAAGCTGCCACGGGTCTTGGCGCTCGTCTTCATGACCAGGTCCTTGCCGCACTTGGGACAGGCGCCCACGCGTGCATCGGCCGTGACGGCGTCGCTGATAGCGTCGCCCAGCTCCTGCGTATGTTTGAGCAGCTCGTCGAGCACACCGGCCAACAGCGCGCGCGAGTGCATCACGACATGCTCTTCGGTGTCCTCGCCGCGCTCCACGCGGGTCATGTCGCCATCGAGCTCGCTGGTCATATCGGGGCTCGTGATGCGCGGGGCAAACTGCGACAGCGCATCGATGATGGCGATGCCCAGCTGACTCGGCTCAACGGGATCGTTTTTGAGATAGCGCACGGCATACAGGCGCTCGATGATGCTCGCGCGCGTGGACTTGGTGCCCAGGCCACGCTTTTCCATCTCTTGCACGAGCTTGCCCTGGCTGTAGCGCGCGGGCGGCTCGGTCTGCTTGGCCTCGAGCTTGATGTCGAACACGTCAACCGTATCGCCCTGCTCAAGCGGCGGCATCTGTTCGTCACGCTTAAGGCCATACGGATAGGCTTCGCGGAAGCCCGGAGTCACGAGCACGTCACCCGAAGCCACAAACGGCTCGCCGTTGACGTCGAGCTCGAGCTTGGTGTTCTCGATGGTCGCGGGGCCCATAAGCGTCGCCAGGAAACGGCGGGCAATGAGGTCGTAAAGCTTACGCTGGCCGCCATCGAGCGTGGACGGATCGCCCTCGCCCGTGGGGTAGATGGGCGGGTGGTCGGTGGTCTCGACCTTGCCGCGCGTGGGCTTCATAGGACCGGCGAGCACCTTTTTGCACACGGGTGCCAGCGCTGGATTAATCTTTGCCAGGTCGCTTACCACGGCGCCCAGATCGAGCGTCGCGGGGTATACGGTGTTGTCGACACGCGGATAGCTGATGAGGCCCGCCATGTAGAGAGACTCGGCGATACGCATGGTACGTGCAGGCGAGATGCCCTCGGCTGCGGCGGCAGCCTGCAGCGAGGTGGTCGCAAACGGCGTAGGCGGTTGCTGTTTGCGCGAGCGCTTGGTCACCGCGGCGACGGTTGCCGTCTTGACACCGTCGACGTTGCCATACGCCGTCTCGGCAGCATCCTTGTCGGTAAAACGCGTCGTCTTGTGCGCAATCTTAAAGCGGTCGTCCTCGGCAGCGCCCTGCGCGGCACCCATGCCGCGAATCTGCCAATAATCCTCGGGCACAAACGCCATGCGTTCGCGCTCGCGCTCGACCACCAAGGCGAGCGTCGGGGTCTGTACGCGGCCGGCGGAGCGCACGTTGCCAAAGCCGCCAAACTTGGCGAGCGTCAGGTAGCGCGTGAGCACCGCGCCCCAAATGAGATCGATGTGCTGGCGGCTCTCGCCGGCGTCGGCCAGGTTCTGGTCGAGCGAGACAAGGTTATCGAAGGCCTGCGTGATCTCAGCCTTGGTAAACGAAGAATACTGAGCTCGAGCGACCGGCAGGTCGGGCGCCACCTCGCGCACCTTATTGAGGGCGTCCGAACCGATCAGCTCGCCCTCACGGTCGAAGTCCGTGGCGATGATGACGCTGTCAGACTTTTTGGCGAGGTTCTTGAGCGAGCGGATGAGCTCCTTCTCGGCCGGCAGCTTAATGACGGGCGCCCAGGTGAGATATGGCAGGCTCTCGAGCTTCCAGCCCTTGATGGAGATACCGTCGGCAAGAAACGGCTTGCGTTTGGTGTCGTAGGGCGGACGAGCCAGGCCATCGGGTATGTCGGCCGGCAGCATCTCGCCGTCCTCGGTGACCGAATACCAGCCCAACTTTTTATCGAACAGTACACTGTCGCAAAAATCGGGTGCAAGGATGTGACCGGCAAGGCCGATCGTCACGCACTCCTCGCCCTTCCACTCAAAACGGTAGATGGCGGTGTTGTATACCTTGTCCTTTTTGGGCTTGCCCGTGGACAGGCGCTCGGCGATCTGACGCGCGGCGTCGTTTTTCTCGGCGATGATGAGCTTCAAAAGAGGCTCCTATCTCGTATCTCTGCAGCTGCGCCCGCACTTGCAGCGGCCGACTTACGCCCTTGCTTGCTCAATCTGCCCGATGAGCCAATCGCACCAGGCATCCATGCCCTCGCCCTTGCGTGCACTCATGGCAAACCGCGGCGCCTGCGGATTGAGGTCATCGAGTGTCTTAGTATACCTATCCATGTCAAAATCGAAAGCCGGGGCCACATCGACCTTGTTGAGCAGCTGCGCGCCGGCGTGCTGGAAAATACCCGGGTACTTGATAGGTTTGTCGTCGCCCTCAGGCACCGAAAGAATCATGATGGATAGGTTCTCGCCCAGGTCAAAGTCGACCGGGCAGACCAAGTTGCCCACGTTTTCGATAAAGATGACATCGATGTTTTCGAGCCCGACGGCCTGATCGAACGCGTCAACGGCCTCCATGATCATGTTGCCCTCGAGGTGGCACAGGCCGCCCGTATTGATCTGAATGGCGGGCATGCCAGCTTCCTTCATGGTGATGGCGTCGACGTCCGAGGCGATATCGCCCTCGATGACGGCGCAACGTAAGTCCGCCTTGTCACGCAGGCGCTCATTGGTACCCAAGATCGTGGTGGTCTTACCCGAGCCCGGGCTCGACAGCACGTTGATCACAAAGGTATTCGTCTCTTTAAATCGCTGACGCAGCTGATCTGCCAGGCGTTCGTTGCGCGACAAAATCGGCGATGCGATATCAATCGTTTTCTCGGCCATACTCGGCACTCCTTACTTCTGCCATTTGGGGACGGGGTAGAAATGGTAGATTTCGTCGTTGACATATACCGCTTTGCCTGCTTGCACACATCAAAATGAAATGTCAAGCTGCCCGGCACATCTATTTCTACCACTTATACCCCGTCCCCAAATGGCAGGCTGGTTAATTGTCGGGAGTTTCGACCTCGATGCTGGCGATGTCGAGCTCGCGGCCGTGCAGCAAGCGCACGTTGGCGCCTCCACAGTGGGGGCAGCGACAGTGAAAACGATCATGCTCGAAAACCTCGCCGCAGTCCAGACACTCGCTTTGCGGATGAATCTCTTCTACAGCGAGCTCGCAGCCTTGCGTGAGCGGATCCTCGTCGCGAAACGTCTCCCACGCAAAGTCGAGCGCCTCGCGCACAACTTCGGTCATATCCCCGATACGCAGCGTTACCAAAACGGCGCGCGAGGCCCCTGCCCCACGCGCCGCGCGAATCACTGTATCGAGTATGCCGTTGACAATGCCAACCTCATGCATACCGATTTACTCCTCGTCGTCCTCGTCATCCGAGAACAGGTCCAGACGGCTCACGAACAGGCCCTTCTTGCCCTCGCGCGCGGTAATGACCACGCGGGCAATGGCAAGCGAGATCTCGTAGAGCGAGAGCAGGGCGCCGTACATAAGGCCCAGCGTGACGGGCGAACCGTCGGGCGTAATCACAGCCGAACCCACGAGCAGGCCCACGTACACGTAGCGCCAGGCGCTGCGGAAGGCCGCATAGGACACAATGTGAAAGACAGACAGGTAGAAGATGATGAGCGGAAGCTCAAACGCCACACCAAAGCCGATCATAAAGAGCAGCTCCATGTTGACGTAGTTCTCCAGATCGGGTAGCGCCGTGGCGACGGCCGAAGTCTCGCCGATGAGCCACTCAAAGCCTGCCGGGATAATGATGAAGTAGCAGAAGATAGCGCCCAGGAAGAACAGCACCGTCGAGGCGAGCACCGTGGGCACAACCCATTTGCGCTCGTTGGGGCGAAGCGCCGGCAGGAAAAATGCCAGGATCTGCCAGATAATCATGGGCGTGCACATGACCACGGCCATCTTGATAGCCAGCGAAAAACGCAGGCCAAAGCCGCCGAGCGTAGTGGTGATGTAGAACTTACCGTCCGGCACAAAGGAGCGGATGGGGTCCTCAAGGATATCGAGCACCACAGGCGTGGCGAAATACAGCACGATAGCGGCGGCAAACACCGAAACGACCACGATAGTCAGGCGGCGACGGAGCTCTCCCAGGTGATCGAAGAGTGGCATGCGCGCAGGTCCGATAGGCATTACTCATCGCCTCCCTTCGGGGCGTCGGCGGCAGCGGCGTCGCCCTCGGCCTCGAGCTCGCGGGCGAGCTGGTCGACGACAGCTTTGCGCTTGCGGGGACGGCGGGCATAGAGGTCAGCCATCGTGGGCTCTGCCGGCTCGGGCTCCGGCTCTGCAGCAGGCTCGGACTCGACGGCGGCATCGGCGGCTGCAACGGGTCCAGCCGCAGTGACAGCACCCTCGGCATCGGTGTCCTCGGCAGCGCCCTCGCCCTCGGCGGTACCCTCACTCGCAGCCTTCTCGGCGGCAAGGCGGGCACGACGCTCGGCAAAGGTCTCCTTCTTTGCGGGCGCAGCCGTCTTGACGGCATCATCGTCCGCATCGGAATCGTCATCGACGGCAGCCTTCTTGGGCTTGACCGGAGCCGAGGCGGCCTCGCTTACCGGGTCGATAATCTCGGACTGAACAACGGCCGTCATCTTTTCCTGCGTCTCGCGGAACTGACGGATGGCACGGCCGATCGTGCGGCCCATCTGCGGGAGCTTATCCGGGCCAAACAGCAAAAAGCCGAAGACCACGATGATCGCGAGCTCACCCTCTCCAATACCAAACACACATACCTCCAAGGCTCGATGTGAGTCGAGCCCGCACCGCGCCATTCGGCCGGAACTCGTCTATTCATTCGGTCAAGTATAGCGCCCGGACGCCAAAACGTCCGAGCGCATCACAAACATATGCCAAACGGCACACCCCTTGTGGGACAGGGCTTATGCCGCCGTAATCGAAATCTCCTGGTCGACGCCCAGCAGCTGAACCACGCGCATCACCGGGGGCTGCACGTTGACGCAGCTAAAACGCTTACCATGATCAGCTGCGTGGTGTGCGGCGCCCACAAGCACGCCAATGCCCGTCGAGTCGATATAGCTCACCTGGGCAAAGTCGAGCTCGACGGCCTCGATGGGCTGCTCGAGCGCCAAGTCGATAGCGTTACGCAGGCTATCGGCGTTAGAGATATCGATTTCACCGGTCACCTTGATGGTGTAGCGCTCCGGCGTGGGATTGGTAGAAATGCCCAAATCCATGTATGCGCTCCTTTGTGTATCGAAAGTGCGGATAGTACGGGATGTCACGCGTTAGGCGCGCTCGGCACGCGCCAGCTCGGCAGCGACAAGCTTAACGGCCAGCACCAGCACGTCGAGCGCGGCCTCCAGGTCCTCAACCGTGGGATAGCTCGGGGCGATGCGGATGTTGGTGTCACGCGGATCCTTGCCATAAGGCCAAGTGGCTCCGGCCGGCGTAAGCTTAACGCCCAGGTCGGCGCAGAGCGCGGCGACCTTCTGGGCGGAGCCATCGGGGCCATCAAAGCTCACAAAGTAGCCGCCGCGGGGATGCGTCCAAGTAGCGCAGCCCGTGTTACCCAGGCCCTCGGTAAGTTTGCGCTCAACGGCCTCAAAGCGCGGGCGCAGGAACTCGGCATGCTTTTTCATGTGTTCCTTGACCGCCTCGATGGTGGGAAGGAAGCGCACATGACGCAGCTGGTTGAGCTTATCGGCGCTGATAAGGCCGGCCTTCAAGCGCTTGGAGAACTCGGCGATGACCGCGGGGCTCGCACCGATAAAGCCGATGCCGGCGCCCGGGAAGGTGATCTTGGACGTCGAGGCAAAGGCCACCACGCGGTCCTCGGTGCCCGCCGCGCGAGCGAGGTCGAAGATGTTGGCGAGCTCGTCGGTCTCGTCGTACAGGTCGTGCACGCAGTAGGCGTTGTCCCAGAAGATGCGGAAATCGGGCGCGGCCGTGGACATCTCGACCAGGCGGCGCACGGTGTCCTCGCTAAAGGTGATGCCCGTGGGGTTGGAGTACTTGGGCACGCACCAGATGCCCTTGATGGAGTCGTCGGCGGCGACCAGGCGCTCGACCTCGTCCATGTCGGGACCGTTTTTGGTCATCGCGACGGGGACGTTCTCGATACCCAGATCGGCGGTGATGCCAAAATGACGATCGTAGCCGGGAACGGGACACAGGAACTTGACCTTCTTGCCGTCGTGCGCCGCCTCGTAAGCATCCCAAGGCTCGCTGCCGCACGAGCCGCAACGCCAGAACATGCCGGCGATATCATGCTCGATCAGCAGGCTCGACGAACCCAGTACGAGCGTCTGCTCGGCGGGGCAACCCAAAAACTCCCCTGCCAGCTTGCGTGCCGAGGGAATGCCCTCAAAACAGCCGTAATTGGAGCAGTCGACGTTGCCGTCGTGCAGATCGGCGTCGGCATTGAGGATATCGAGCATGGGGCGCGAGATGTCCACCTGGGAGGGCGACGGCTTGCCGCGAGCCATGTCGAGCGCCAGACCCTTGGCCTTGACCTCGGCGACCTCGGCCTTGAGCGCCTCGATGGCGGCATCGAGTTCGGTGGTTTCCATCTTCTGGTAGATCGTCTGCATAGGTGCGACCTTTCGCGAAGCGGTACGTTGCAGTTCGTCTAAGTATAGACCGCCACTGCCGCAACGTTATGAAGCCGTGATAGATTAAGTCCATCGCAATGAATTACGACATCGCCGCGCATGCTGGCGTGGGGCGCTCAAGGAGGCACTATGGAATACGGTTCTTTTAGGGCCGAGGAGTTCGGCGACCTGCAATGCCTGGTCGATGGCTTGTTTTACGACCGCCACGCCATCGACCGCCTGGATCTGATCGTGCAGGCAGAAATCTTGGACCTGGCGCCCGACCTCATGGAAATCGTCAACCTGCTACCGCCCGGCCATTACGACCGCCAGTCACTTTGCGACCAACTCAACTCGGCCCTAGCCGCCCACGGCTGGGGCGCCGTCTACGGCACCGTGGAATAAACCTCGAGGCCGACGATTTGGCCCGTTTCCCGACCCTGGCGAGGCTTGTTTTAGGGCCTGTGTTCAAAAAAGGGCAAATATGAGTACTGTTACTTTTTTAGTGGCAGCAATTTTTTGCAAAAACAGCCCTTTTTGACCTCGTTCGCCCTCCTTTTGAGGACTCCATTGTCATTTGTTAATCTACTGGCTACTCGTTAACGTACAAGCAACATGTTGTTGTCCATTATTTTTCGTACGTAAAATGAAACGCCGTTTGTGACAGTACTCACAAACGGCGTTTTTTGCACACGAGGGTATCCGGGCATGTCCGGCCCCGTTTTTTGCGCTTTTACTCGCCCTTGGGCGCGGGGTGCTTGCAGATCACACTCATGTAGATCATGCCGAGCACGGCCGCGGTGACAGAACCGGCAAGGATGGCGGCCTTGGCAGCCAGGACCTCAAACTGGGCCGTCGGGAAGGCAAGGCCGCTGATGAGGATCGACATGGTAAAGCCGATGCCGCCCAGAATGCCCACGCCGGCGATCATGTGCCAGTTGACGTTGCGCGGCAACTGGCAAGCCTTGAGCTTAACCAGGGCGAACGTCATGCCAAAGATGCCGATCGGCTTGCCCAGCAGCATGCCAAAGTACACGCCGAGCGTCACCGGGTCGGTGAGCAGCGTGCTCATGTCCACGCCCACCAGGCGAACCTGTGCATTGACAAACGCAAAGATCGGCAGGATCACAAAGTTGACCGGCGTGGAGATCAAGCGCTCCATGCGGATGAGCGGAGGGGTGACGCGGTGCATGACGCGCTCGACCTTGGTGGTCGAAACGGTAAAGTCGTGCTGGCCCAGGATGTGCGCCTCGTCGTCGTAGCGGTCGTCGAGCAACGGCAGGCACTCGCCCAGCCAATCGGTAAGGCTATCGAGCTTAACGCCGCACTTAGCCGGAATAGTAAAGGCCAGGATGACGCCGGTGAGCGTGGCATGCACGCCGCTCTTGAACATGCAGAACCACAGCAGCAGGCCCAGCACCGAGTACGGGGCGAGGCGGTAGTGCTGCGTCTTGTTGAGCCACACGAGTGCGCAGGTCACAAGCGCGGCAGCGCCCAGCCAAAACGGGTTGGGGCTCTGACCGTAGAAGATGGCAATGGCGGCGATAGAGATCAGGTCGTCGGCGATGGCGAGCGTCGAGAAGAACACGCGCACGCCGTTGGGCACGCGATTGCCCAAAAGCGACAGCACGCCCAGCGCAAAGGCAATATCGGTTGCCATGGGGATAGCCCAACCGTTGTGCGCGCCGGCATGGTTAAAGATGAGGTAGATGCAGGCGGGAACGACGACGCCGCCCACGGCCGCCAGCATGGGAAGCATGGCCTGACGCGGGTTCTTGAGCTCGCCGACCGTCATCTCATACTTGAGCTCAATGCCCACCAGCAAAAAGAAGATCGCCATGAGAAAGTCGTTGACGAAAAGCTCGACGGTGAGACCGGCCGTAAAATGCCCCAGGCCCACATACAGCGGGGTCTCCAGAAAGTGATGGATGGCCTCGTAGGCATTGGTATTGGCGCAGATGACGGCGGCGATGGCGGCGAAGACCATGACGGCGGCGGAAATCGTGCCGTTCTCGGCGATGCGCTCCCAGATATCGTGACGTTCAAAGCGCTTGCGCTCACGAACGTTGAACAGCTGCTCAGTTGCTGCCATGGGCGGCTCCTTTCACGGGAAAGCTCCCGTCTTAAAAAAGCACGGCCCGCCCAAGTGGCGGCGCCGCGCTCTAACGTATTACGCTTGCATCTAGCCTACCCTGCGCGACAAGCACGCAGGCGTGGCCGAAAAGCGGAACCACAGGTTGAACATTATTTGCTCAACGGCACGGGCACGCCTGTCCAAGAGACGGCGCGACGCCGCGCACAAAAAACGACCGGAGCGCGGGGCGTCCGCGATCCGGTCGTGGCGTTTGGTCAACTAAACCTAGCAGGCGGCCATGATGGGGGCAGCGACCTGCTTCTTACGGGAGAGAACGCCCGGCATCCAGACGCCGTCGTGCTCGTCGGCAATGCCCAGGCCCTTCTGAGCGGCCTCGGTCTCGCCCTCAAGCAGCACCTGCGAGCCCTCCTCCATGATGTCGGTGATGCACAGGACAATGCCGTCAGCACCCTTCTCGGCGGCGTAGGCGCGCATGGCCTCGCGGATCTCGTCGATCATGCCGAGTGCGCGGGTCTTGTCGACGGTCTCGTACTGGCCGATGAGCAGCTTCTTGCCGGCGGGCTCGAACATCTTGATGTCGTTGCCGACCATCTCGGCTGCGGTGAAGGAGCCGGACGGACGGGTGAGGAAGACCTCCATGCCAAACTTGACCGGATCGACGCCCACCTGCTCGCCGAGCTTGGCGGCGACGGCGCGGTCGACATCGGTGGTGGTGGGGCTCTTGAGCATGAGCGTGTCGGTCATCATGGCCGAGAGCAGCAGCTTGGCCTGAACGTCGGAAAGCTCAACGCCGAGCACGCCGGCGAGCTTGGTGACGATGGTGCAGCTGGAGCCCCAGGGCAGGCAGATGTAGTGCAGCGGGCCGGCAGTCTCGAAGTCGCCGATGCGGTGATGGTCGACGACGCCAAAGACCGTGGCGTCCTTAAGACCGGCGACGGACTGGGCGGACTCGTTGTGGTCAGTGAGGACGACGAGCTGACCGGCCTCGACGGAATCAATCACGCGGGGCTCGGCAATGCCGGCGTCGGCGAGCAGCTTGGCGGACTCTGCCGGAAGCTGACCAAGGGCGCAGGCCTCGTAGGTGTTGCCGGCATACTCAACCTGGTTGAGCAGTTGGGACAGGACGACGGCGCTCATGATGGCGTCGTTATCGGGGTTCTGGTGACCAAAGACAAGAACGTTTGCCATGGGTATCCTCCACTTAATATGTGTACTTGGACGTAGCTATGGTAGCACGCCGATGCCGAGCCTTCGCAGACGGAAGGGCCACGGCATATTTTGTGGCAAGCATGGGGACCAAGTCCGCCCCCCCTGCACCAGCTATTTGCCGGCGGCGCGCAGGGCTACGTAGGCGGCACCGATGATGCCGGCGTCGTTTCCGAGCGAAGCGACCTTAATGGGCGTCTCGCGCGAGGCGGAAAGCGCGTAGCGCTGGAAGTGCTCGCGGACCTTGTCGAGGTAGACATCGGCCGAGGCAGACGCGCCGCCACCGATCAGGAACATCTCGGGATCGACCACGTTGGCAATAAGCGCCAGTGCACGACCGAGATAGTCGGCCATGGTGTCGGCCGCGGCCAGCGCGAGCTTGTCGCCCTCGCGGCAGGCCTGGAACACGTCCTTGGAATCGGAGGGGCCGGTGAGCTCGATGGGCTCGACGCCCGCTTTCTTGCACTCGGCAAGGTAGTTGCTCACCACGCCGGTGGCGCTGGAATACTGCTCCAGGTGGCCATGGCCGCCGCAGCCGCAGGTGCGCTCCTCAGCCGGGTTCAGGCACATGTGGCCAATCTCGCCGCCGGCACCCACAACGCCCGATACCACGTCGCCGTTAACGATAACGCCGCCGCCTACGCCGGTGCCGATGGTGACCATCACCACGTTCTGCACGCCCTTGGCAGAGCCGAGCCAGGCCTCGCCCATGGCAGCGGCGTTAGCATCGTTCTCGTACTTAACGACCGCGTCGGGACAGTGCTTCTGAATGGCGATCCTCAGCTTGGGCAGGTTAATGGCAATGTTGGCCTTGACCTTGGCATCGCCCGATGCCGGGATGGGGCACGGAACGGCCAAGCCAATGCCCGCCACAAAGGCACGCGGAATCTGTGCCTTGGCGACCACCTGGTCGATAGCCTCGGTCACCGCGGCAAAGCCCGCAGCGTCAACGATGGGAGGCGTGGGCACGCTGGCCTTGGCAAGCAGGTTACCGTCTTCGTCGAACAGGCCCTCCTTGACCGAAGTGCCGCCGACGTCAATGCCGATGTAGTACTGCTTAGGTTCCATGGGAGCCCACCTTTCTCGTTTAAACATTGCCTGTATGGTACCGCTCCCAAGGCAAAAACCTACCAAAAAGGGACAGGTTTGTTTTGGCAGGTTTTATCTGGGAAACGCGGATGGTCGTTCAATAGGTCGCGCAAGATCTTCCCCAAATATAAAGGCGCCGGGAGGCGGAGACTCCCGGCGCCCGTCAAAGGGACTGTGTTGTCTGTTGGACCGCACGGTCCGTCGCGGCGATAGCGCCGGCTAGGCCTGAAGCGCCTGCAGCTGCTTGTGGACCTCGATGAGCTCCGTGGCCATGACGCGCATGGTCTCGGTGCCGGCCATCTGGTCCTCGGCATGCAGCAGAATCAGCGGGGCCTCGCCGTTACGCTCGCCGTTGGCCTCCTTCTTCAGAAGCCCCATGTGAACATCGTGGCCACCGTTATAGGCCTCGTCGCCCTGCTTGATAAGTTCCTCGGCGGCGTCAAAATCGCCTTCCTTGGCCTTCTGCACGGCATTGATGTACATGCTCTTGGCAGTACCGACGTAGCTGATGATCTCGAAGCAGGTCATCTGCAGCTCGTTCATATCCTCCATGCGGAGCACCTAGCCCATCACGCTGACGCAGTGGTCGATGATGCCGGCGGCGTTCATGCGGCCGTAGTCGACCATGTTGATGACCTCGACCGGGAAACGGCCGGCGGCCTCCTTCTCAAAATCGCCCTTGGTGTAGCCGATCTGCGGACCAAGCAGCAACATGTCGCACTCGTCCAGGTGATCATGGGCCTCGTTCATGGGGCGAGCCTCGACCTCGATATCCAGACCACGGTTTGCAACCTCGGCCTGCATCTTCTGGACCAGCAGGCTCGTGGACATACCGGCATTGCAGCAGAGCATGATCTTCTTCATGGTTTTCTCCTTATAACTGCGCGGCGCGCAGACGACGACTGGTTGTATTCCTTGCGGTTATTGTGCCCTCTTTCTGCGCCCTTACGCAAAAGAGAGGTGCGGGCACCGGCACCGCGTACCGGTGCCCGCAAAGGTGAAAGGGACGAACGTTTAGGCGCTCTGCTCGGCAAGGGCCTCCTGCTTGGCGATGGCCTTCTCGGAGATCCTCATAAAGGGCAGGTAGACAGCCATGCCGATGACAAGCTCGAGGGCCTGCCACACGCCGGCGCGCCAGTCAAAGCCCGTGGCAAGCAGGGCGTTGATGACGGGAGGCATGGTCCAAGGCACCTGGGCGATGCAGGGGCTGATGATGCCCGCGCAGGTCAGGCCATAGGTGATGCCGATGAACAGGTCGGGAAGAAGCACGAACGGAATCATGAGCGGCAGGTTGTACACGACGGGGTAACCGTAGATGACCGGCTCGTTGATGTTAAACAGGCCAGGAACGATAGCCATCTTGGCAACGGTCTTGGAAGCCTTGTTCTTGGAGAACAGGAAGGTATCGAGCAGGAGCATGAGGGTGCAGCCCGAGCCGCCGATGAGGGCGAAGCTGTTAACGATCTGCATGTTCATGTAGTGATCGGGCTGGATGGTGCCACCGGCGGCAAAGGTAGCCATGTTGTCGACGATGAGCATGGTCAGGATCGGCTCGACGGTAGCGCCAGAGATGGTGGACTGGTGAATACCGACGCAGAACAGCAGGTTGGCAAGGGTGTAGATGAAGATAACAGCCCACGGACCGGCGTTCATGATGCTCTTGAGCGGGTTGGAGATGCACGTGGAGATGATGGTGCACAGATCGGTGCCGGCGCACACGGCGAGCAGGGCTGCGGCAAGAGCGAAGATCGCGAGGTTGAGCAGCATCGGGATCATGACGTTGAAGGAGTTGGAGACCGCGGGAGGCACGCCCTCGCCCAGCTTAACCTTGAGCTTCTCGACGCCAGAAATCTTGATGAAGAGCGAGACGGAAAGCAGGGCGATGATAATAGCCGAGAACAGACCGTTGGTGCCGGTGTTAGTAGTCGAAAGGGCGCCCGTGACCTCGGCGGAGGTGATCTTGTCGGTGAGCAGCGGGCTCGTGGCGGCAAGCGTGGCGGTGACCTGCTGCGGCATCATGATGACGAAAGCAGAGATAGCGACGACCACGCAAGCGAGCGGGTTATCGAAACGCTTGTTCTTAGCGAGGCTGTAGCCAATCAATCCGGCCAAGATAATGGCAGAGACGTTGAGGGTGCCCAGCGTAATTGCCGAACCCCACGTCTGAAGGTTGGCAAGACCCGCCGCATCGAGCGGGAACAGGGGGAACACGACGTTGTTAATAAGAACCGCGATACCCGCAAGGATATAGAGCGGCGTGATGGTCGCGAAGGCGTCACGCAGGGAACGCAGGTGAACCTGGTTTCCCACCTTCGCAGAGACCTCGGCAAACTTGTCGAGGAAGCTCTTTCCGTTGTCACTGGCCATGATTGCTCCTAACTTTCAAATCCGGCCTTTTCCTATGCGCACGGTGGTCTGTCGCCCTCTACCACCAGATGTGCCATGTGTTGCGCGCGGCGGCGCGCGGTCTGGGCGTTCGCCCGGTCGCTAATCAACCACGTGGGTCGTGGCGACCTGTTTGAGCCAGGCCGCCGACTTCTTAAGGCGGCGCTTGTAGCCGTCCATAAGGTCGACCTCGACAAAACCGTAACGGTTCTTAAAGGCATTCGCCCAAGACCAGTTATCGATAACGGCCCAATAATGGTATCCGCGGCACTTGGCGCCCTCGGCAATTGCCTTGGCAACCCACTCCAGGTGCTGGCGTACAAAGTCGACGCGGTAGTCATCCTGGATGGTTCCTTCGGCGTCACGGTTCTTGTATTCGTCCATGATGCCGATGCCGTTCTCGGAAACGAACCACTCAAGATCGGGGTAGTTCTTAGCGCAGTCCATGCCAAAGTCGTAGAGGCCCTGCGGGTAGATCTCCCAGCCGCGGCTCTCGTTCATAACGGCATCGGGCCACACATACTCGTCGGCAAAATGCGGCAAGCCGTACTGGTCAATCTTGCTCGCCGGTGCCTGAACGCGCGTGGGGTGGTAGTAGTTGCAGCCGAGCCAGTCGACAACACCCTGCTTGAGGATCTCTTGGTCGCCGGCACGGAACGGGAGCTTAACGCCGCCCTCGGCCAGGCTGTCGAGCACGTCGGCAGGAAGCTCGCCCTTGGTAATAAGGTCGAGCCACCAGCGATTGTTGATGCCGCTGGTCATACGCACGGCCTCGAGGTCTGCCTCGCTGGGGTTCTCCTTGGTGTAGACCGGGGTAAAGCAGTTGATCATGCCGATCTTGGCATCGGCGCGAATAACGCCCTCGTCATAGGCGCGACGATAGTTGGCCACGGCCAGCGCGTGCGCCAGCGAGATGTGATACTGCACGGTGCGGGCGCGGTTGAAGTCATGGAGCTGCGGGAACCACACGCCCTCCTGATAGCGCTGCTCGGGCTCGACGATGGGCTCGTTAAAGGTGAACCAGTACTTAATCTCCTGGCCAAACTCGTGGAAGGCGACATCGGCGTAATGCGCGTAAGCCTCGACGACCTCACGGCTCTCCCAGCCACCACGGTTAAAGAGGTAGGTGGGCATGTCAAAGTGGTACAAGTTGGCAAACGGCTCCAGGCCGGCCTCGCGAGAGGCGCGGAACAGCTCGTGATACCACGCAGCGCCCTCCTCATTAAGGTTGCCGTCGGCATCGAGCAGACGGCTCCACTGGATGGAAGTGCGATAGGTATTCAGGCCCAAGTCCTTCAAAATGCGAAGGTCTTCCTGGTACTTGGCCATAAAGTCATTGCCGGCATAAGAGCCAACGCAGTTGTAGAACGAGCCCAGATCCTGGATGGACCAGGTGTCCCACAGGTTCTCGAGCTTGCCGCCCTGGTTCCACTGACCCTCAGTCTGCGGGCCGGACATAGCGGCGCCAAAGAAGAAGTCGTTGGGCAGCTGATACTGTGCCATCAAAGTCCTCGCTTTCGTGTTCTAGAGCTTCCGGTTGGAGACGGGTTTGCTTTGGCAGGTTATCCGGCGCGGGCGCGCACCGGTCATACCGATATCCAACCCGCCAAAACAAAACTGTCCCCAAACAGCACAAGCAAACGCCAATGCATCTCGCTTGTTGTCTGTAACTATAGCGCTCTAATTTATTATGTAAAGCGTCTTTTTTATTTTTCTTTATCGAACTTCTTTGATGAAAGCCATATGGATGCTTTTTAAGTAGGTATACTCTCTTTATATCAACGCAAATATGAAGGGAGGATTACATGATTCCCAAATACGAGGCGATAGCTGCAGATATCCGTCGAAGCATCGAGGACGGCGCTCTTAAACCGGGCGACAAGCTACCCACCGTCGTTGAGTTCTGCGAGCTCTATGGCGTTTCCAAAATCACCGTCAAACGAGCTATTGAGCAAATCACCGAGGAAGGCCTAATTACCAGCCGGCGCGGATCGGGCACCTACGTTAAGGACACGGCGGGGCTTCCTGGCCAGGTGTTTTTCCAAGGCAAGAACGACCGCGCCCAAGGCTTTTCGTACGAGCATCGCGGGGAGAAGGTGACCTCGGTGGTCTACGATTTCTCGATCGTCAATCCGCCGGCAGAGGTTGCGACCCAGCTGGGAATGGCCGAAGACGACTTTGCCTATCACATCGTGCGCGTACGCGAGGTCGATGGTCAGCCCATCGTTATCGAGTACACCTATATGCCACTCGAGCTGATTCCGGGTCTTAAGAAAAAAGACCTGTACGCGTCGGTCTACAGCTTCATCCGCGAGCAGTGCGGACTCAAGATCTCGAGTTTCCACCGCACCATTCGCGCCGTCGCGGCAACTGAGGAAGAGGCTGAGCGCCTGGATACCAAACCCGGCTCTCCCCTGCTCGAACTCAACCAGATTGGCTTCTTGGATAGCGGCACCGCGTTTGAATATTCTATCTCGCACAACGTAGGCGACCGCTTTGAGCTGCACAACGTAACGCTGGCCTAGTTTTGCAATCCGGTGGGTGCTCGTTTTGAGCTGTCTTACGCGGCACCCGCACAACCTTATGGGAGTATGCACATGTCCGATTTGATTAAACTCACGCCGATCTTCCACGAGAAGATCTGGGGCGGCCGCCAGCTCGAAACCGTATTTGGCTACGACATTCCCGAAGGTCCCATCGGTGAGTGCTGGGCCATCTCGGCCCACCCCAACGGCGACTGCCAGATTGCGGAGGGCCCGTATGCAGGCCACACACTTTCGTGGCTGTGGGCCGAGCACCGCGAGCTCTTTGGCAATTGCGAGGGCAAGGAGTTCCCGCTGCTCATCAAGATTCTGGACGCCAAGGACGACCTTTCGATCCAGATTCACCCCAACGACGAGTACGCCGCCGAGCACGAGAACGGCAGTCTGGGCAAAACCGAGTGCTGGTATGTGCTGGACTGCGAGCCCGGCTCCACGATCATCGTCGGCCAGCGTGCCAAAGACCGCGCCGAGGCCGCACAGATGATCGAGGAAGGCCGTTGGGACGACATGCTCAACGTGCTGCCGATTCACAAGGGCGACTTTTTCCAGATTGATTCCGGTACCGTGCACGCCATCAAGACCGGCACGCTCATTTTGGAGACGCAGCAGTCGAGCGACGTGACGTATCGCCTGTACGACTACGACCGCCCCGGCACCGACGGCAAGCTGCGCCCGCTGCACATTGAGCAGAGCCTCGATTGCATCAACTTTAACGCGCAGGCACCGACCGACGGCACGGTGACCGCGCCCGAGGTCGATGGCGTGACCGAGCTCGAGTCTAACTCCTGCTACACCGTCGATCGCGTGCGTGTCGACGGCAGCAAGACCCTCGACCAGCGCTGGCCCTTCATGTGTCTGTCGGTCATCGACGGCGAAGGCACCGTCTGCGGCGACCCCGTCCACAAGGGAAGCCACCTGCTGGCTCCGAGCACCGTCAGCTCCATCGACCTCGAAGGCAAGATGGAACTGATCATCAGCCACCTGTAAGCTACCGATCCCCGAGCGCTCGCCGGGATGGGGCGCGGGGTTTGGGACAACAAGCTAAAAAGCAACAAGGGGCTCCCCCACTCATCAACGGGGGAGCCCCTTGCCTCATTTCATAAACATTTTAGTAACTAATTGAAATGATGCTGAACAGCATAAAACGTTCAATCATCAAAGGCCAAAGCACAAGGGGCTCCCCCGTTCTTTAACGGGGGAGCCCCTTGCCATGTCTAAGTATTCAGCCCGCCCGGCTCTCCAGATCAAAAAGCGGACGAGCAAGGCGACGTTCGCAAGCAACGTTATCTAAGGGCCTGGGCGGGCGTATGGGGCAACATCGATCGCGAGTTCCGCACGCAAAGGAGGCCACTTAATGTGGCCTCCGTCTTGCGCAGGACTGCCCGTGCAGGCGATGTTGCCCCATACGCCCGCCCAGGCCCGCCGGGATTACGATAGCTTGACGATCGGCGCAAAGCCCTTCATAAGCTTTTTGGTCTGGCCGGTCTTTTCGAATTGAACCTCGATCATGTCTCCGGCGACCGAGATCACGGTACCCGTGCCAAAGGTCTTGTGGCTCACGGTATCGCCCGCGGCAAAGTCCTGCGATGCACTGGCGCGATCGACCTTGCGCTCAACCGTCGGCGACACCTTAGATGACGGCTTTTTGGCTCGCGGCGCGCCCGAACCAAAGGTCGAGGCAACACGGCCGGCGTCGGGCGAAACCCCGCGATGGCGCTCGGTGCCATAGGTGCTGCCACCAAAGAAATCGTCGAAGCTCGATCCGCCGCGCGAACCGGAACCACCGGTCGAGCGCGTATGCGAACCGAACACCTTGCCGCCATACATATCCGAGCCCATGCCCGAGCCAAAGGTGCCGTGACGGTCGCCGCGCTTCTCCCAGCCCGTGCCCTCAAAACCGGCAGAACCGATACCGCTAAACTCGATATCCTCAAACGGAATCTCGTTGAGGAAGCGAGAGCGCGGGTTGGCAGAGGTCGAGCCGTAGGTGCGACGCGTGGCCGCATAGGTCAGGAACAGGCGCTTACGGGCACGCGTGATGGCAACGTAGGCCAGGCGACGCTCCTCCTCGAGCTTGCCCGGGTCATCGCTGCCGCCAAAGTCGTGCACGTGCGGGAAGATGCCCTCCTCCATGCCGGCCACGAACACCGCCGGGAACTCCAGGCCCTTGGCGGAGTGGATGGTCATCATGGTAATGGCATGCGTCTCGCCGGCCAGGGAATCCAAGTCGGAGCGCAGGGCCAGCCACTCCATGAGTGCCGGCAGCGCCTTACAGGTGAGCGGACCGTAGGTGCGCTCGATCTCGTCGGCATGCACGGCGCCCGCCGGTAGCTCTGTTGGCACGGCATACGCGTTGCCCGCGATGGCGGCGGCCAGGGCATCCTGCGGCGAGAGCGCCGGGGCGGCTAGGCTATCGAGCGGATTGGAGCCCGCGGCGTCACGAGCGCCGACAAGTGCCTCAAACGAGGATGCCGGAGCGGACGGTCCCGGCTCGGGCGCGGGCGCACTCACCACGACGGGCTCGGACTCGGCGCCGGCAGGCACGTCGGCAACACCGGCCGCGCGCAGCTCTTCCAAGCTCTCGAGCGTACCCTCGATATCCTCGTGCGTCTCCTCAAATTCGGCGGCGACGCCCAGGAATTCCTGGATGTTCTCGGCGCGGCTCTCGGACTCCATGGTGCCCTCGGCGCGAAACGCCTGCAGCAGACCCGTCTTATCGACAATCATCTCGACGACGTCCTTGAGCTCGCCGCTCATGCGGCGACCCTCGCGCACCAGCGACACAAAGCTCGACAGGCCATTGCGCACCTTGGCGCTAAACATACCGGTCTCGGCGCACGCGATCTCGCAAGCCTGGAAGAACGAGCAACGATTGTCGCGCGCCAGCTGCTCAATCTTTTGGATCGAGGTGGAGCCGATGCCGCGGCGCGGCGTGTTGATGACACGCTTGACGCTCATCTCGTCGGCCGGGTTCACGATCATCTTGAGGTAGGCCATGACGTCGCGGATCTCGGCACGGTCGAAGAATCGCGTGCCGCCCACGATCTTGTAGGGCACGCCCGCGCGCAGGAACATATCTTCGAGAATACGCGACTGGGCGTTGGTGCGGTAGAACACAGCGATGTCGTCGTAGCTCGTACCCTTGGAGTGCAACTTTTCGATCTCGCCGGCAATCCAGCGGCCCTCGTCGCGCTCGTCGCTCGCCTGGAAGGCCTGAATCTTCTCGCCATCGCCCTCGGCCGTAAACAGGCGCTTGTCCTTGCGCTGCGAGTTGTGGCGAACAACGGCATTGGCGGCGCTCAGGATGTGACCCGTGGAGCGATAGTTCTGCTCCAGCTTGACGGTCTTGCAGTTTTTAAAGTCCTTCTCAAAGTCCAGGATATTGGTGATGTCGGCGCCACGCCAGCTATAAATGGACTGGTCGTCGTCGCCCACAACCATGAGGTTTTGGTACTTGGCGGCCAGCAGGTTGGCGATCTCGTACTGGACGTGGTTGGTGTCCTGATACTCGTCGACGCTAATGTAGCGGAAGCGCTCTTGATACTTGTCGAGCACCTCGGGGCGGGTGCGCAGCAGCTCGAGCGTGCGCACGAGCAGGTCGTCGAAGTCCATCGCGTTGGCGGCGCGCAGGCGGCGCTCCAGCTCCAGGTAGACCTGCGCGGCCTTTTTGTCATTGGGGCTATCGGCGGATTTGAGCATGTCCTCGGGGCCGATCATGGCGTTTTTGGCCGAACTGATCTTGCTGCGGATCATATTGATGGGGAATTGCTTTTGCTCGATACCGAGCGCCTGCATAATATCGCGCACCATGCGCTTGGAATCGTCGTCATCGTAGATGGTGAACTGACCGGTGTAGCCCAGCAGGTCAGCGTCCTCGCGCAGCATGCGCACGCACATAGCATGGAAGGTGCACACCCACATGCCGCGGGTACCGCTGGGGATGAGTGCCGCCAGACGCTCGCGCATCTCAGCCGCGGCCTTGTTGGTAAACGTGATGGCAAGGATCTGCCAGGGCTTAACGCCCAGGTCGCCGAGCATATGTGCGATGCGAAAGGTCAAGACGCGGGTCTTGCCCGAGCCGGCGCCGGCAAGGACCAGCAACGGACCCTCGGTGGTCAGGACGGCCTCGCGCTGGGCGGGATTAAGGCTGTCGATGTCGACGAGCGGCTTGGTGGGCTTGGGTGCCGGCGCGGGAGCGTCGTAGATGTCGAGCGGAACGAGCTCGGGCTCCGGCGCAGCGGGGGCGGTGTATGCATCGAGCGGCACGGGTTCCGGCGCAGGCGGCACGGGTACCGCGGCGTTCTTTTCCCAGGGCAAGGGCTGGGTCATGGGCGACTCCTCATCTGACGGACGGCGCGCCTGCGGGCGGCGCCATAGTTTGAGCCGTACCAGTATACCGACCCGCGCGGACACCGACGCAAATCACACCACGACTCCGCGCACCGCCACCACCCAAGCGCCCCAAATAAGTTGCGGTGAAATAGTTCCTGAAACCAGCCTTCTGGCCCCCAAACAGGAACTATTCCACCGCAACTTCGATTGGCCTGGAGGGCTAGAATATCTACCACTTCTACCTCATCCCCACATGGCAGGAGGACCTCTGTGAAGCATAAGGTGCTCTATTACATGGTCGACGGTTCGACCGAGGCGGGTCAGGCGGCGCTCGACGCAATCGAAGGCGGCGACCAGATTGAGTTGGTTGGCTGCGCGCACGAGCCCAATGTCTGCCCCACTGCCGAGCAGCTGGCAGGCTGCGAGGGCTTTGTCGGCGAGTTCGGTCCCGTTGACGATGCATGTGCCGACGCTATGGCAGCCGCGGGAATGCGCGTCGTCTCGAACATGTCCATCGGCCTGAACCATGTGGCAGTAAATCGTCTGGCCTCCTACGGCATTACCGTCACCAACTGTCCCGGGTACTGCTCGGACGACGTCGCTCAACACGCCATCGCCTTGATGCTTGACTTGATGCGACAGGTCACGTTGCTCAACCGCGACGTGCGCGACGGCGCCTGGAATCCACTTGCCGGCTACACCATGCATCGCACGCAGGGCCGCACGTTGGGATTGGTCTTTTTTGGCAGCATCGCGCGTGCTGTTGTGCCCATCGCGCAAGCGCTCGGCATGAAGGTACTGGTGTGGGCGCCGACCAAGACGGCAGAAGAGCTTGCCGCCGCCGGTTGCGCCAAGGCTCAAACGCTCGATGAACTGCTCGGCGCATCGGATATCGTCAGCCTGCATTGTCCGCTGATTCCCGAGACCGAGAAGCTGATTGGCAAGCGCGAACTTGCGCTTATGAAACCCACGGCATTTTTGATTAACACGGCCCGCGGGCCCATCGTGGATGAGAATGCCCTAGTCGCCGCGTTGGACGAGGGCATCGCCAGCGGTGGCACGCGCGGCATCTGCGGCGCCGCGCTCGACGTGCTCGCCGATGAGACCGCGCCCAACCAGGCTCTGATCTCACACCCGCGCTGCATTGTCACGCCCCATTGTGCGTACAGCACGCAGGAAGCCTACGACACCGTCCGTCGCATGTCGCTGCAGGCCGTAGTAGACAAGCTCGTCTTTAACCGCAAGCCCGAACACACCGTTACCGAATAATTGGTGCAAAGTAACCTGACCCCAATGCACCAATCACGGAACCGCCGATGCCATGGTAACGGCAGCGAGCGGCGGCCAGAGCGAACAAATTGGCATCAAAACCACCCCTAAAAGGGGTGGTTTGCTCTTAGGGTATAACCCTTGGATTTCCGGCACGCGTCTAAAGGCGCCGGCCCTCACGGGGTTCGGGCCGCACTGCAGATTGACCCGTGGCGGGCCGGTCAAACCGGCGCTATTTACGCCCCGGCCCCCTGCCGAAGGGGTCCTCGTACTCCTTGACGCTCAGCCGGTCGAGCGCGATGTCGGCCTTCTCCTGCTCCCGGATGTACTTCGCGATCGTGGCCTCGTTCAGGCCGACGGTGGACACGTAGTAGCCCTCGGCCCAGAACCTCCTGTTGCCGAACTTGTACTTCATGTTCGCGTGCTTGTCGAATATCATCAGCGAGCTCTTCCCCTTCAGGTAGCCCATCACGCTCGATACGCTGTACTTCGGCGGTATCGCCAGCAGCATGTGGACGTGGTCGGGCATCAGGTGCCCCTCGATGATCTCTATCCCCTTGTACTGGCAGAGCTTCCTGAAGATCTCCCCAAGGTCGGACCTTATTTGGTTGTAGATGACTTTGCGCCTATACTTCGGCGTGAACACGACGTGGTACTTGCACATCCACTTCGTGTGCGACAGGCTGTAGGCCTTCTGGGCCATACGCCACCACCGCCCTCTCGACTCGGATTCCTTGCGGCCTGAACAATCGCAAGTGTCCGGCGAGGGGGCGGCTTTGTAAAGCCGTTTGGCCCCACCCGCATAGCGGGTGGTTTCTGATGCGGCGCGCTGCGCGCCCCGCACAGGCTAAAGCCTCTAA